>NZ_ATUZ01000005.1 GCF_000420465.1 Desulfovibrio desulfuricans DSM 642 | reverse complement strand
TTTTCTTCAATCGCGAGGAGCGTTTATGCTCCCCTTCGCTTCAGGAGTCAACCGTTTTTTTCGTTCCCGCGAAAATTCTTTTCGCTTGCGTTTCCGTGAACCGTTTTCCCTTGTCGCGAGGAGCGGTTATGCGCCCCCCTACTCCACAAGTCAACCAGTTTTTCAGCCTTTTGCAAATTAACCACAAAAAGCATGGTTTGCTCGTGCAGCGGAAGTTAAAAATAGCGAAACGGCACTACGGAGTCAAGCCGTAGTGCCGTTTTTTCGCAATCATTTGCCGAACTCGCCGACGTTTCAGACAATTTTGGCTTTTTTCACCCCTCGCAAAACAACCGCCAGCAACGCCCCACACAGCGCACCCTGCCAGGGATCTAGATTTGTCAGCAGCATCACGGTCAGCGCCAGCATGCCGCCAAAGGCGGCGGCCGTAGCGTACATATTTTCTTCCACCGCACGGGCCATATCCCCGAGGCAAAGGTCTCGCGCAATGCCGCCCACAAGCCCGCCCAGTATCCCAACCAGTATACTGCCTGTGGGGCCAAGCCCGGCCATCACGCCCTTTACGGTTCCCACGCCAGCTCCAAGCGCCAGCCCCAGCGCATCCAGCCAAAAGAAGGCCATCCAGGCCCGACTGCTTTGCCCTATAATGATACCGGCAATGCCGCCGCACACGCATGCAGCCAGATATTCCCCCTGATTGAGGGTAATGGCGCCATAGCCGAGCAGCCCATCACGAGCGAGCGGCGCGGCCATCCCCGCCAGACAGGCAAGAACGGCAGCACCGCTGAAATGTGCTCCCGTAGAGCGAGCCCGGCAAGATGCGGCAGCGGCCAGCATGAAGCTGGCCGCCAGATCTAACACAAATAAGGGAAGGTTCTGCATACGCTGCACCCATGGGCCTGATCATTTCATTCATGAAATGCTCAAGCAAGGATTTGCCTGCAAATCATTGCCGCGAAACAGACGCATGCGGGTTTTGCCTGCGTTGAGCGCCTGTTTAAGGCTTTTGCTCTACTTGGCCAGCCCCACTGCCCGACGTTCACGAATGACCGTCACGCGGATCTGGCCGGGATAGGTAAGGTTTTTCTCAATCTTTTCAGCAATATCCTTGCAGAGGATATACGTGGTGTCGTCATCAACCATGTCGGAGTTGACCATCACGCGAATCTCGCGGCCAGCCTGAATGGCGTATGCCTTGCTGACACCATCAAAGCTGGTGGCAATGCCCTCCAGATCTTCAAGCCGCTTTACGTAGTTTTCAAGCAGCTCTTTACGTGCGCCGGGGCGCGCGCCAGAGATGGAGTCCGCCGCCTGCACCAGCACTGCCAGAGCCGTTGAGGGGCGCTGGTCTTCATGGTGGGCTGCAATGGCGTGGATGATCTCCTGGCTTTCGTTGTACTTTTTGGCGAGGTCCGCGCCGATAAGGGCATGCGGGCCTTCCACCTCGTGGTCAACGGCCTTGCCGATGTCGTGCAGCAGGCCAGCCCGCTTGGCTTTTTTGACGTCCATGCCGAGCTCGGCGGCCATCATGCCACACAGGGCCGAAACTTCAAGAGAATGCTGGAGCACGTTTTGGGTAAACGAGGTACGGTAGCGCAACTGCCCGAGCAAACGGACGATTTCCGGATGGATACCGTGAACTCCCGCGTCAAAGGTGGCCTGTTCGCCCACTTCGCGCACCTGGGTGTCCAGTTCCTGCTCACACTTCTGCACAATGTCTTCGATGCGGGCAGGATGAATGCGGCCATCCTGGATCAAACGCTCAAGCGCCATTTTGGCAACCTGACGGCGCAGCGGGCTGTAAGCTGAAAGAATAACGGTTTCAGGCGTATCATCTATAATAAGATCCACACCGGTGGCAGCTTCAAGCGCGCGGATGTTGCGGCCTTCGCGCCCGATGATGCGGCCCTTCATATCTTCACTCGGAAGGGTCACAGCCGTAACAGTCTGCTCGTTGACGTAGTCGCCCGCGTAGCGCTGGATGACATTACAGAGAATTTCTTTGGCTTTGCGGTCGGCAGTTTCGCGCGCTTCCATTTCAATCTGGCGGATCATGCGCGCCGATTCGTGCCGGGTTTTGGCTTCAATTTCGCTGAAAAGCCGAACCTTTGCCTCATCGGCAGTGAGGCCAGCAATTTCAGAAAGCCGCTGCTCCTGCTCTTCAATACGGGTCTGCAAAAACATTTCAGATTCAGAAAGCTGGCGCTCCTTGCGGGCCAGTTCTTTCTCTGAAGTCAGCAGTTCGTGCTCCCTTGTGGTTGCTTTTTCAAGCTTTTCCTCAAGGCGACCGCCCATTTCTTCAAGCTTGCGTTCGCGGGCCTTGACCTCGCGCTCACGTTCCTTGAATTCGTTTTCGAGTTCCCGCTTTTGATTGAACAGATCATCCTGGCCCTGAAGCAATATCTCTTTTTTCTGGGCCTGCGCCTCTTTACGCGCCTCAGCCACTATGCGCTTCGCCAGATCTTCGGCGTCGCCCACACGTTTTGCGGCAGAACGCTTGTGCGCAAACACCCCCAGCGCAACCCCCAGCAGCGCCGCAGCTACAAGCGCTGCAATGAACAATGGATCCATGAATCCAGCCTCTCTCTTTTATCGATACGGACCCTGCGCCAAGAGGCGCGGGCCGATGAACACCGGCAAGCGGCAAGACTGCCGCACACCGTAGCAAAATGAGCCCAAAGGGGCTGCTGAAACCCTGGCTGGATACCGATTAACGGTCTGGAATGAACTGCGCAAAAGCATCGGCCACTAAGAATGGCAGCCAGATACGTCAAAAGAAGGCGCGTTCCCCGGAGCGCCGTGTCATGCTTGCGGTACAGAACCTGGATAACCAGGTCGGGCGCCTGTATGTCCTTTCCGGGCTTCCCGGTCTTGCCGGGCGTGCACACACAAAGACAGTGACGGCCCCCTTTTATATTCTTGTCAGGTTAGCACCGAGGCATAAATCACGCGCGTCCCAGGGAAGCGCCCAAAGGAGCCTAAGAGGACTCCTCTATTTTTGAAAGCAAGGTTGAGACGCGATTCTGCACGTCCGCCTGCTCTTTCTGCGATTGCAGCAAATCATCCGCCAGTCCAAGGGCCATAAAAGTCAGCAGAATGTCCTTGGTCTGCCCTCCGTGGAACCTCAGCTTCTGGTCTGCGAACCGTTCCTCCACCAGCCGCACGGCTTCCTGTACGCGCCGCATGTCGGCTCCAGGCTTGAATGCAATGCTCAGCCCAAGAACGGTGAGGTTGATAGTATCCTGGTTCACAAAAACCTACTCGACGCTGTCGTGCTCCTGAATCCTGCGCAGCAAGGCGTCAATGCGATTCAGCGCCTCAGTGCGTAGCTTTTCTTCGTTTTCAAGAGCTTCACGCAGCTTTTGGTTTTCTTCATCAAGTGCGTCATTTCTGGCTGCCACATCGGCAGACTCCGCACTGATTTTCGCGTTTTCCGCCTTGAGGCGGTCAAGTCGGGCCAAAAGCGCCTCGACTTGCGATTCAAGCTGCTCCAAAAGTTCCATGATTTGTAAATAACACCGCGACATGACCTTGGCAAGAATGGATACGCTCGGGCGAAAAAATACCCGCGCCGGGCTGTGCCGACGCGGGCTGCAAAAAGCCAAAACCCTTGCGGCACAGGCCGCCAGGGCCGTTTATTTATTCCTGCGGGGCAGATTTTTCTGCTTTTCGCGGGCTATGGCAAGTTCGCCGTTGGGTACGTCGCGGGTAATGACCGAGCCTGCGCCCACAAGGGCATCGTCGCCCACGTTCACAGGCGCAACCAGGGCCGTATTGCTGCCAATAAAGGCATAGCGCCCAATTTTGGTCTGGAACTTGTGCTTTCCATCATAATTGCAGGTGATTGTGCCCGCGCCGATGTTGGTGCCCTCGCCTATCTCGGCATCGCCAAGATAGGTAAGGTGGTTAGCCTTGGCGCCCTTGCCAAGATGGGTCTTTTTAAGCTCAACAAAATTGCCTACATGCGACTGTTCTTCAAGCACAGCGCCGGGCCGCAGGCGGGCAAAGGGCCCCACCAAAGCGGTTGCGCCCACGCGGGCTTTTTCCAGATGGGAGAAGGAACGGATCTCTGCATTATTGGAGATCACGCAGTCGCGCACCACGCAGTGCGAGGCAACGCTGGCCCCACGGCTGATGCTGGTGCGTCCATAAATTTCGCACGGGCCAGTCAGTTCCACACCGGGTTCTATCTCCGCCAGGGGGCCAACACGCACCGAGCCCGGCGCATGCACGATAACACCCGAGGCAAGCAGATCATCAACAATACGGGCGCGCAGGGTTTCTTCCATACGGGAAAGCTCAACTGGCGAATTCACGCCCATGAGCGAATCATCGCGGCCGCACTGGATGCCGAGAACTTCGTATTTTTCCGCAACGGCAAGGCCGATGAGGTCTGTAATGTAATACTCACCGCTCTTGTTGCTGTTGTTCAGGTGAGGCAAAAGGCTTTGCACCGCAGCAAGACTGCAATAGTACATGCCCGCGTTAACCTCGTTGGAGGGCGGCCCGTAGAGCGAGGAATCATAATCCTTGGCTTCCACAATGGCCTTGACCTTGCCCTGCTGGCGCACCACCCGGCCATACGCGCCGGGGTTGTCCAGCTCAATGGTGGCAAAAGCCAGATCGGCCCCAACGGCCTCGGCAAGAAAAGAACGAACCAGAGATTCCGAAAGCAGGGGCGCGTCGCCGTTGACCACCAGCAAATGGGTGCAACCGGCTTCTGTCAGTGCGGGCAGAGCCTGAATAAGGGCATGGCCTGTGCCAAGCTGCTGTTCCTGCAACACAAAGCGGGCGTCAGGAAAGGCGGCCTGCACCATTTCGGCGCGATGCCCGGCCACAATCCAGACGTCTTCCGCAAAAACAGGGCGCAGAGCCTCAATGACGCAGGCAAGCATTGGCTCGCCCAGCAGCGTTTGCAGCACCTTGGGCCTGTCCGAGTGCATGCGGGTTCCCTTGCCCGCTGCAAGAATCAAAGCCGCGTTCTTCGGCATGAATATCTCCTTCGTTCGCCACATATGGCGGGAAACTGTGCAGGCAGACCAATAGCCTCTTGCGGGCCAAACAGCAAGACCGCAGAGTTGGTCTGCGCTGTGCGGCGCTGCTCGGGCGTTTACCCCGTGCCCACCTGCGATGGCAGGCCAATCACGCAAAGTCTGGCATAGGTGCTGCGCAGGCGCGCATTCAGCGCATCTGACGAGAGATCGGCCATACGGGGAAACATGCGCTTGAGCACCATTAGGGCCTTGGCGGCTGTGGGCGTCAGTTGCAAGCCAGACCATGTGGCAAGGCGCAGGCACCGCCCCCCGTAATAATCCTGAACATAGCGCAGATTGCCCGTATCATTGCGCGGCAAACTGTTGCTGAACAGCGGCGCGGCTGCGAGCACTGCCTTTGTAAAAAAATCCTGCATGACCCGTGAGCGCTCAGGATCAAGCTCGCAGAGATATCCGGCAGAAACAAGGCAGCCAGCGGCATGGGCCAGCCAGCCTGCACACTTGGCCTGCAAGGGGAACTCCGGCAGCTCGGCCAGCATACGGCCAACCTTTTCGTGCATAAGCGAGTCATGGTGATACATCCGGGCGCGATTTTCCGTCATACCGCCGCCGTGCTTGCGGTAAAACACCACCCCATCTGTATTTATGCCCACTTTGGCCCCCAGACCGTAGCATCGCAACCAGTAATCCTGATCTTCGCAGGATCTGAGGCCCTGATCAAAGTAGCCGACACGGCGCACAATATCTGTCCGCACCATATAGCAATGCACGGGAGCAAGGTTGGCGTTGCATGCATGCACATCCCAATGGCTGTTGACCAGCGACCACAACCCATCGACCTGTCTATTTGCGCCTTCTGAAAAATCCAGGCAGCGACAAATGACAATATCAAGCTCAGGCTGAGCGGTAAAAACTTTCAGCTGGCTCGCCAGCAATCCCTTTGCATGAAGGTCGTCCGCGTCAAGAAAGACGATGAAATCACCGCGCGCCGCACGCAATCCAGCATTCCTCGCTGCGGAAAGCCCCTGATTTTCCTGATAAATATAGTGCACATCCGGCCCAAACAAACGGGCAACCTCAGCGGTGTTGTCCGTTGAGCCATCATCCACCACAATCACCTCCACTTCCACCTGCGGGCAACGCTGCTGCAGCACGCTGGAAACAGCGTGAGGGAGAAAACCGGCGTAATTATAGCTGGGGATTATTACTGAAACCAATGGAGGAGAAGTCATGCGATATCCTGTTATGCCGGGTAAGCACCATGCAGGAGTGCTGATAACGCGCACCAGGCAGATTCAAGGCGCGCCTTTCAGCACCCCCGCACGCCGATTTCAGTTCTTCCATATAAAGGTAAACACCTGCTCCACATCGGGGTGCAGGGTGTGGTGCACTGGGCAGCTTTGAGTGCAGCGCTCAATTACCGTCTTTTCCTTGGCGGAATATTCGCGGTCGGGCATTTTGAAGGTCACTTCAATCTTGCCGATGCGGCGCGGGTCGGCGCTCATGGTTTTGTTGATCTCCATCTCTGTGCCGGTCACGTCCACACCATGCGTCTTTGCATAAATGCCGATAATGGTCATGGCGCAGGCCCCAAGGGCTGTGGCGCACAGGTCGGTGGGCGAAAAAGCCGCACCCAGCCCCTGATTGTCAGAAGGAGCGTCTGTGATGATCCTTGTGCTGCTCTGGTTGTGGACGCATTCCACGCGCAGATCTCCAAGATATTTTGCGCTGACGGTAGCCATGAAAACTCCTGCGGTTTTGCCGGTCAAACGGCAGTTACTGGTGATTAACCAAAAACATTATGCTCGCGCAACGTGTTACAGGCAATAGCCAGCAGGGTCAGCCCGCCCAGCAGTTCAGCCCATCCGTTGACCGCGCAGAGATTGGCCAGCGCCTTGCCCAGGTACACGCCCACAGCGGTAATAACCGCGCAGACCAGGCCGATCATCAGGGCAGGGCTCCAGACAGGAGTTCCCAGAATGGCAAAAGAAAGGCCCACGGCCAGGGCATCAATGCTTGTGGCAACGCTCAGCACCAGCAGGTTGCGCCCCGCAGTGGGATCCACCGAAGGGCGCGGACAGGAGGAACGCGCCCGCAGGGCTGAAAAACCCGAAAACACCATCTTGCCGCCTATCCAGCCCAGCAGGCCAAAGGCGATCCAGTGATCCCACGCCTCCATATAAGAACGCATGGTAATGCCCAGATACCACCCCACCACCGGCATGGCGAACTGAAAAAAACCGAATGCCGCGGAAAGCCGGAAGTAATGACGTGCCTGCGGCACGCGCAGGGCGCAGCCAGAAGCCAGAGCAACGGCAAATGCATCCATGGAAAGGGCAACGGCCAGGAGCAGAACAGCAAAAAACGACATAAAAACCCCATGCTGCGGTGCGCAATGACCGCCCAGTGTGATTGCAGAGTGGCGTGAACTATAGGGCAAGGGCCGCTCAGGAGCAAGAGAGGTCTTTCGCTTGCGGCTGGCACGGCCTCGGGATACAAGGCTGGGTATGCAAACTATTCCTTCTTGGCTTTTCTGCTGGCAATGGATTGCCGCTGTTCTGACCCTGGGCGCAAGCGCCGCTTCGGCCATGCCCCTTATTATCGCTCTCACCCTGGCCACAGGCAGACGAGGCCAGGCCAGACTCTGCGCCTATGGCGCGCGCACCCTCGCCCGCAGCGCTGCGGGGCTGGCGGTTCTTGGCCCGCTGCTGGCCGCAGGCAGTGTTCTTGCCCTGCTGGCAAGCATACGCAGCACGGAACACATGTTTGAAGGCGTATCATTGTGGATGCCCGCCATGCTGCCCTACACAACGGCGGTTGCCGCATGGCTGGCTGGCATAATCTGCCTGCTGCTGTACCTTGCCGCCGACCGCGCGGCACCCATGCCGCAAGCTGCGCAGGATTACTGGCAGCCAGGGCAGATCGGCCTGCGCGTTGGCCTTGCGCTGCTGGCGGCCCTCTGCTTTTTTGCCGCGCAGGTTCTGCCCAACTGGCCCTTTTCCGGCCTGCCGCAAGGGCTGAGCATGGGGGATGTGGCTTTGGCCGTGCTTCCCAAAACCCTGCACGACTACTTTACCGCATTGACCCCAGCGGGCAGCGTTGCGCTGATCATCCTTTCCCTTGTGGCCCGCAACAGCGGAGCCGCATTCACGCTGGCGGACGAGCAGCGCGCTGCCCGCTGGTGCGCCCTGTGGGCCATGGTGGGCTTTATCCCCCGCTGCATTGACCGCTGGGGGCTTGTGATCGGCTTTTCCCTGCGTCAGGGGCCCTTGCCGCAAGGTCTGGCGGAGCAGGCAATGGGCCTTGTGCCCATGACCCTCGCCATTGCCTGCTGGGTGGCCCTGTTTGTTCTGCGCGCACCCCGCAAACTCTACTGGCTCAATGTAGTTGGGCTTCTGCTGCTTGTGCTGGGCGCGAGCTTTCCGTTCCTTTTGGCGCTCGGGCGCTGATGCTTGCCCCGCACACGGGCAGCGCGTATACCCAACTGCACATACGGATTCGATTTTTCCGCAACCCGGAGGTTCCCATGCGGACTTTGTTTTTTCTATCCCTTCTCATGCTCTGCCTGACGGTCACAGCCCAGGCTGAACCGCGCTCGTTTACGCTTTTCAGTGCCGACCTGCCCCATGGCTGGGACGGCGAGGAAAAAATGGGCTTCAAATCGGGAAATCCCGATGAATGCATGCTGATTCTGGGCCTTTCCAACGAAAAGAAAGACGACTACGCCGCGCTCATCAGCATTTTTGTTCTGCCCAATACGCAGAAAGACGACAGCGCCTCCATTGCCAACAAGCTGGCCACCCTTCAGGCCAACGCCTCCCAGCCCCGCCCGCAGGGGCCGTTCTGGACGTTTAACGGCGAACTGCGCAGCCAGGCCTTTCCCGCCCCCGGCGTGACCAAGGTCAACGCTACGGCGGACAAGGTCATTATTGCCATTGTTCAGGATCCTGACCAGCGGGGGGCCGAAGCTGTTTTTGCCAGCCTCAAGGGCCTCACCCCGGAAGCGCGCAAGCTGCTCGGCCAGTAAGCAGTATCTGCACATAACTAACGCGGCTTTTGTTCAACAGGCCGTAATGTAAAACACCGGCTGTTCTTTGCAGGGCAGCCGGTGTTTTACATTTATTCAGCTTCAGACGGGCTTATTCGTGCCAGCCCAGAAACATCCTGTAGGCATCGTTGTTGGATTCTTCCACATGAGGATAGCCCATGGCTTCAACACGCTTGAGAAAATCCTCAAAGGCTTCCTTCTTCTCATCGGGCGCTTCAAATCCCACAAGCACGCGGCCAAAATCCGCGCCGTGATAACGGTACTGGAACAGCGAAATGCTGAAATCCACGCGCATGGCGTCCATGAAGTCCAGCAGCGCGCCGGGGCGTTCGGGGAAGGTGAAGCGCAGCAAACGCTCGTGCAGAATCTGTGGCGCATTGCCGCCTACCAGATGCCGCACATGCACCTTGGCCAGTTCGTTATCCGTGAGGTCAATGGCCTCAAAGCCCTTGCCGCGCAGTTCTTTCAGCACCTGGGGCACATCATCGCGCCCGTTGATCTTGATGCCCACCAGCACCCTGGCCTTTACCGGGTCTGAATACCGGGTGCAGAGTTCCGTGATGTTGCGGCTGCCAAAAGAGGCGCACAACTGCCGGAAGCTGCCCACGGTTTCGGGGATGGTGACTGCCAGCAGAGCCTCGCGCTGAGCGCCTATCTCCGCACGGTCCACCACGTGGCTCAGGCGGTCAAAGTTCATGTTTGCGCCGCTCACAATAGCTACCAGGGTGGCATCATGCAGATCACCCGCCTTGGCGTAAGCACGCAGGCCAGCCAGGGCAAGCGCGCCCGCAGGCTCGGCCACCACGCGGGTGTCTTCAAAAATATCCTTGATAGCGCCGCAGATGGCGTCCGTTTCAACGGTGATGATGTCGTCAAGCAGGTCGCGGCAGAGAACAAAGGTTTCTTCACCCACCAGCTTGACGGCCACGCCGTCGGCAAACAGACCTACATCGTGCAGTTCTACCCGCTGGCCAGCCATGACGGAACGCCGCATGGCGTCGGAATCCACAGGCTCCACGCCGATGACGCGGATTTCAGGCCGCAGGTTCTTGATGTAGGCGGCAACGCCCGCCGCCATGCCGCCCCCGCCGATGGGGACAAAAACGGCGTGTATATCGCCGGGGTGCTGGCGCAGGATTTCCATGCCGATGGTGCCCTGCCCTGCGATGACATCCGGGTCGTCAAAAGGCGGAATATACACGCAGCCGGTTTCCTGAATCAGGTCAAGTGTATGCTTCCAGGCATCGCTGAAAGACTCACCGGAAAGCACAACCTGACCACCCAGCCGCTTCACAGCCTCGACCTTGATGGCGGGCGTGGTCACGGGCATGACGATGGTAGCTTCGCACCCCAGCTTGCGCGCGCCAAGGGCAACGCCCTGAGCGTGATTGCCAGCCGAGGCGGTAATAATGCCCCTGCGCAGTTCTTCCTTGGTAAGGTGCGCCATCTTGTTGTAGGCGCCTCTGATCTTGAAGGAAAAAACAGGCTGGAGGTCTTCGCGCTTGAGCAAAATATTATTGCCGGTGCGGCGCGAAAGACTGACCGCCTCGTCCAGGGGGGTTTCTACCGCCACGTCGTACACGCGGCTCAAAAGGATACGGTTCAGGTATTCGCTGTGCTTGTCCATGAAAATGTCCTTGCGGGGCTTCGCGCATGGCCGCCCTTGCGGTCGAAAAACGCATTTTTGTAAGGCCAATCTTTATATACCCGCAAGAAATGCTTCTCAAGTGCTTACTTTTTAAAATTCGCGCTGCTTCTACGGGCTTAAATTCTGTTTCTGCCGCGTTATTTTCACGCCGCAGGGCACATCGGCCCAGGGTTTGCCCCACTATTGCGTATCTGTACAGCTACAGGCCATTGCGCTATGCTTGCCGAATGACCGAACCGACTTCCGAATTTTCCCAATCTGAAACCCACGGCCTGACCGAATACACGCCGCACATTTCAGTGCGCGCCGCAGGCCGCCTGTGGCGGCTCAGCCGGGCCGCCGACCTTGAGCAGCTTTGGGACGCCATGACGGCCTCGCCCGATGATTTTGACGATGAGCGCCTGCCCTACTGGACGGAACTCTGGCCTTCAAGCGTTGCCCTGGCGGGCTGGCTTGCGCAGCAACGGCAATGCATAGCCGGGCAGCCCTGTCTGGATATCGGCTGCGGCCTGGGCCTCACCGCCATGGTGGGCCAGTGGCTTGGCGCAAAAATGACTGCCATGGACTATGAGGAAGCCGCCCTGCACTTTGCGGCCCGTAACGCCGATATCAACGAAGTGCCGCAGCCGTTGTGGACAGTCATGGACTGGCGGCGGCCCGCCGTGCGGGCGCAGAGCATGCACCGTATCTGGGGCGGCGATATCATGTATGAAAAGCGTTTTGTGGCTCCGGTGCTGCGCTTCCTTGACCATGCCCTTGCCCCTGGAGGCGCGGCATGGGTGGCGGAGCCGGGCCGCACAGTGTACGATGCTTTTCTGCACGCGCTGCAAAACGGCGGCTGGCAAGGCAGACGGGTGCACCACGAAACCGTGGATCCCCTTTACGCCCAGCCCGTGCCCGTTACCGTACACGTTTGGGAAATCAGCCGCCGGGCCTGAGTTCGGGGCGTTCTTCAACCACACCAATCAGCCCTCACGGGCCATACGGGAAATACCATGGGAAACCTGGCGCGCTTCGGCGTTTCTTTGGATGAAGATCTGCTGGAACCTTTTGACCAGCTGTGCAAACGCAAAAGCTATCCCAACCGTTCTGAAGCCATACGCGACCTTATCCGCAAGGCGCTGGTGGAAGAACGCTGGAGCAACGATGCCTCCGGCGCGGGTACGCTCACCCTGGTGTATGACCACCACAAAAACGATCTGGCCCGTCGGCTCATGACTATCCAGCACGATGACCACGATCTTATTGTCACCACGCTTCACGTGCATCTGGATCACTACAACTGCCTAGAGGTGCTGGTGCTCAAGGGCGAGCCCAAGCGTTTGCGCGCCCTTGCCGACAAACTGATCTCCTGCCGCGGCGTCAAGCACGGCACTTTTACCGCTACTACTACAGGACAGGATCTGGCATAATGGAAGACGTACAGAGCCACGCCCCGCAGGTTGCCCTGAATATTGACCGCGTGGGTGTTCGCGAGCTGAAGCTGCCCCTGCTGGTGCGCGACCGCTGCCAGGGGACGCAACAGACCGTGGCTACCGTAGACCTTGGGGTGGACTTGCCTTCATCCTTCAAAGGTACCCACATGAGCCGCTTTGTTGAGGCTCTGGAACAATGGAACGACGAGATCAGCTATCAGTCCGTGCGGCGGCTGCTGGTCAATATCAAGGAACGGCTTGGCGCGCGGCGGGCGTATGCCCGGTTCTGCTTTCCCTATTTTATTGTCAAAAAGGCCCCTGCCTCGGGCAGCCCGGCCACAGTAGCCTACGAATGCCGCCTCACCGGCGAGCTGGACGACAAGGGCCAGTCGTTCGTTCTTGAAACCGATGTTCCGGTCATGACTGTCTGCCCCTGCTCCAAGGCCATCAGCCGCGAGGGCGCGCACAGTCAGCGGGCCATGGTGCGTATGCGTTTGCGCATGCGGGCTTTTTCGTGGCTTGAGGATTTCATCGACATTGCCGAAGAATCCGGCTCTTCAGCCGTTTACACCCTGCTCAAGCGTGAGGATGAAAAATTCGTCACAGAGAGCGCCTTTGCCCGCCCCACCTTTGTGGAAGACGTGGTGCGCAACGTGGCGCAAAAGCTCACGGCCCACGGGCAGGTGGAGTGGTTCAGCGTTGAGGTGGAGAGCATGGAATCAATCCACAACCACAATGCCTTTGCCCGCATCGAGCGCGATCTCTCTGTTCGCTGACATGCCTTGCTGACGCTGATTACACTGGCGCCATGCGGCAGCATGTTCTGAGTACGCGATAATACTCTGAAAACCTGCCCCGACCCTTGATTGCAAAAAACCGCAATTACCCGCCAACCGGGCCAAAAAAAAGTTTTTGTATTCGGGTAATACTTGTGCTAGTTAAGCCGTAAGGTGTGAATGATGAGTAGCAGTAGCCTACAGATCGGCGCATCAGCCTTGAATGCCTTTTCGTGGGGCACGGCTGTTACAGCGCATAATGTAGCCAACGTCAGTACGGCTGGTTTTGAGCCGCGCCGTGCCGTCTACTCCAGCAACGCCAACGATCAGGGCGTCAGTTTTGAAGCCGCGATGAAAGACGCGGGATCAAAAGTCGGCCCCAGCTCGAACTGGAATGCCGCCAACGCCGTTCTTGATGTCACTTCCGGTATTCCCCTGGAAGCATCCGCACCCAGCGGTACGGATCTTGCGCGGGAATTCACTCAGATGATCTCCACCCAGCACGCCTATGAGGCAAACGCGCAAGTAGTGCGCACCAGTGATTCCATGCTGGGTACGCTTTTAGACATCAAGGCTTGACCAACTACAGACAAACGGGGTTATTCCCGTTTTTTTGCGTGACCCGCCGTTGCCTTGTGCTGCGGCGCAACCCACACGGAGTGCCGATGGGTAGATGCCTGAAACTGTGTGCGCTGACTCTGGCTTGCGCCATGACCTTTGGCTGCGCAGTAAAAAACAACCAGCGTGATGACTACAGCACACAGGCGGAACAGCGTTTTCGCCGTTCGTATGAAGCTGCTTTTGACAATAACGAACAGCAGGGCAGTCAGCAGCTTTTGCGCAAGGCACGGTCTGCCATCGGCACCCCATATGTTCCCGGCGGCATGTCGCCGGGCGGGTTTGACTGCTCGGGATTTGTCTGCTGGGCGTACAAAAGCGTTGGCGTGAGCCTGCCGCGCACCGCGCGTGAACAATCCGTTGTGGGTAAGCGCATCAATAATGTGGAAGAGATGCAGGTTGGCGATATTGTCGCCTTCCGCCACCCCCGCCGGGGCTATCACACCGGCATCTATGTGGGCGACGGCAAGTTTATCCACAGCCCCCACCGCCGCACCACCGTGCGCGTCAATTCTCTGGACGACCCATATTTCAAAGGCACATTCCTCGGTGCCCGGCGCGTCAAAATGGACGGCACCGAAAATCTCGTGGCCGAAGCCCAGACCCGCCTGAACGACTACGCGGAAGAAAAGGCCGTGCGCGATATTTATCGCAGCCACAAGCCCTCCTCCCGCTCCAGCGTTGCCAGCAATGACGACCATAGAAAGAGCAGCAAGGAAAAAGACAAAGACCGCTCCAGAAATAAAAATCCTTCCAAATCGCGCGATCAGTTTGTGGAAGTGGCCAGTCTGGACAAGAAACACGGCTCCACCCGCAAGATCGAGGTGGAAAAGGCTGACAAGTCGTCCTCCAGGTCTTCAGGCAAGGCATCAGTCAAGGAAGACAAGTCAGACAAAAAGAGCAGCGCCTCGTCGTCCAAATCCAGTTCTTCCAAGGCTGAAGCTGAAAAGTCCGAGCGCAAGAGCGAAGCCCGCAAATCTGACGCTCCCAAGGCTGAAACGCGCAAGACTGAAAACCACAAGCCGGAAGCCGCCAAAAGCGACAGCAAGTCTGGCTCTTCCAAGTCCAGCGCCTCCAAGGGCGAACCCACCAAGCGCGAGTCTGCCAAGTCTGAATCCGGCAAGAAGGACAAGAGCAACGGCAAGGTGGCTTCTTCCAAATCTGACGATGGCAAAAGCAAAAAAACTCCCGCCAAAAACCGGGATAAGAATTCATAGGACATAGTCGATGCTTCCCAATATTTCTCCTGCAGAAGCCCTCAAAATGATGCAGGATAACAAGGCCCGCCTTGTTGACGTACGTGAGGCGGACGAACTCGCCGCCTTGCGCGTTCCCGGTGCCGAAGCGGCCCCCCTTTCGGTTATTTCGTGGATGGATCTGCGCC
This sequence comes from Desulfovibrio desulfuricans DSM 642, assembly GCF_000420465.1. Lineage (NCBI taxonomy): Bacteria > Pseudomonadati > Thermodesulfobacteriota > Desulfovibrionia > Desulfovibrionales > Desulfovibrionaceae > Desulfovibrio > Desulfovibrio desulfuricans. The sequence continues at coordinate 7,343 of NZ_ATUZ01000005.1, read as the reverse complement.
CCGCCACCGCTGAACTCCCCATCATATTTACCTGCAATTCCGGCAACCGCACCACCAAGAACAGCGACCTGCTGCAAAAGCTTGCGGCTGGCCCCGCATGGCAGATGGAAGGCGGCGTTAGCGCCTGGGCCAAACAGGCGCTGCCTGTGGAAACCTCCAAACAGACGCTGCCCATTTTTCGCCAGATTCAGATTGGCGCTGGCGGGCTGGTGCTGGCTGGCGTGCTCGGCTCTCTGGCGTGGCCCTCGATGCTGTGGCTTTCGGCCTTTGTGGGCGCGGGGCTTGTGTTTGCAGGTGTGACAGGCTTTTGCGGTCTGGGCATACTGCTTTCGGCCATGCCCTGGAACAAAAAATAGTTTCATGCACGCCGCGCCTGTTATTCGCGGCAGGCTGGCTCCCAGCCCTACCGGCTATATCCACCTTGGCAACGCCTGGGCTTTTTTGCTTGCATGGCTTGCCGCCCGGGCCAGCTCTGGCGAGGTGGTACTGCGCATTGAAGATATTGATCCGCAGCGCTCACGCCCCGAATACACCGCAGCCCTCATTGAAGACCTGACCTGGCTTGGCCTGGATTGGGATTATGGCCCGGACAAGCCGGAACCGGCTGGCGGGTGCATGGGACCGTTTGAGCAAAGCCGCAGGGGCAAGCACTATGCGGCCGCCATTGCGCAGCTTGAAAGCGCTGGCCTGACGTATCCATGCTTTTGCACACGCAAGGAATTGCGCAGCATGGCAGGTGCGCCGCATGTTGATGATGCTGGAGCGCCCTACCCTGGCACATGCCGCAGCCTGAATCAGGCGCAGCGGCAAGCCTTGCTGGAGTCAGGCCGCCGCCCCTGCCTGCGTTTGCACTGCCCGGACGGGCCTGTGAATTTCACCGATACTGTATTTGGGCCGCGAGCATTCACACTTGCCGACTGCGGAGGCGACTTTGCCCTGCGCCGCTCTGACGGCGTTGTGGCCTATCAGCTTGCCGTGGCCGTGGACGATGCGCTCATGGGCATAAATCAGGTGGTGCGCGGGCGCGACATCCTCATTTCAACGCCGAGGCAGATTGCTCTTCTCAAGCTCCTGGGCTATGGTGCTCCCGCTTATGCGCATGTGCCGCTGCTTCTGGATGACGAGGGCGAACGCCTTGCCAAAAGGCACCAGAGCCTCGCGCTGCGCAACCTGCGACAAATGGGAGCAGACCCGCGCAGAATAACCGGATGGCTCGGCGCACTTGCCGGGTGCAATCCCGGCGGCAATGCCGCCAGCCCTGCGGAACTGATACCGTATTTTTCGCTTTCGCGCCTTGATGGCGATGATATCCGCCTTGGGCGCGAGCTGCTACGCGCTCTTGTGGCCTGACGGCCATTTGAATACAAACACCGCTCATGTAATGACAGAGGATGTTTATGACCATGCAGAACCTGGATCAGACCTTTTTGGACAAGATTTTTCCCGCTGGCCGTGCAGATGAATTTTTTGACGCGCTTTTTGGCGGCGCAGAAGAAGGCGCTTACGACATCGGCCTTGTTTGCCGCAGTGTTGAGCCGCAAAAGGCCAAACTGGCTTTTGAACTGCGCCAGCGCCCCGGCAAGTGCCTTGCCTGTAACCTGACCTATGGGCTGCCCCAGGTTTTTCAGCGGCACCCCATCCTGAATGTGGCTGGCGTTGCGCGCGATGTTGCCTCCCACCTCGGCTGGCCTGTGGAATCCACCAAGTGGAAGCTGGGGCACACGGAAGAAGTGAACCGCGAGCTGCACGTCATCCCCCTCGTGGTGGAATGCGCGTAAGCCGAACAGACCTATCCGCTTGACAACGGCCCTGTTTTTTGGCACTTCATGTCGGTTGCCAGCTTAGCTCAGTTGGTAGAGCAGCTGATTCGTAATAAGTAATGCCCTGGAGGGTTTTGGTAGAAAAAATAGGGATAAATCAAATAGTTGCCATGCGTTTGGGACTCTTGATTTTTGTTTTCTGCTACCCTATTGCTACCCTGCCACGATAAATAGATTTTCCTACGCCGCCTTGGCTCAGTTGGTAGAGCGGCTGATTCGTAATCAGCAGATCGTCAGTTCAAATCTGACAGGCGGCTCCATAAATACAAGGGTTTACGTGCAAGATTTGCATGTAAACCCTTCCTTTTTGCCCTTTTTTTGGGGTAGCAATAGGGTAGCAGAATGAGCGCCGCGACCGGAAACCGTTGCGGCCATTGCCCAAAACGGCCAAGGCTCAGCCCTACCCATCCCATTCGCAAAGGAAAAGGTGGTTTGCCGCGCATTTTGTCGTTGGCAGCGGAACGAGCAAAAGCATGGTACAGGCATCCTGCCAAATGCCCACCACTCCAAAAAGCAAAACGGGCCATTCGGAGCGAACGCCGGGAAGCCTTGCAAATCGTCATTGAAACCCTTCTTTCATATCTGGATCTCGCTTCCCTCTGCTTGGGCACGCCGACCCTGGAACACGGCTTTATTGATATCGATATGAGAAGCCTGGTGGCGACTGCGGGCATCGGCCAGCGCCGCATCGAAAGAGCCATTGCCCTGTTGAAGCACGCCGGTTTTTTGGAAGTAGCACAGCCACGGACGCAGAACGAACAAGGCGACTATTACGGATGCCGGGCAATTCGGGTTGTGAAAGCGGCTTTCTTTGAGTGGCTGGATCTTGGCCCTATGCTTGAGCGTGAGCGACAGAGAGCCTCAGCCAGGCTCCAGCGCCGGGCACAACGGGCAAATCGAAAATTGTCTGATTTGATGCGCCGGATCGCCAAAAAGCTGCCGTATCGGAGTCAGGCTCAGCCGTATGATGAAGAAGCCGTGCGCCGTTGGAACATCAAATGCGGTGAATTCTTCATGCAGAGCCTGGACGGCTCCGAGGCGAAACGACGAACAAACGAGGCCTTGGGGTATCCACCGGATTACAGCCCAGGCCAGGCATACGTACGCCGCATCCAACCGGCGTTTGCCAGGAGCAGATGAGCCACCACGGGGCTCTTTTGCTTTTTGAGCCTTTTAAAGGCCGTCTTCAGGCCATTTCTTCCTTTCCTTACTACCTCGCTAGCCTTCCAGGGGTGCTTTTTTGGAGTAAAGCCCGTCTTTCCCTGCTGTATAAAAATTAAGTGTCGCATGGTTAGGCCTCAAGTGTCGCTCATAAATACCCAAGAGGCAAAAAATTAAGAAAGCAGAAATGAAGGAAGCCAGATTGATCGGATTTTGCGGCCTTGACCATAAGTTGTGCCGCTGGCCAGAATTAAAAAGCAAGCGCCTTCGGCGCTGCCAATGAGGAAAAGAGATGTGTGAATTTGGCAGCAGCCTGTTGCCAAATTTGCAGGCTGGCAAAATTTTGCAGCAGCTTGTTGCAAAATTGTGAATGACAGCCAGTTATTCCGTAATATTCTCTATTCTCCTGCAATTACATGCCATTCCAGCTTAGCCTCCCAAGATACCGTCCGGGCCAGGATATGCGTGTAAAAGCGACGGAAAGCAATGTTAGTCAAAGATCGCTCGAGGCATAACAATATTGTTTTCAGTATGTTATACTGCATTTTTCTAAGAGGACAGGACAAGGGGAGTGTACCCACCTTTCAGGTAGTTCCATCCCCGTCCTGCCCTGCGGGGCTGACTTATTCGCGTTTCGCTCAACGTAAAACCGGAGGTAGAGACTCCATGATGAAAGCACTCATGCTGGCTATGGCCATCCTTTTTTTCTCAACCCTGCCGGTCAGAGCAGCAGAATCAGGCCCGCCGCCAAAGCTGTTGGAAGCCATCACACGGCAGGAGTCCGATTTGAATCCTCTGGCCATCAACGTGGCGGGCAAATCCTATCTTCCGGCAACGCGAGAGGAAGCCGAGCGCATAATCCAGGCAGCGCAGGCGGCGGGCAAGAGCTTTGATGTGGGCCTGATGCAGGTAAATTCGTGGTGGATGGAACGCTACGGTATTCCTCCAGCTTCTTTGCTTGACCCTGAGGTAAACGCCACTTGGGGCAAATGGATTCTGGCCCAGGAGATAGCCCGGCACGGCCTGAACTGGCAGGCAGTCGGCAAGTATCATTCCCCGGATGTGGAGCGCGGCAGACGATATGCCTGGTACGTTTACCGCCACTACGCGGGCCAGAGCGCCTCCAACCTGAAGGAGGTTCCCCATGCCCTCGAAACGCCTGATACTCAGAACATACCTGACACCGGAGGAGTTCGCCGCAGTCCGGGCGTCAGCCCGCAAGGCCGGGTTATCACTTTCGACGTTCAGCAAGCGGGTGTGTCTGGGATTTCCCGTACCCAGCCTGGAACATCAGGAAGCCCGGCTCGAACTGCGGCGGATTAAAGGCGACCTTGGGCGCTTGGGCGGCTTGGTCAAGCAGGCTCTGGCCAATGGCGCGGACAAACATACCGTACATCGGCTTCTGCATGATCTGGACACCCGACAGCGAGAGCTGCAAAACGCCATCGGACTGATCAGATAGCCATGATCAGCAAACGCATCGGCATAGCGCCGAAAAATGACAATTACGCCCGCCTTGCCGCCTACATTGCCGATGCCGGGTACGAAGGCGAAAAGGCGCTCATGAGCTGGTGTGCGGGATGCCTTGGCGGGGAGGATTACGCGGAAGGCATTGCCGAGGTTCTGGACACACAGGCGCAAAATACCCGCGCTACGAACTCGAAGACCTACCACCTGGTTGTGAGCTTTCGGCCTGAAGATGAAGCCAAACTGACACCAGGATCTTTCAAAGCGATAGAAGAACGTTTTGCCGAGGCCTTGGGCTGGTCAGCTCATCAACGCCATTGTGGCGTGCATAAAAACACCGGCAACATCCACATGCACATTGCCTACAACATGGTGCACCCGGAAAAATACACCCTGAACAAGGAATTTCGTGACTTCTGGATACGCGACAAAGTATGCCGGGAGCTGGAGCGCGAATTCGGTCTGGTCGTTGATAACGGGCGTGATCTGGCTTCTGAGCGTCAGAGAGAGCGGACGCGCTTGGGCGAAAAAGCCGCCCTGGTGGAAGCCCACACCGGCCAGCAATCCTTTGAGGGCTACGCCAAGAGCCACAGAGAGGCGGTTTTGCAAACCTTGGAAGCGGCAGCCTCCTGGCAAGCGCTGCATGAAACGCTTGCCTGTTGCGGCCTGGAGATAAAGCCCCATGGCAACGGCCTGGCGATCAAAGACCGACACAGCAGCAACCCGACTCATGCCATGAAGGCAAGCGCTCTGGACAGAAGCCTCTCGCAGAAAAAGCTGGAGGCCCGCCTTGGCCCCTACCTTCCGCCGCAGAGTCTGGAGCACATACAAGAACACCCACGCTATAAGGCCACGCCCTTGCAGCGCTCTCCTGAACGCGGTGAACTATTCGCAGAATTTAAGGCGGGTATTGAAGCCCGGAAAATCACGCTTCAAAACATCAAAGAGCAGGAAGCCACCGTCCTTGCCGCCATTCGTGCCGAATGGGCAGCCAAGCGCCGGGAACTGGAGAAAAAAGGCATTGCCAAGCGCAACCGCCGCAACCTGCTGCAACTGGCCAGAAAGCACGAAGCTGAGGCCTTGGCCAAGGAAAAGTTGACCTTTCAGGAACCGCGTGAAGTGGTGCGCCAGGAAGTACCGTACACGTCATGGAACGGTTTTTTGCAGCACAAGGCGGAACTGGGCAGCGAAGTCGCTCTGTCTGTCCTGCGTTCCAGCACGGAAATTGTTTCACCGGAGAGGCCCGCAGCTCCAGTGAAAGACTGGAGTACCCACGGACAGGATTACACCGTCAAGACTGCGACCAGGGTTGAACAGGTGGAGAAAGAGCGCGGCATTCTGGAAATGGAGGGTATTTCCGGCAAGGGCAAAACCCGTCTCCAGGCCGTTCTGTGCATGGAACAAGTTGCTGTTGAGCAAAACATCCAAATAAAGCACCGTGTGGATGGAAAAGGCGCGGTTGTGTTCACTCTGCCAAACGGTGGCACTGTCAGGGATAGTGGCAAGGAGATGTTTTTCACCGCCCAAGATAAAACGGCTGAAGCCGTGGCCAAGGGCTATGCACAGAAAAAATGGGGAAAAGCCTTGCTACTGGTGGGTAATCGTATTCGTCGTGAGCCGGGCTTTGAATACACAAAAGAAAAACAGCGAGGCGTGGAGCGATGACGCTTTGCCAAGAGCGCCCACGCTACCGTGGGCGCTCAGGTCAACGGCTATTTATACGGTAAGCGCTCTATAAAGATAAATGTCCTGATGCTGGCTTTGACGGCCAAGGCCGCTTCCGCCATGGTATCCCCCGTGGGGGAAGTTGCTTTTTCCGCTGCAAGCACGCGTTTTTCACAAAGATGCAGCATAATGTGGATCAGCTCCTGCGCCTTGCGCTCAAAGTCCTTGATGACAAAATATTCATTTTCGCGTGTTTCCATTTCCAATCTCCAGGGAGGTTGGAGCAGGTCGCACGCGGCGCACAAGAGTTTATTACAGCATTTCGCCTTATCTCCTGTATGGCGCATTGCCGCCACAGCGGCGGGGGAATTCCCGCCAACCGGCTACCATGTCTGGGGCGTCCGGATGTAATGCGCCTTGCGGCTTGCTGTTGATGACGCCGCACCGCACACAGCGGCTCTGGCGGTGAGTTAGTAATATCGGATGTGAAAAATGTTTCCGCTATGTGTTTCGGCATGTTACGTAGTATATCGATCTTTTCTATAAAAATCGATACTATTCGACTCAAGTCGTTTGCATTTAATGTAATTTTCACCTATCGTCTGGCCAGAAAAGAATAAAAAATAACAAGATGTTATTCTTATAGGAATCCGTGATGAAAAAGGTGCAGGGCATGGACGAGCGTTGGCTGACTGTCGATGAAATCTGTGTCTACTTAAGTGTAACTAATGAGACAATTTACAAGTGGATTGAACAGCGCGGTATGCCTGGCTGACCAGCCCCGTTTTTTTGTACCAGGTTAAATGTTAGTGGTAGATTCTTTGTGGTTCTGTTTCTGTCGCCTGTATAGCTGATAATTCTGGCGGAGGCGAGATTGGTCCCATTTCTCCTCTTTGGGGAGGGGTAAAAACTGTCAATGGCGCAGGAGGTCTACCGTTAAGGGAGCGATGCGGCCTACGGTGGTTGTAGTGCTGGCGCCAGTTTTCGATAACTACTTCGGCTTCCTGTAACGTCATAAACACCTCGCCGTCCAGCAGCTTGTCCCGAAGCTTGCCGTTAAAACTTTCGCAGTAACCATTTTCCCAAGGGCTGCCCGGTTCAATGTACTGCGTCTGCACAGACAGATTTGCCAACCATTCTTTTAAAGCTAACGCTACGAATTCTGGACCGTTGTCCGAGCGAATGTTATCAGGTCTGCCATGCGTCAGAAATAAATCTGCCAAAACGTGC
>NZ_ATUZ01000004.1 GCF_000420465.1 Desulfovibrio desulfuricans DSM 642 | reverse complement strand
TTGATAACGGGCCAGAATTTAGCGGTAACGCCCTGGATACCTGGGCTTTTGAACACGGCGTGCAGATAGAGTTCACTCGTCCAGGGAAGCCCACAGATAATGGACACATTGAAAGCTTTAACGGAAAATTCCGAGATGAGTGCTTAAATCAGAACGTGTTTCTGTCCCTGCACGATGCCCGCAGAACAGTCGAAGCCTGGCGGCAGGATTACAACCAGCGGCGACCGCACAGTTCCTTAGGCTGGCTGACACCGGAAGAATTTCGGGCAAAGAATATAACCTGCAACCCATTGGGAACCACTAACTTACAAGTGGTATACGCAGTGGGGTAAGGTCACGGCTACCTTCCCTTCAGGCTGCGCCAGAAGAGGTTTTACCTAGAATGTAAGCGCCAGCCCCACAACAGGGCCATGCTGAACAGCGTTGACTTTGAAGTTATCCCTGCCGCTGCCTGATTCATAGTTCAGCCCAACCGCACGATAACCCCAAAAATCTTAATTTCCCAAACCGTTACTGTCAAAACTACTGCTGCCTGCATGCACGGCAGCCGCAAATTTCACCCAGCGGCCAGGCAATATCATCTCTCACTGCGCCTGCTTGGCAGAACTTTTGCGCACGCGCTCTCGATATCTGTATTGCCGCTGATCTGGCGGATGGCCTGGGCGTAACGCGGATTGCCGCCTTGCATGTCAGCGGCCTGACACAGATACCCCAAGGCTTTGGCCCGATCTGTTCCGGCAGCAAGGAGACCAAGGTTATAGGCGGCGTCAGACATCGGGGCAAGGCGTAAAGCCTTGAGCAGCATCTGCTCTGCCTCTGCCCTGAGGCCGCGTTCTGCCAGTATCAGGCCAAGATTATAGGCAATGGCGGCATTGTCGGGATCAATCTCGTATGCTTTGCGCAAGGAAGCTTCCGCCCCGGCCATACTGCCCAGACGGGCCAGAGCCATGGCGGAATTGACATGGGCGGCGCTGGCGTCCGGCCGCATGCGCAAGGCGGCTTCATAGGATGAAAGAGCCGCAGCAGGGTCGCCCGAGCGCAGCAGGTAGTTGCCGCGATTATAACTGCCCGCCCAGTCATCGGCTCTGGCAGAAAAGGATTGCTCCAGTTCCTCTCTGGCCTTGGCAACAGCTTGTCGCGAGGATTCAGGGATATCCTGGCTCTGCACGCCGGCCAAGGCCTCGGCGGCCCGAACCCGCACAAGCCTGGAGGGATCGGCGCAGGCTTTGGCAAGGGCGTTCACTGTGGTTGCCTCGCGATTTTCGGCCAGCGAAGCGGCGGCACTGGCGCGAACCAGCTCGGATTCATCGTTCAGGGCAGCGTGAACCACCGGCCACTTGGCGCTGTCCGGGCAGGTGCGCAGCAGGCGCAACATGGATGCCGTGTAGACAGCATCTCGCCCCGGCTCCGTCAGGGAGGCAAGCATGGCTGGCAACTGGCTGAAGTTACGCTGCCGCGCATCCAGAATATGCCGGGCGCGGGCCAGCACAGGTGCCTGATAGTCTCTGGGCCGCCATTGGCGCACAAGGGCATCTGCCCATGCGGCATCCTTGTCCGGGTGGCAACCAAGGCAGGCGTTTGGCGAGCCAAAACTGGCAGTTGCGGCAGGCGTTGGCGGGCGCATGGAGTGGTCGCTCCGGCTCATGCGGGCAAAGTCCGTCTTGGGCATGTGGCATGCAATGCAACGGGAGCCGGGGCTTTCCGGCTTGTGCCGGGTGTGTTTGTCCAGCCCGGCCTCCTTGTCCTTATGGCAAGGCAGGCAGGCCTGATCCGGATCTTTGGACTGACGGAAACGCCCGCTGGAAGTATGACAAAAAATGCATTCCAGTTTGCCCGCGCGTACGCATGGGGCAGACAGCCATGAAGTGAAGGTGAAGTTTTCCCCCAGGTCGCGCCCGTCTGGATAGTAATCCTCATTTTCCAGCAGGATCAGATCAAAGTGGTCAAAAAAGCGCTCGCCCGGGCGGAACGAATCCGTGAGGGGCGACATTTTCGCATGGCACGAGGCGCAGGAATCATCGCGCTGCTGGCGATCCAGATCTTTTTTTATACGAATGATTTTCAGATCCGCAGGCGGCTTTCCCGGTTGCGCGGCAAGGCAAGCGTCATTGTGGGCCTGCGACGGCCCGTGGCATGTTTCGCAGTTGATGCCCGGTTCGCGCCATGTGGTGCTGTAGCTATCGGTTGCCGCATCATAATTGGTGGCCAGCTGACTGACATGGCAGGCGTGGCAGGAGGTATTGAAGGTGTAGGCGCGGTCGCGCCAGTTGAGGCTTTCGCGCCCGCCAGCCCGAAAGTGGGGGCTGCGCCGCGCCGTGCTGTCTGCAACCGCAAACCACTGGCGGTTACGCACGTCAAAAGCCAGAGGCAGGGTCTGCAAACGCCCGCGCTCAAGGGTTGTAAGAAAATAATAAACGTTTTTGCCGCCAAGCACCTGCGTAATGGCGTAGTCGTGCTTGCCGTCCGGGCCAGTCTCACGCACAAAACCCTGCCCCGGCCCGCAATAGGCGCGGTACACCCGCCCGCCGGATTCAATGGCTTTATCCTGCGGGGCCAGTTGCGCGCCAACCGTGGCATCTGAATACGGCTGCATGGCCAGCCCGTGGCGGGATGTGGACCAGAGGGAATAAAATTTTTCGTGGCAGCTCTTGCAGCTTTGCGAACCGGCAAATCCATCAGAGGCATCTGCCGCAAGGGTAGCGTCCGTCCAGCAAACAAGGGCAAGCCCCAGCAACAGGGCCTGCCCGCATCTGCATATATTCGCCGCTATTTTCAAGCCTAGTACCCTGGCAGGCGGAAATTGGGCGGATACTTTTGCAACACTCCACGATAGCGGCCAAATTCCGAATTAATGACATTCCCCACCGGTATGTGGCGAATACCAACGGAATCGTCTTCCTGCGGATTTGTGTACAGGTTGAACATCACAAGGCCGCCGGTTTTTTCCACGATGCCGCCGGTAAAGCCGCCATTGTAACCCTTGCGGGTGATCATGTCGGTGATCTGCACAGCCTTGTGCAGCTTGAACTCGTCAATGCGCACAGCCGCAAAGGTTGTGCCCAGCCAGTACAGAATGCTGCGCCGGTTGGAGTTGCCTTTGTCCGCCAGCAGGAAGGAAAGCTGGTCGATGCCGTCCACATAACGGTCTGGGGGCAGCAGCTTGGCAAGCTCTGTTCCGGGCTTGCCAGCGAGGGAAAGCGCCGTGGGCAAAATGTCCGCCATGTCAAAGAGACCTTCTGTCTTGCGGGGGGAGATCACGCCCTTGAAATAGGCAAACGTAGGCACGCGGGTGCCGCCTTCCCAGGTGGTGCCCTTGTACCCGCGGAACGGCGAACGGCCGTAGGGGGATACTTCGCCTTCCGGCCCGTTATCCGAGGTGAAAATGACCAGCGTATTGTCAATCTGGCCGGAATCTTCAAGGGCCTTCATCAGACGGGCGAAGACATCGTCCATTTCCACCATGCAGTCGGAATACGGCGTGCAGGCGCGGGATCTGCCCAGATACTTGTCGCTGGGATAGTTGTCAAAATGGCATCCGCGCGTACCAAAATACAGAAAGAAAGGCTTGGGATTTTTTGCCTGGGCCTTGATGAAATTTTCGCCGTAGGTCGTCAGGTCGTCATCCAGGTGCTTGATGCTGTCGAGATCAATAACCCGCAGATCCTTGCAGCCTTTTTCGCCTTTTTTGCACTGCACTTCGCTGTGGCTGAAGAGGGCGTTTTCAAACGCGGCAAACCGGGGGGGATTAAGGGCAATCTCGGGATTGGCATTAATGTCGCGCCATTCCGTGTATTCGTCAGAAACTGACAGAAATCCACGAAAATCGTCAAAGCCGACATTGTTGGGCAGGGAGCCTTCGTTTTCACCCATGTGCCACTTTCCTATGCCCTGAGTCACATAACCCTGATCGGAAAGCAGTTTTGCAATGGTGATGGCCCCATCCAGACCGCCTGCCTGCCCATACATGGGCGGGTATTGCAGGCCGTGATGCACCGGGAGCTGCCCGGTCATTATGGTGGCGCGGGTTGGCGTGCAGCTTGGCTGCGAATACGCCGAGGTCATGATAAGCCCTTCGGAAGCGAATTTGTCCAGCGAGGGCGTATCGTTGCCCACGGCTATGCCGCCGCCGTTAAAGCCCACATCCATCCAGCCTACGTCATCAAGCACAAAAACCAGGATGTTGGGCTTTTTACCGAACTTTTTTTCCAGCGCAGCCAGCTTTTCCCGAACGGTCTTGTCCTGCTCCGGATGGGGGATGACAGGCTCCAGATTGTCGGCGATTTTAACGCCTGGGACGGTAAGATACTGGTCGGGGTGAGGATACCCCTTGGCCTGAACGGGGCCGGATGACGTGCCCCTGTCGTTTTGCGCAAGGGAGATTCCTGAAACAAGCGCCATTACCCCCAGCTGCATGAGGGTCAGGGCAGAACACAAACAGATAAAACGCAAAAATTTATCCATGCTTCCTCCGAACAACAGTGCTTAGCTGAAGATGCTCGATAAATAGCATTGTAAATACGGCTTGACTAGATAAAAATATTGTTATTTCGCATCATTTGTAACCATAACAATTCTATAAACTTTATTTTCCCTTTACATTGATGCAATATCATTTCAGTACAAAATTGCTATCACGTTATAAAATATATCACATTAATCAAAATGATATTCTACTTTTTATATCAACGGTTCGCCATATTATTTTTATAAAATCCATAGATCAACACGCCATTCACAACAAACTAAGCGCGTAAATATTAATAAAAAAGATCTTTCACGATACAGTATCGTTACGAATCATAGTCTATAGAAGTCAGAATTTTTAAAAAAAAGACACAATACCATTACTGCACTATTTAACAGCATATTTTTTATGCGCTGCAAAGAGTTGAGCGAGCATGGCATGTATTTTCCAGTTCAGTCATAATGCCCAAACCTGCAGATATTTTATCAAGACAATGCTGTACGCAGAGCAGCTGCCGCCTTTGTATGCTTTGAATGTCGCCGTGCCACGGCAGCGCCGTCTCTTCAACAAAAAGTCTACTATTCTATGTAGTTATATTTTACCCAACTATTTTTATTCAAAAAACATACGGCATCATGTAAACTTGCTGCAACAGCGAGTATTTGGTGCTGCACCCGCACAGCAGCCGGGCGAATCGGCTTTCACAGCACCCGGCTGAATTCCTTCCAAATGATGGTGAGATCATGCCCATAGCAGAGCAAAGCACCAGAGAGAAGAACGGCGCGTTATGCAACTGCAACAGGCGCATGCTTGCCATCACGGCGGCGTCCCTTCTTTTTCTGCTGACGATCATCTGGTCGGCAACCCTGTGGGACATTGCGCGCTCAGAAAAAGAAGTTCAGTCTACCGTTGAAATCACCACCCGCACCCTGGCCCGCGCCCTGAGCGAGCACATGCTGTCCACAATCAAGCGCCTTGAGCTTGCCATCAAGGAACTGGATGCAGCATGGACTCCTGACCAAAATGATATCCGCACAGAAGCAGAGCGGCTGAAAAAAATTATCGGCGATCTGGCGCTGCAAATTTCCATAGTTGAACCCAACGGCCTTGTTGCCTATTCAACCCTGCCGCACATTGCGGGCATAAGCATAGCCGACAGAGAACACTTTAGCGTGCACCTCACCCCGCCCTGGCGGGAAATTCATGTTGGCAAGCCAGTTTTGGGCCGCGTTTCCGGCAAATGGACCATCCAGTTTTCGAGCCCCATTGTCCGGCAAGACAAACTTGTCGGCGTCATTGTTATTTCTGTTGAGCCAGACTACTTTGCCTCATTTTTTCGCAGCCTTGGCCTTGATGCGCAAGATTCCATCGATGTCATCCGCTCTGACGGCGCACTGCTTGTGCGCTCCACAGGAGCGGGCCTCATCTACGGGCATATCATCAGCGGCACAGCCTATCTGAATGCAAACTCCCCCATCAGCGGCAACTTTCGCCGCCCTTCGCAGATTGACGGCATCGAACGGATATTCGGCTATTACAAGATTGGCCAGTATGGGCTGACCTTTGTGGTGGGCAGCGCGGTGGGCAACGCCTTTGCGCCTTTTGAACAGATACGCACCGCCACACTGTGCGCGGCGGCGCTGGTATCTGCCCTGCTGGTGGCACTGGCCTTTCTTGCCTACGACAGCCTGCGCCGCCGCGATGAAGCCGAAAAACAGCTGGAACTTACGGGGCAGGTATTTGATTTCACTGGTGAGGCCATCTGCATAACAGACCGCGAAACAAACATCCTGGCAGTCAACGAATCGTTCTGCCGCCTCACGGGTTTTTCGCAGCCGGAAATTATCGGCAAGACCCCGCGTGTGCTGGCCTCAGGCCGTCACGGGCCGGAATTTTACAAGCACATGTGGGATCAGCTGTTTTCCAACGGCTGGTGGGAAGGCGAAATCTGGAACAAAAAGAAGGATGGCACCTTTTACCTTGAATGGCTGAACATCAAGGCTGTGCGCAATCTGCGCGGGGCCATAACCAACTATATCGGCGTGTTTGCCGACATCAAAAAAATCGCCGTAACCCAAAGACGCATTGAGTTTCTGGCCACGCACGATGAACTGACACAGCTGCCCAACCGTGCCGTGTTTTGCGACCGCCTGCAAAAAGCGCTGGATTGCTACCCGCCCACCAGTTGCCAGTTTGCTGTTGCCTTTATCGACATTGATGATTTTAAAATAGTCAATGATTCCATCGGGCATGCGGCGGGCGACAGCCTGCTTAAAGAAATGGCTATCCGCCTCACCACCGCGGCTGGCGCGGATGCCGTTGTTTCACGCTTTGGCGGCGATGAATTTACCCTGCTGCTGGAAAATGTGGACGACGCCAAGGCTGCGGCCACTGCGCAGCGCATCATTGAATCGTTGCGCCAGCCCATTTCCGTATGCGGCTTTGAAATCTACGCCGGGGTCAGCATTGGCATAGCCGTGTACCCGCAGCACGGCAGCGACATAAGCACGCTTTTGCAAAATGCCGATATTGCCATGTACCATGCCAAGGGGCAGGGCAAAAATACTTTCAGCTTCTTTAATGACGAGTTGCAGATCAAGGCGGCCATCCAGCTGCAGATAGAAAGCGGTTTGCCGCGCGCCATTACAGAAAATGAGCTGGTTTTGCACTACCAGCCACAGGTGGAACTGGATTCCGGGCGCATAATCGGGCTTGAAGCCCTGGTGCGCTGGCAACACCCCAATGACGGGCTGCTGTTCCCCGGCAAGTTCATTCCCCAGGCGGAAAAAACACGCCTTATCGACAAACTGGGCGAATGGGTTGCCGACAGGGCTGCTGCGCAGATCGAGCAATGGCGCGCCGCAGGGCTCAACCCGCCCAAGGTTTCCATAAATATTTCACCATCACAGTTTTTGCGTGGCGCGGCCTTGCCCATGATTGAGCGTATCCTCAACAAATATTCCATCCCGCCGTATCTGCTTGCCATTGAGCTGACGGAAAGCGCCCTTATGACCGACCCCAAGGAGGCTCGCCGCGCTCTGGGCAAGTTCCGCGATATGGGGCTGGAAATTTCCATTGATGATTTTGGCACCGGCTTTTCTTCGCTGTCGTCCCTGCGCCACTACCCCATCAACAGGCTCAAGATCGATCAGTCTTTTGTGCGGGATCTGGACGAGGCCCCGGATGCCTGCGCCATCACGCAGACGGTCATTGATCTGGCAAAATATCTGGGCATAGCATCCATTGCGGAAGGCATTGAAAACGAAGGGCAATTCACCAAAATCAAAATGATGGGCTGCAATATCGGGCAGGGATTCTTTTTCGCAAAGGCGCTTTCCGTGGAAGAGCTGGAAAAAAGAGGATTCGTCAGCACCGGGCCGGCAATTATCACGCGCGACCAGTAGCCCCCTCCGCTCCGGCGGAGTGCATCACTGTATTCTTGCCCCTGGCCTTCGCGGCGTACAGGGCGGCATCTGCCGCGCGCAGCAGCTCACGCCTGTTTTTCTTTCCCGTGGGTTCCAGCACCGCAACTCCGGCGCTCACGGTGACCACATTGCCATGCCTGCCAGTGGCATGCTCAATGCACATCTGTGCAAAAGCCCGCACCACTTCCTCCGCCAGGGCAAACGCCTCTGTAGCCCCCATGCCGGGCAGAATCAGGGCAAACTCCTCCCCGCCATAACGGGCGGCTACATCCGTAGCGCGCCGGGCATGCGCTTGCAGAACCTGCGCCAGCTTGCGCAGACACTCATCGCCTTCCTGATGGCCGTACTGGTCATTGTAGTTCTTGAAGTCGTCAACATCCAGAATCACAATGGCCATGCCAAGCCGCCCACGCACGGCCCGCTTCCATTCGCTCTCATACGCGGCATCAAACTTGCGCCTATTGGCAAGGCTGGTGAGGGAGTCAGTCTCCGACATATCCTGAAGTTCTTCGTTGGCGACCCGCAGTTCCGCTTCCATTCTGGCAAATGTCATGGCGATGATGCTAAAAGTCAAAATTGACGCAATGAACATTGCCATGAGCAACAGGGCCTTGGCCATCTCATCCGGCCCGGAGGGAAGGCACTGCACAGCGTTGAAGGCCTTGTACGCGCGCAGCACAAACACCGCCCCAAGGATAACAAACATCACCGACAGCAGGGATTGCGTCGCATGCCGTTTCCAGCCCTTGACCACATACGGTTCAAACCCGATGCGGAGAAACATGAAAGCCATGCCAAGGGAAAATACGGAAACTCTTGTGCAGGTGTCGAAATCAACAAACATATAGTAGGCTATCACGGCTGAAACAACCGCAAAAACACCATAATTTACTGCCATGCGACGCTTTGGCCTGACACCGCCGTACAGCAACAGGCCACGGAACAGAAAAACCCCGGAGAGCAGCATCAGCACTCCGCTAGTGTAGAGGGAAAGCATCAGATCAAAGGGACGGAAGTAGTTAAGAAACAGCCCTACAGACCAGGAAACCAGCCCGAGCGTCATACTTCCGAACCCAGGATAGGTTCGGCGGTACAGGTACGTGTACACAAGCACGGAAGACAGCGAGAAATAGAGAGCCGCCACGAGAACTGCCATGGTGAAGGCATCAAAGTTGCTCAAAAGATCAATCATTGGCAACTATCCGTAACGGTTGGGAATAAGCCAAAAATTTCAGAATGCCCCTGAAACATTGAGCAAGATTAGCATGTTGATGCACACCTGAAAAGGCGCAATAACTCCTCCGGCCTGCCAGGCACGGGCACGCCTTTTCCGCTACCGCCCCTTTCCGCTTGGTTGACCTGCACCGTGCTTCACGCGTAAGGCCAATAGGTGGCTGCAACCTGCCGTGTTGCCTGTTGAATACGTTCCACCCCGGCCCTGATGCCGGATCAGCGAAGGCCTTATGGATACTCCTGTTCTTGTAGTTGTGCTCGCCTGGTTTGTGGGCGGCTTTGTTTCAGGTGCAAGCGGCATCGGCGGTGCCATGATCGCCCTACCCCTTGCGGCCCTGTTTATTCCCATTCAGGTTGTCATAGCCCTGAGCTGCATACTTAATCTGGTTATGGACGGCGCGATCGCCGCCATGCATTTTCGGTACTGCAAGGTTCGCGCGCTGTACCCCCTGTTTGCCGGGGCCATCCCCGGCTCCATCATCGGTCTTTTCATTCTCCAGATGGTTCCTGGCAGCATGCTCCAGGGCATGACCGGCATACTCCTGCTGGCATTTGTGCTTTGGCAGAGCCGCTCGCGCGTAAGCCAGACCGGGCAGGAATCCTGGCTCAAAGGCGGGCTTGCGGGCTTTGCCTCGGGCGTGCTGGGGTCGGCCATCTCGTTTGACGGCCCCCCTGTGGGAGCCTACGGCCTTTATGCCGGGTGGACTCCACGGATATTTCTCGGCACGCTGGGCGTTTTTTTTATCATCAGGGCTTCGCTGACCTGCGTTCTCCAGGCCGGGGCGGGGTTATACACACCCGAAGTGCTACGCTACGCCGCATACGGCATGCCTGCCACGGTGCTGGGCACGCTGTGCGCTTTCCCTGTGGCGAAAAGAATCAATCCTGAACGCTTCCGCACCGTGCTGCGCGGCATCATTGCCGCTGCGGCTCTCGTCTGCATCTGGCGGGCATGGTTATAGCGCCCAAACCACCTGCAACTTTTCATCATTATTGGCCTCCTCGTGGAGGCCTTTTCTTTGCGGCAAAAGCAAAGCCCGCACCAAACAGGCGATTGCCCCAGCCGCGATACAAATTTGTAATCTACAGTGGCTTTATGAGGACAATAAAACAATATTGTTTTAGTAATCCCCTGTTATTTTAATTAAAAATATTTAATCATTTGGAATAAAACAACTTTTAACTTTGGCAATCATGTTGCAATACCCTCTGCAAAATCTGGAGGGTTTTCGTATGAATATGTTGCTGAAAAAGGTTGTCGTTGGTGCAGCGCTGGCAAGTTCGCTCCTCATGGGCGCCAATACCGCCCGTGCCGACCTGCTTGCGGATATCAAGGCCAAGGGCGAAATCGTCATCGGCACCGAAGCCCGTTTTACGCCGTTTGAATTTATGGAAAACGGCAAAATCGTGGGCTACAGCACCGACCTGCTTGAAGTCATCATGAAGGACATGCCCGGCGTTAAGGTCAAGCGCATGGATATTCCCTTTCAGGGCATTCTGCCCGGCCTGAGCGCCAAAAAATTTGACTATATCGTCACGTCTGTCACCGCCACCAAGGAACGCAACGAACACTACGCCCTGAGCGTGCCCGTAGCTGACGCCACCGTGGCCATGCTGGTACGTTCAGACAGCCCCTTTGCAAAGCCCGAAGACATGAGCGGCAAAACCGTGGGCTGCCAGACCGGCTCCGCCCAGATCAAGGCCATCGACCTGCTTGCCGAAAAACTTGGCGGCAAGGACAAGATCAAGGTCAAGGAATACGTGGCCTTTGACGAAGCATACGCCGACCTTGCCGCAGGACGCCTTGACGGCGTGGCGCAGTCCTATCCCAACCTTGCGGACGTTATCAAACGCCGGCCCGGCGTGTTCAAGATCCTCACCCCGCCCTTCGGCCCCAAGGTCTACTTTACATGGGTGGGCCGCAACGATGCGGACAGTGCAAGCCTTGCGGCTTTCTTTAATGACGGTCTGCGCAAGCTCATCACCAGCGGTAAAATGGCAGAGCTTCAGCAGAAGTGGTTTGGCTTCACCATGGAAATTCCCACAGAGCTGCCCGCTCCCGTTCAATAGCCTTTCCTTCCTTCACACATGGCCCCGGTCTTACGAGGCCGGGGCCTTACTTTACCAGTTTGCACATTATTTCAGGAGAATAGGTATGTGTCCGGTCAATTCCCTGCAATCCCCCCGGTTTTGCGGCATCCGCACCTTCATGCGGCAACCGGCGGCAACGGGCGAAACCCCGCAGGCCGATATTTCCATTATCGGCGTTCCCTTTGACAACGGCGTATCATACCGCCCCGGCACCAGATTCGGCCCTGCGGCCATCCGCGAGGCCTCAACCCTGCTCAAGCCATATTCGCCAGAACTTGATGTGGACGTGAACGAGAGCTTCACCATTGCCGACCACGGCGACATCGACACCATACCCGGCTATATGGAAGACAGCTTTACCGCAATCACCAGCGGCCTGAAGCCTTTTTTCGCCTCCAAAACCCTGCCCGTCATTCTGGGCGGCGACCACAGCATCAGCCTGGCAAACCTGCGCGCCGTGCATGCGGCGCATGGGCCAGTGGCCCTGCTCCATTTTGATGCGCACAGCGACACCATACCAAGCTATTACGGCAAGCCCTACAACCATGGCACCCCCTTTTACTGGGCGCTGAAAGAAGGCCTCATCCTGCCGCAGCATTCCACGCAGATCGGCATTCGCGGGCCGCTCTACAGCCGCAACGCCCTTGATTGGCCCCGCCAGCAGGGCCTGCGCATCATCATGGGGCACGAGGCACACGCAATGGGGCCGGAGGCTGTGATACGCGAGGCCCTTGCACGCATTGGCGACGCCCCGGTGTTTCTGAGCTTTGACATTGATTTTCTTGATGCGGCCTATGCCCCAGGCACCGGCACGCCAGAGGTGGAAGGTTTCACCACCTACGAGGCCATGACCCTTGTGCGCGGCATTTGCAGCAAGTGCCGCGCTGTTGGCATGGATCTGGTGGAAGTGCTGCCCG
Organism: Desulfovibrio desulfuricans DSM 642; assembly: GCF_000420465.1. Taxonomy (NCBI): domain Bacteria; kingdom Pseudomonadati; phylum Thermodesulfobacteriota; class Desulfovibrionia; order Desulfovibrionales; family Desulfovibrionaceae; genus Desulfovibrio; species Desulfovibrio desulfuricans. The sequence goes on along the minus strand of NZ_ATUZ01000004.1, from coordinate 37,511 downwards.
ACAAGGACGTGGCGGGCATTACCGCTCTGGCTGGAGCCTCCGTGGTCTTTGCCTTTCTTGCGGCGCAGGTGGCCTTTCGAAGCGCACAGCCCCAAACCACATTATGATCGCGTGATGAAACAAAAATGTTTTGCATAAATCCAACATTGCGGAATCAAAACATTTTTGTTTTCACAAAGCTCCCCAAAAAATCAATTAAAACTTTGTAACTAGCTGTAAATAAACAATAATTACAAAAATGGCATCCAGTTTGCTCAAAACACCATACTGACAGGCGGGGAGCCGTGCCGCAGGGGAGTCCCTCCCACTGTTCCCCGCCGGAAACGCCCAACCGAGTGGATGCATCCACAGCAGGCTATCATGAACGAATGCAGCTTCATCCTTTCCATTATGCCGGAGCTGCTCCAGGGCGCAATAACTTCGGTTTTTGTGGCTATGGCGGCAATCTCGCTGGGTGTTGTGCTCGGCATTTCGGTGTGCCAGATGCGGCGGTCGCAGTTTTGGGGCTTCAAGCGGGCGGCGGGGCTGTACATCAGCTTTATGCGGGGCATTCCCGTGCTGGTGATTTTGTTTCTGCTGTTCTACCTGCCCTCGGCAGTCAATATTGAAGTGCCCTCACTGCTGGTTGCCGTGCTGGCCCTTGGCCTCAATACCAGCGCCTTTCAGGCCGAAATTTATCGCGGCGGCTTCAACTCCATACCCGTGGGGCAGATCGAAGCGGCCAAGGCTCTGGGCCTCAGCCGCATGCGTATTCTCACGCGCATCCAGCTGCCGCAGGTGCTGTCGCTCACAGGGCCGGAGCTGGTCAATGAATTCATCATCCTGTTCAAGAACTCGTCACTTATTTCTGTTATCGGCGTCACAGAACTCATGCGCCGCAGCGAACAGCTTGTGTCCACAACCTACAAGCCTGTGGAAGTGTATCTGGCAGCAGCCATTATCTATCTGACCCTGTGCCTGATTATTTCTCGCCTGGGCGAACGCCTCAAGGGGAAGCACTGATGGACGCCCTCACCACCTTTCTGGCCCGCTGGCAGAGTTTTTTGATTGAGAACGGCCCGGATTTTGGCGCAGCGCTCTGGGTGACCATCCGCATCAGCATGGTCGCCATAGTGTGCGGTCTGGCGCTGGGTTTTGCCGCAGAACTTGGCCGCCGCATCTGCCCCTGGCTGCGCAAGCCCGTTGCCTGCTATGTGGAGTTTTTTCGCGGTACGCCCCTGCTTATCCAGCTCTATCTGCTCTATTACGGCGGCCCCCGAATCGGCATTGTGCTGGATGCGGAACCCGCAGGCATGCTGGGCATGTCGCTCTATGCTGCCGCCTATTTTTGCGAGATCTTCCGCGCCGGATTCGAGTCCATACCCGAGGGCCAGCGCGAGGCGGCGCACTGCCTTGGCATTCGCCCCTGGCGCAGACTGTGGCGCATAGAATTGCCGCAGATGGCCCAGATAGTTCTGCCGCCCGCAGTCAACCAGATCATCACGCTTATCAAGGATTCAGCGGTGCTTTCCATCATCACCGTGGCGGAACTGACCAAGACTGCCACCCGCATCATGAACATCAGCTTTGAAATTGTCATGCCCCTGTGCCTGCTGGCGTTGCTCTACTGGATCGTTTCCGAGGCAGTGGCAGTTTTATGCGGCAAGGCGGAGGCCCGCCTGACCAGGCATTTGACGCGTTAGCTCAGCATCAGACCAGCACGGATTTTTACAGGAATCCGCGCCGCCAAGGCTCCAAAGGAGAACAGGCCATGAAAGAAACAATCACCCCTGCCATCAGAATATGCGATGTGCGCAAGCGCTATGGGCAGCACGAGGTGCTTCAGGGCATTGATATGGAAGTCATGCCCAAGGAAGTGGTCTGCCTTATCGGCCCTTCCGGTTCCGGCAAAAGCACCCTGCTGCGCTGCGTCAACTTTCTTGAAGTGTACGACGAGGGCGAAATTCTGGTTGAAGGCGCACTGATGGGCTACGAGGTGCAGTACAACGGCACCCGCCGCCGCGCCAGCGAAACACGCATTCGCGAAAGCAGGCGCGACCTCGGCATGGTGTTTCAGCATTTCAACCTGTGGCCGCACATGACGGTCATGGAAAACGTCACCGAGGCGCTCATTTCCGTTGCTGGCAAAAGCCGCGCCACCGCCGAGAAAAAAGGGCTGGAATGCCTTGAACGCGTGGGCCTTGCCGAAAAGCGCAACAGCTACCCCGCCCAGCTTTCCGGCGGGCAACAACAGCGCGTTGCCATTGCGCGCGCTCTGGCAACGGAGCCGCGCATCATGCTCTTTGACGAACCCACATCAGCCCTCGACCCCGAGCTTGTGGGCGATGTGCTGCAAGTCATGCGCAGCCTGGCCAACGACGGCATGACCATGCTCATAGTGACCCACGAAATGGGCTTTGCCGCTGAGGTGGCGGATCGGGTGGTCTTCATGGAAGGCGGTCACGTTGTGGAGCAAGGGCCGCCGGACAAACTTTTTCATACGCCGGAAAGCCCCCGCCTCGCGGCCTTTCTGAAAAGCTGGACGCACCGCAACGGACAGGTTGCCTAGCACCCGCAGCACTGCCCCAATATCCGTTACCAGCGGCTGTCACCATATCTGGCACAAGCATTTGGCAGGAGAACATGCCCATGAGCGAATACACCACCATTCCCGGCCGCTGCGGCGATGCCGCCATTGTGCGCGCCGGGGAACGCATCAAGATCGTCAACATCACGGGGGAGCAGGTGGTGGACACCTGGGCCTTCAACCTGCGCAACCCACAGGAATATATGTCCATGCAGCACATGCGGCCCGACCTCAACAAGGGCATTCCCGGCCCGGGCGACAGGCTGGTGACCAACTGCCGCCGCCCGGTGCTCACCATGCTGGAAGACACCAGCAACGGCGCGCACGACACCTTTATGGCCGCCTGCGACATCTACCGCTACATGGCCCTTGGCGTGCAGGGCTACCACGCCAACTGCACGGACAACATGTATGCGGCCCTGCGCAAACTGGGCATACAGGTGGATTTTTGCCCCTGCCCGCTGAACCTGTGGATGAACACCCCCATTGTGGACAACAAGGCCCACTGGCTGCCGCCCCTGAGCAAGGCGGGCGACTACGTGGTGCTTGAAGCCCATTTTGACTGCGTGGTGGTCATGTCGGCCTGCCCGCAGGATATTCTGCCCATCAACGGTAAAAACTGCGTGCCTTCTGACATCAAATACAAGGTCTACGCGGCCTGATTGCGCGGCAAAAAGACAAGTGGCCCCCATTGCGGCGGCGCACCATAACAGACCGAACTCTTCCGGCCCAAACATCGAGGTTTATATGGCTTCCATGCAACCACCCAGCGCGTCTTCGTCCCCACGTTTCTGCAACACCGGCAGCTTCATGCGCATGCCACGTATGGACGACCCCACGGGCATGGATTTTGCCGTTTTCGGCATTCCCTTTGATACGGGCAGTTCCTACCGCACGGGTTCGCGCTTCGGGCCTTCGGCTATCCGGCATATTTCAAGCATGATCAAACCCAACAACGTGATCTTCGAGGTCAATATTCTCAACGAGCTGACGGGCGGCGACTTTGGCGACGTCAATATTGTGCCCGGTTACATCGAACCTTCGTACGCCGCCATTACCCAGTTCATGCAGCCCCTGCTTGAAGCCGGGGCAGTGCCGCTGGGCCTTGGCGGCGACCACGCCATCACCCTTGCCGAGCTGCGCGCCGTTGCCGCACAGCACGGCAAGGTAAGCCTGCTGCATTTTGATTCGCACCTGGATCTGAACGAATCCGTATTCGGGCAGCCGTACAACCACGGCACACCCTTTCGGCGTGCGCTGGAAGAAGGCCTCATCGACCCGTCCACCTCTATCCAGCTGGGCATGCGCGGTTCGCTCTATGACCCGGACGACTTCAAGATCGCCGCCGACCTTGGCTTCAAGGTGCTGCCCGCGCACATCATGCGCGAGATGGGCTTGCCCGCGGTTATAGAAGCCATCCAGCAGCGCGTGGGCGACACAAAAGTCTTCCTCACCTTTGATATCGACTTTGTGGATCCTGCCTACGCCCCCGGCACCGGCACGCCAGAGGTCGGCGGCTTTACCTCATGGGAGGTGCTGAGCATGGTACGCGCCCTCAAAAATCTGCACTATGTGGGCTTTGACATTGTGGAAGTCATGCCCGGCATAGATCAGGCAGAGCTGACAGCCTATCTGGCCGCCAACATCGGCTTTGAATTTTTGTCCATCCTCGCATTTCAAAAAAAGAACGGCCTGCGTTAGGGCAGGTTACGCATGAAATGGGTTAACTGCTCTAAAGAACTCAACTGAATTTAAGCAACTTGCCATCACACGCACGGCGCAGCCCTGTTACCCTCACAGAGCTGCGCCGTTATATTTTCAGCCAGACAATCCCGTCTGGCATGGGCTGAAGCCGCTTAAACTTCGGCAGTGTACGGCGGGGCCGGATCGTACTGCAAAATTTTGCGCACTAGGCGGGCGTGATCCGGGTCATGAATCTGGCCCACAAGCCACAGGGCCATGTCCATACCCGCAGACACGCCCTGCGAGGTGACGATCTTGCCATCGCGCACATAACGCGCATCCGGCAGAGCCGTTATTTCCGGGTCACTTTCAAGGGCGTCCATGAGCTGCCAGTGCGTTGTGGCCCGGCGGCCCTTGAGCAGGCCGGCCTTTTGCAGGATCAGCCCACCTGTGCACACTGCGGCGAGGTATTCCACCTTTTCGTATTGCTGGCGCACCCAATCCAGAATGCCGGGGTCGCTCCAGGCGTATTCGGAAACTTCCGCAGTGCCGGGCAACAGCAGCACATCCAGCGGCGGAGCGTTTTGCAAGCTATAGTCCGGCGTAATGCGCAAACCGCCCAGTCCGCAGAGCGTCTGGCCCGTGCAGCTCAGCGTCACCAACCTGCCGCCACCGGCAAACTGGTTGGATGCCGCAAAAACCTGCATGGGCGCTACAAAATCCAGCTCCGCCACCTGTTCATAAATATATATTCCATATGTGAGGCCTTTTTTCATCTTTGTTCTCCTTTAAAAAAATGTCGGCTGTACTGGTGGGGACTCAGGCCAAGGCGGCGAATGAAGGCCTTGCGCAAACGGTCTTCGCTGCCAAAACCCACCGACTGCGCCACCAAGGCAAAGGAATCAGCCCCGGATTCAATGAGCTCCCGCGCCCGGATGATGCGCAAGCCTTCCACAAAGCGGGCGGGGCTGCTGCCGGTTTCTGCGGGGAATACCCGCGCGAACGACCTGGGGCTCATGTTCGCTACCTCGGCCAGGCGCTCAACAGTCAGATTTTTGCCAAGATTCGCCTCCAGCCAACGCACCAGAGGGGCAAATCTGCCCGCATTGACCTGCACGGCCAGCGCAGAGCTGTACTGGCTCTGGTTGCCTGGGCGGCGGCGGTACAAAAGCAATACGCGGGCGACTTCCATTGCCAGCTTGTCGCCGTAGTCTTCCTCAACCATATCCAGCGCCAGATCTATGCCCGCCGTAACGCCGCCGCTTGTGGACGTGTTGCCGTCGCGTACAAAAATGGCGTCAGGCTCCACGGTAATCTGCGGGTACAGCTCGGCCAGGCGGTCAGCCACCAGCCAGTGGGTTGCCGCCCTTTTGCCCTGTAGCAGACCACTGGCCGCCAGAATGAACGCCCCGCTGCACACGCTTGCTATGCGTGCAGACCGGGCCGCCGCCGCGCATACCTGCTGTATGATCTGCGGATTCTCCGATGTGGCTTCCGCATCCACTGCGCCGGGAACAACAAGAATATCCGGCGAAAGATTTTCGAGTGTTGTCTCCGCCGTCAGCACAAGGCCGGATGACGTACGCACAGGGCCAGGGGTGCAGGCGGCGAACACGGGCACATAGCCCTGATCATTTTTGTTGCTGTGCGCCAGAATATCCGTAGCCGCCGCAAAAACCTCCAGCGGGCCGGAGACATCCAGCGAGACAATGCCGGGATAAAGAAAAAAAACAACGCGCTGTTTCATGTGTGCAGAATAGAAAACGACCGCGCTGGCAGCAATGACAAAAAATAGCCTTTTTCTGCCACAATGGCGGCAACAGGGCCGCCGCCGGAACAGGCGGTGCAGATTGGCAGAAACAGGCAAAGGCCGTCCGGCATACTCACGTATGCCGGACGGCCTTTATATTTTTGAATGTCGGGCCTTCTGGCCCGCCTGGTTGTTTACTGTTTCTTTTTATCGCGGGTCTGTTTGGTGGAGCTGCCGGGAGCCGCAGCCTTGGCAGGAGCCTTGGTGGACATGCTGCGCAGGGCGGCCTTGGCATCAGGGTCTCCGTTCTTGGCGGCAAGCTGATACCAGCGGCTGGCTTCGGTCAGGTTGCGGGGAACGCCCGTCCCCTGTTCATACATGAGGCCAAGGCTGTACTGAGCGGCAGCTTCGTTCTGCTCCGCGGCCTTGCGGTACCAGTCCACAGCCTGGGTATAATCCTGCGCCACGCCGCGCCCCTGCTCATACATATAGCCGAGGTTGTACTGCGCTTCAGCATAGCCCTGCTCCGCCGCGCGTGTATACCACTGCACAGCCTTGGCGGGATCCTGGGCATAACCGCGCCCTTCGGCGTACATGTAGGCCAGGTTGTTCTGGGCTTTGGCGTGATCCTGCTCCGCGGCCTTTTCAAACCAGTGGGCCGCCTTGGTGTCGCTCTGATTTTCGCCCTTGCCGTTCATGTAGGTCCAGCCCAGAGAATACTGGGCCGAAGCCAGCCCCTGATTGGCGGCACGGGTGTACCAGTCAATGGCGGCAGCTTCATCCTTGGGCACGCCCTTGCCATAGGCATAGAGGTAGCCAAGATTGTACTGGGCCATGGCAAGACCCTGATCGGCGGCCTTGCGGAACCAGCGGGCGGCCTCATGGTAATTGCGGGGAACGCCATCCCCGGTAACCAGCGACGTTGCCCAAGAATTCATGGCGCTGACGTCGCCCTTTTCCGCCGCCAGACGGAAAAATTCCGCAGCGCGCGTATTGTTTTTCTTCACGCCCTTGCCTTCAAGGATCAGGCGGCCCATGACATAAAGGGCTTCGGCATTGCCGCTGTCCACCAGCGGCTTGAGCACGCGCACGGCCTGATCGTAATCGGCCTTGTCCAGCGCGGCCTGCGCCTCGCGCAGGGTCGAGGCGTCATCAGCCAGAACAGTGCCGCCCATGAGCAGAACAGAACAGAATACCGCGGCCACCAACAGCGACAACGAAAAAACACGAACTTGCATGTGTTACAGACTCTTCAGCATTTTCAGCCAGTAAGGGTTAGGACCGCCCGGAACGGTCAGGGCCTGCTGCGCGCAGTACGCCTTGCGCGCCTGCTGCACCTTATCGCTCATCCACCATGCCAGCGGATCACTCCAGACCTCGGCGGCCTTGGCGGCGGCCTCCTGGGGTGTTTCGTGCCATATACCGGCTTCGGCCAGCATGTCCAGCAGGGCCGTGGCATCGCTTGTCAGCGCCCAGGCCTCGCGCCGCCAGAACAGCACCATGGGGATATTGGCAACCAGCGATTCCAGCAGTGTTGTACCGTTGTGGTCCAGCACCAGCAAACGGCAGGCATAGAGGTGGTTTGACAACATGCCCGTGGCCATCCGCACCGAGGGAAAACGCTCCAGCACCCAATCCGCATCGCGCAGGGAGCCGGGAACCGGGAAATAGGGACGGTACAGCGAACAGGCCTGCACATCGCGCCCCAGAGCTTCAAAAAATCGAGCCTTATCCTTGCGGTATTCCACTATCTGCAAGGGCGAGGGATGCGCGTCAAGCCGATAGGGAAAGGCGGGCATTTCGGTGCCGACATACAGCAGGTTCTCGCCCTTCTGCCCCTGCCAGCGCCCTTCAAGGCCATCAAGCTGCGGATACGGCAGAGGAATAAAGTTGCCCGCACTGCCCTGATGCTGCTTCCAGCCCCAGGTGCCAAAGGCATGCTGGCTGTATTCCACCATCTCCACATCCGACACGCAGCGCACCTGCCCGTAGTCGCTGCCGTGCTGCACATACATGAGGCGGTTGCCGCGCCCCCGCCACTTGGCCAGCGACTGGCGGTAATCCGCATCTTCATAGGCCAGCACACTGGCAACGCGCAGGCGCGGCCCCAGCGGATCAGGCGTAAGACGGGCCGGATGCCTGTGGCTTGCCAGCAGTTGCGGCAAGGAAGCCATGAACAGCGTCACCAGCGTGCTGGCGAAATTTTCTGGCAGATCCGCCGCAATACCGGTGGCGGCGCTGCTGTATTCCGCCTGCGGTCGCGACCTGTCCGGCCCATGGCTGCGGTGCAGCAAGGCCAGCGAAAAACGCAAGGTCTGGGCAATGCTCATGCCCTTGAGCCGGGGGCAAGGCAGGTGCAGCATCAGCTTGCGCAGCACCTCACGCACCTGCTCCTTGCCGGAGAGCTTTTCCTGCTCGCCATACTTTTTTTGCACCACAGGCAGATATTCCATGCTCCAGGCAGCGGGAAAAACCTCTTCCAGCAGGCGAGAGAACAGCCAGTGGTTGTAGGTATGCCCCAGCGCCCCGTGCATCACAAAGTCCGGCCCGGTGGCAAAACTGAACGAGCAGTCCCTCGGCAGCAGCGGCACATGCAGCGGCTCCTGCCCCCAGGCCTGCACCATGGCCTTGACCCGCCACCAGCGCTCCACAACCTGCTTGGAAACATTCATTGCCCACGGCGTGAGCAGGGTTTCCCAATAGGCAGGGGGCAAATTGCGGGCATGCGGGCAGATACGCCCGGCAACATGAGGCAGCATGTCGGCACAGAGGGCCTTTACCTCCTGACAGGCCCGCTCCTGCAAGGGAATCTCGACCAGCGGCTCAGGAGCAAAGGTGAATTTTTTATCCCAGTCGGGAAAAAATTCTTCCTGCTCGGCAAAACACCAAGGCCCGGCCGCGCGAAAAACCGCCGGGTCGGCCTTGTGGGGCATGCGCCCAAGAACAAGGGTTATGCGCCCGTTGCTCATAATCAGGCCCTGTCAAGATCGGCCCAGGAAAGCACGGTATCTTCTGGCAGATCTCGGCGGGCGCGCATACCGAGCACCTCGTCGTAATTACGGGGGGAGATGCCATGCGCGGGGCGCTTCCAGGTAAGATCGGCAGCGGTCAGCAGCTGACCGGCAGGCACGGCCCGCGCCGTCACCAGGGAGCGGCGGGCATGCTGACGCGCGGGTTCTTCTTCCGGCAGGGCGCGCAGCTCCATACCGCCAACGCTGGTCAGCGTGGCGTTGAGGCGCTTGTAAAAATGCTTGAGGTCTTCCTTGTCCATGGCATGGTAATGGTCGTTGCCGGGCAAGGTTTTGTCGTGCGAAAAGTGTTTTTCGAGGATGCGCGCGCCCAGCAGGGTGGCGGTTTCAAGAATATGCATGTCGTTGGGCAGGGTGTGGTCGGAGTAGCCGATGACATGCTGCGGGAAATGCCGCTTGAGCGCGAGGATCATGCCAAGGGCCGCGTTTTCATCAGCAGTGGGATAGTTGAGCACGCAGTGCAGCAGGGCCAGCTTGTTGCCCTTTTCTTCAATCCATTCCACAGCTTCGGCAATTTCGTGCAGGTGCGCCGCGCCGGTGGAAAGAATAATGGGCTTTTTAAAATCGCAAAGAATGCGGATAAAGGGCTTGTTGGTTATGTCGGACGAGGAAATCTTGAACACGTCCATGAGGTCGTTGAGAAAGTGCGCCGACTCCACATCAAAAGGCGTGGACATGAAGACAATGCCCGCAGCATCGCAATATTTTTTGAGGGCTTCAAATTCGTTCTTCCAGAAAGAATCGTGCTTCTTGAAGAGTTCGTACTGGCTGGAGGTGGGTTCCTTGGAGGTATCCCAATAGGCGGGCGAATCCTTGGAGGCCAGGGTTCCGGCCTTGTAGGTCTGGAACTTGATGGCGTTGGCCCCGCCCTCGGCGGCCTCGTCAACCAGACGGCGGGCAATGTCCATGCTGCCCTCGTGGTTCACGCCAGCCTCTGCAATAACATAGGGAACGGGGATATGGGTTTCCTGAGTGGGGACGTCGAATATTTCCATGAGTTTCATGCTCATTTCCTCTCTGATGAATGATGGGTGAAAACTATACTCCCGCAAGATGCAAAAGAAAAGCACACGCTGCGGTACATTTGCATAACATTTTATAATAACAGTATATTTAAACTATCCAGGCGTGTTGCCCAACGCTCTTTACCTGCGGCCCGCCTGCGGATATGTTCTTTGCCCAAACCCATAAAGGATGCAGACATGGCGCACAGCAAAACACTTCGTATCGTTCTGGCCACGCAAAATGCGGGCAAGGTTCGCGAACTGGCCGACCCGCTGACCGAGTTCGGCGTGGAAGTTCTGGGGCTTTCGTCCTTTCCTGAAATTGGCGAGATCGAGGAAACCGGCACCACATTTGAAGAAAACGCTCTCATCAAGGCCCGGGCCGTGGCGGCCCTGACCGGCCTTGTGAGCGTTGCCGATGATTCCGGCCTGGAAGTGGACGCCCTGGACGGCGCACCGGGCGTATACTCCGCCCGCTATTCCGATGACTGGGAGAGCCTGCCCGGCGAAAGCCGCGATGCCCGCAACATACGCAAGCTGCTGCACGCCATGGCCGCAGTGCCCGCTGAAAAACGCGCCTGCCGCTTTGTCAGCTGCATGGCCGCCGCCAAGCCCCATGGCGATGAAATGGTTGTGCGCGGCACATGGGAAGGCACCCTGCTGGAAAGCCCGCACGGGGACAACGGCTTTGGCTACGACCCTATTTTTTTTGATCCCTCGGCGCGCAAATCCGCCGCAGAACTGACGCGGGACGAAAAAAACGCCCGCAGCCACCGGGGCAATGCCCTGCGCGCCCTGCTGGCCCGCTGGGCCGAATTTATGCACTAAGGCGCACGCACCAATGATGCGAACGGAACAAACCGCCCGCTAATATCACATGGCTACAAAGCTAAAAAATCAGGAGCAGGCGGGGCAACCCGCCGCTTCTCTTTTGCCCCGGCTGCAAGGCCAGCGAGCTGCACCCTCCTGCCCAGACGCAGCCCCCCCCAAGAGTACCGGGGAACCAGACCGTCATTTTTATGCCAGCCAGGGCAACAGCCAACCGGATCTGCTTATTTCCCACGCGCCGCCAGTCTCTAAACTTTTTCGCCTTTGCTCCGTTAAAATAACTGAGGTGCAAGACCCTCGGCAATTTTGCGTGGGGGCAAAAACTGCCTTTCCGGCAGCACGAAGCGAATAAAGCGCTTCGGATGCGCAAGCGGAAAAATACGACCAAGACGGGCATTCGCGCTATCTGCTGATTTTTTTCAGCATTTCCGGCATTGTCCCCCCCCGCCTGACGTATCCACCAATTTGCACGTATTTTGCAAATTTTGAGTGTCCGTCATGTCTCCGGCATGTATTGCCGCCATTTGCATGTATGACGGCTGGCGGTTCCCCTAGTTTGCGCATGCCCGCACCGGGAACGGCACATCTTTCTTGTGAGGCACCTATGGCCACCACCATATCCGGTTCCAGCGCCATATCCAACCTGAGCGGTTCGGATACTGACTTTGACAAGGTTCTCTCGGACCTTAAAAAAATTGAGTCCACGCAACTCAATCGTCTTACTGCGTGGAAAAGCGACTGGAAACTGCGCTATGATGCTTTTGACAAAGTTATTGAGCAGGTCAGCACCGCCAGCAATGTGCTTGCAACCCTTGCCAACAAAAACAGCTTTGTTACCAAGAACGTAACCAGCAGCGACAGCAATATTATTTCTGCTGTTGCCAGCGCCTCTGCGGACGACGTTCAGCATACCATCAATGTCAGCCAGGTGGCGAGCAACGCCATATGGGCCAACACCGGGCACGTCTTTACCAGCAAGACGGACATCATCAATACATCCGGCACATCGCAGACATTTTCATACCGCTATGCTGGCAAGGAATACAGCATGGCCGTTCCGGCCAATACCACGCTCGATTCCTTTGTGAGTATGGTCAACAATTCTTCCGACAACCCCGGCATCAAGGTCAGCATTGTTCAGGCCAGTTCCGGCTATGTTTTTCAGGTTGCTGGCAAGAGTACCGGCGCGGCCAACGATCTGGTCATTCACAGCTCCGGCCTTGTGGGCATGAGCGCATCTGGCGCATCCTCCACATGGTCGACCAACAGCGTGCTGGATGTGAACAGCACACTCACCAACCCCACAAAATTTGCCTACGACCTCATCATGGAGGACGGCAACACATTTTCGGTCAAAATCAACGGCGACAAGACCAACCAGGATCTTGCAACCGCCATTAATGCGCAGGTTGGGCGCAGCGTTGCCAGCATTGACGGCTCCGGCAATCTGCAACTTGCTGACGTCAAGGCCATGTATCGGCGCGATACCAGTACGCAGACATCGTTCAGCACCCCGGTCACAAAATTTTCCATGGGCTCAACGCCCACAACAACCAAGTTAACGGGCGCCCTGACTGTTGATCTGAACATCAACGATGGCGTCACCACTGGCACACGCACCCTGACCATTGCTGCCGGCACCACCATGAAGGATGCCGCATTGCAGATCGCCCAGGCTTCCGGCGCCAGCACGGCGGAAATGACCTACAACAACGCCACTGGTGGCTGGGAGCTGAACCTCTCCAACGTGAACGGCGCAACCCTTAGCTTTGCCGACAGCGCCAGCGATTCTGGCAAGATGACCTCAACCGTCGTTGCCGACCAGACCAAGCTTGGCACCAAGGTGGTGGGCGATTCCGGTTCGCAGAGCTTTACCGCCAGCACGGCTATTACCTTTGACAGCGCCAAGCTCACGCAAAAGCTTGGCGGCACAAGCGCTGACGGCACAAAAAATTTTACTTATACCATTGTTGACAACAATGGCGGCACGCAAAGCCTGACCATTGCGCAGGATGCAACCTATCAGGATCTGCTGACCCAGCTTCAGTCTTTTGGCGGCACATTAAGTGGAGATGGCAAAACCGTAACTTTTGCGAATACGGAAAAATTCTACCTGAGCGCTGGCGGCACCGGCGGCGGCATGGATGGAATCACCGTCAAGACAGACTCCACGGCCACCATTACCAACATGGCCGCAGGCTCCACACTGGAGACGCCCCCGGCCCTGACCTATACCTATACCGACAATAGCAGCTCCACGCCCAAAACATTTTCCGTTCCTGGCGGCTCCAAGATGGCGGACGTGATCGCCGCCGTCAAAGCCGAGGGGCTTTCTGGCTCCCTGGTAAGCGCGGACGGGGCCACAACCATTGACCTGCAAACAGGCACCCTGCCTACGACCGGCAGTTATTTTCTCAAGCTCAACAATATTGATTCCCTGAGCGGTCCGGGCATTACCGGCCAGGTGACATCGTCCTCCAACTGGAATATCCGCGGTGCGGCCAACGCCAAATTTACGGTGGACAACTGGCCCCTGACCATGGAATCCGACACCAACAGCGTGAGCAACGTGATCGAGGGCGTGGTCTTTACCATTCAGGACAAAGGCAGTGCAGCCATTACGGTCAATACAGACGTCACCTCGGTGGAAAAATCCATTCAGACGTTTCTTGATTCCGTGAACTCTGTCTTGATGACCATCAATGATTACACAAAATTTGACCCGAACAAGGACGTCACCACCAACGATCCCAAAAATACGACCAGCAAAAACTACAGCACCTCGCAACTGACCGCAGAAAAAGGCGGCCTGCTGCAGGGCAACTATGGCGTGCAGCTGTTCAAATCGCGCTTCACTTCGTTGGTCAACAGCGCGCCCCCTGGTTTTGCCAGCCGGACGTCTGCCTCTGATGTGCTGTCGGGCGATGTGCTTGCCAACCTCGCCAACATGGGCATCAAGGTTGAAACCGACCAGTCGAGTTCCAACTATGGGCTTTTGGTAATTGCGCCTTCGTCCGGCATTGCCGAGCTGCAGAAGATGGACAAGAGCAATTATGAAAAAATGATCAACAGCAACCTTTCGGATGTTGTGGATTTTTTCTGTTCCAGCGGCACCGGCACGACTACCAGCTCTGACTTTCGCTATGGCAGCCACATTGCGGGCATCACCAAGGGTGGTTCCTACGATGTGAACTACTCGGTTGATGCTGGCGGCAATATTACCAATGTCACGGTTGGCGGCGTGGCCGCAACGCGCGACACAAGCCAGCCGGGCTATTACTACAGCGTTGCTTCCGGTGATGCGCGAGGCCTTGCGCTCCAGATAGACAACCTCACCCCCGGCAACCACTCGGGCCAGGTACGCATCAAGGAAGGACTGATTCAGACGGTCAGCACCTTCCTCAAAAGCGAACTGACCTATACGGCCGTCAACGTCTCGGGCACCAGTACCGCAGAGCAGACGTCCGCAGCCATTGCGCTTAAATCAAAAAACGGTGCCTTGATGATTCTGAAAAACAACTATCAGAGCATCATGGAAAATATCGACAAAAAGATTACCCAGGAACAAGACCGGCTTGACCAGTGGGAATCCCGGCAAAAAAAGTATTTTGCCAACCTTGAAACCCTGCTTAAAAAATACAATACCCAGAAAGATCAGCTCACGTCACAGCTCAAGCAGCTTTCCAGTTCGTCAAGCAGTTCTTCCTAACCTGCATGAAACAACAATAAGGCCAGCCAAAGAACACCGCCATAAGGACACACTATGAACAAAGCGGCGCAAGCATATTTTCAGACCAAGGTCGGCACCACGGATCAGGGGCAACTTTTGCTCATGCTCTATGACGGCGCACTCACATTCATACAGCAGGCGCGCACAAAAATGATTGCCAATGACTATGCGGGAAAGGGCATCCTTATCTCCAAGGTCATCGATATCATTAACGAGCTTTCCGCTTCTTTGAACATGGACAAGGGCGGCAGTCTGGCTGTGAACCTGAACAACCTGTACCTGCTCTGCACGGCCCGTTTGCTGCGCGCCAACCTGAAAATGGATATGGATTCACTCAACAGTGTGGAATCTATCCTTTCGGGCCTGCGTGGCGCCTATGCCCAGATTATTGAAACCCCCGAGGCCCGTCAGGCGAGCAACGATATCGCCACCCGCCTGCAACCCCTGGGGACAATGACCAGATCCGTGCAGCCCGTCATACCGTCAACAGTTACCGCCGTGCCGCGCTCCCATGCTCAGGCGGCCTATGGCCGTAGCGCCATGCGCCCTGCAGCCCCTGCGGCTGAGGCACCCAGCCAGACGGCCGATGCCCAGCGCGCGCATGTGCAGTCTTTTGACCAGGCCGCGCCGCAGGCGGCAGCGCCACAGCCGCGCCTGCCCGGCGCTTACGGCAAACCCTAGCATAACCCAGCCTTGCCCTGAACAGGGAGGCGGATAGCAGCATTACGCAAAAAGCGGCGGCACGTACGTGCCGCCGCTTTTTGCGCTGACATGCAGTCTGCCGAAAAATACCACCGATGTGTATGGCAAAAGACGGCAATGCTGCTTTGGGAAATCGATTATTATCCTCTTTGACAGGCTTATCCAGAGAAGCTAGTCTTCACAAAATTTTTAAAGAGCATCCGCTCAAAGTTTATCCATATTTTACTGCACTGCGAAACAAGCGCCATGGTGAAATCCAAAGAGTCTTCTGTTAACTGCAAAAATACATATCTCAAATTATTTGATATGTTTGACAAAGCAGGTGTTCCGCCAGAAACGCGTTGGCGTTCCCTGCTGCTTTTTTTCAGGGAAATGAAGGACTATCATTTTCTTGATGAAGAACAAAAAATTGCCATTCTCGCGCAGATGGAAGAACTGTTGAAAAACAGACACTACTCTGATGAACAGCTTGTTTCCACAATCCGCAAGTGCAGTGAAATATTCAGCAAGCCAATTGTGAATCAGCTCGACAGCATGGTTCACGAAACGTCTTCCATCATAGACCAGTTTTTCATCAAGCTGTCTTCGCGCTACGGCGACATTGCCCACCTTGAAAAAGAAAGCCTTTCCATTGTGGCGGAAAACGGCGATGGCACCGTCATGCTTGAAAAGCTGCAATCAGCCTTTCACCGGGTCAAGGTTCTTTTTGAGGAAGACATCTGCAACCTTGAAAACCTCGCCTTCATTGACCCCCTGACTCAGGTTGCCAACCGCCTGAGCCTTGATCTTTTTATCAAAAATTCTACGGCCCGGTGGCACGAAGAAGGGCACCCCCTTGCCCTGGCCCTCTTTGATATCGACCACTTCAAAACCTTTAACGACACCTACGGCCACCTTATCGGCGATCAGGTGCTTAAGGTTGTTGGCTCGCACCTCCGCAGGGCGCGCGAAGAAATTGATACAGAGACAGATGCCCTGGCAGCGCGCTTTGGCGGCGATGAGTTTGCCCTTGTGGCCTCCGGGGCCAGCGCGCATATGTTGCCCGAAATCATCAGCCGTTTTTGCAAGGCCATCAAAAATTTCAACCTGCTTATCCGCGATACGGAAGGCAATGTTGAAAAAAACAACCTGCACATTACTGTCAGCGCCGGCATAGCTTTGCTGGATGCCAAAGCGCCGCGAATCCAAACGGCAGAACAGCTTTTTGACCGGGCGGACAAAGCCCTGTACCACGCCAAGCACAATGCCCGTTCACGCGCGGTGGTGTTAAAGGCCAACGATCAATACCTGATTCTGGACGAGGAAAATCACAAGGCTGTCTAGCGCCGGGGCAATGGCCCGCACTTGCGCACCATTAAAAAAGGCGGGGAAACCCGCCTTTTTTAATGGTGTCAGAAAAATCAGCCGCATGCCCGCCAGTAAAGGCTCTAACCTGCTCCCCCGTTTTTTACAGCCCAGCCGCCTCTGGCTCGCTGAAAGCAGAAATTTACCGCCACGGCGGCAAGGCAAGCCGTCAAAAATGCCCCCGCCATATCCAGCGGATAATGCACCCCCACAAAGATTCTGGCCCAGGCCGTGATGAACCCCAGCAGCATGACAAACAGTGCAATGCCACGCGAACCCTTTTGCAGAAGCAGCGCAAACGCCATCGAAAACAAAAAAGTGGCGTGCAAACTGGGAAAGGATGATGTGGGTTCGTGGGCAATCAGCATTCGCCCAAGCCCCAGCACAAAGGGCCGGGGATTATAGTGAAATATTCGGATCAGGCAGGCTGAACCCATGGCCACCGTCACGGTCAAAACCACGCGTAAAGCCAGAGCAACGGCAAACCCGCGCGGCTTTTGCCGCACAACAGCCAGCAGAGTCAACACCACAGTGATACCTATGGGCCACTCTGCCAGCGCGCCCCCTACCCACACTGCAAAGGGGGATGCCGCATCGCTGGCGTTAACAGCAAGAAAAATCTGGTGATTCAGTGCAATCATGCTCTATACCGGGATACAACAGGTCAGAAAAAATCCGCATTATGCGCGCTGAAGCGTGTTGTCAAAAAATCCTTGAACACGGCTACGGCTGAGGCCGCAGTGTTGCTCCAGGCAAAATCCTGAAAAACAAAATGTCCGCAATATGGCAGCATAAGCAGGGAGGCATCCGGGATCAGTTTTTTCATGTCCACAAGCTGCTCTGGCAAAACGATATCCCGATCGCCGCCCACAATGAGCGTTGGCGTTTGCAGGGCTTGCAAAACTTCAACTTCAACAACGCAATCCCTGCTCCACAGCTCTTTTGTCTTACTGATAAAGCTCTCAAGCATTGGAGCTGGGTTCAGCTCGGCATACTGCTGCGCAACTTCCGGCATATGCTCCTGAACAAAATCCGCAGACAATACTTCAACCGTTTCCAGCCAACCTTGCGACATCCCCGACACGCCAAGATAATTGGCTGATATGGCAATGAGGCTCTTTACCTTGCCCGGCAGGCGGCTTGCCATATGCAAGCCGAGGTTCGCCCCATCGCTGTAGCCAACAATGTGAAAAGGCGGCAGATCAAGCGCCTGTGTGAAAGAAATCAGTTCCTCCGCCATCAGGCCATACGCAAAAGGCGCGTCTGTATCCGCTGTTCTGCCGTGCCCGCGCCGGTCAACAGCGACAACACGGAAGTCCTTTGCCAGTTCCGCCAGCAGAGTTACGTAATTTTCGCAGGTATCCAGCCCGCCGTGCAAAAAAAGAAGAGGTTCCCCCTGCCCTTTTGTTGTATAAAACCAGTTGATTCCGTCAGTTGATATTTGCATTGCTTGCACTCCGATATCTTCTTTTTTGCTATATTGGCTTGTTTCAGTGGCTTATCAACTTTAGCGTGTCGCCGTTAATGCCCTGAGCCGAAAAATCTTTTCGCGAATACTCACACAACGCGCCCCGAACTTGTAAACAAAAAGAGCCGGGGCAGACCATACTCCGGCTCTTTTTGCACATATCAGAGTTTGCTTTTCAGGCTACTGTCACTGCACGCCCTTGCCATTGAGAAATGGGCCATAGCGTTTATCCGTACCCATAATATGGCCCACGAGCCACTCTTTCAAAAAACGCATGATTTCCATGGTGACCTTGGCTCGACCACTTTTAAGCTCCTGCTCAAAGGCCAGAACTTTTTCTACCAGATCACGGTGCGCTTTTTTGTGCGCAGGCGCTTCTGCGTAGCCATAGCGGTCAAAAAATTCTTCTTCCGTGGCAAAATGCTTTACCGTGTATTGCTTCAGCCTGTCCAGCACGCCTGTAAGCACCTCTTCTGAACGGCGTTGCCGCATGGCGGAATTCAGCTCATTGATAAGGGCCACAAGAGCCTTGTGCTGCTCATCTATCTTTGCAACCCCTACAGAAAGATCGTTTGTCCAGCATATAAGCTGGTCAGAATCTACAACGCCGCCAAGATTTCCCTGCCCCATGGCGCTGACGATGGCGTCCAGTTCTTCTGCCTGACCAGATATTTCCACAAGCACGCGAATGGAATTATTGACGTGCTCCGCCGTTTCCTTTGCGATGGTGTTGACTTCAGCCGCACCTCTGCGAACATCTTCACTCGCCGCGGTCTGCGCCTGACTGGACGCCGCGATGGCAGAGACTTCGTTGGCGGCCTGCTGAACAAATCCCGCAATCCTGTCCACATCTTCAGCGGCCTGTTCGGCGGCGCTTGCGCTTGTAACAATATCTTGCGCAGCGGCATCCACAGCCTGAACATTTTCGCGCGCCTTGGCCTGAATATTTCTCAATGACTCGCCGACCTCGCTGGTGGCCTTCATTGTCTTTTCCGCGAGCTTCCGCACTTCGTCGGCGACCACGGCGAATCCGCGGCCGGCTTCGCCTGCCCTGGCGGCCTCAATGGCGGCGTTCAGGGCCAACAGATTTGTTTGATCCGCGATGTCGGAAATAACTCCAAGCACAGCTCCAATGCCCTCGGCCTGTTGCCCAAGATGGGTCATGGTTTCCTTGAGCAGCAGAATACGCTCCTTAACCTGATCAATAGAAAGAACTGCCGAGCGCACCCCTTGTGCGCCCGACACAGCCCCCTGCTGCGCCAACGCAGCGTCATCTGCAGCTTTAACGGTATTGAGCGCTATACTCTGAATGGCGGAATTAATCTGCTCTATGGCTTGCGAGGCTTCATGCATTCTTTCCCGCTGATGCACCACATCGCGATCCACATTCTCCATGTTTTGACCAAGTTCGCGGATACCGGAAAAAATACTCGAGGATGCAGTGGCCGCTTTTTGCGAAGCGGTACGCATGTCATTGAGCAGTTGCCGCACCTGCGCTTCCGCAGCGCGGCTTTCCTGCAATGCAAGCTCGCTGTCTGCCGCGAGCCGGTGCGCTTCATCGCCTTTATGTCGGGCATCTTTAAGGGCCTGATCCAGCGAGGCGACCATAGTGCAAATACTTTCGCGCAGGTCTGAGTATTCTTTGGGCATGGAACACGCTGGATATGCTGCGGGGCGGCCACTGGCGATCTCTTGTGCGTAATCCCGTATGCTGCGTAAAGGAAGTATCAGCTGCTTATAGACCGTCCATATTAAAAAAAGACCAGCCGTGGCCGCCAATAAAAATAATGCACCGTGTATTATAAACGATGCATTAGAAATAACGCCATATGTGAATGATGCTGCGCCACCGCACATCAGCACGACAGCAGAAGAAAACAACCGGAATGAAAGGCTTGTTCCTGATGCAATAGCCATGACATATCCTCTAATGTAGTCGATTGTCGATTTTCAGGAAGCAAAAACTGTCTCGATAAAAATGCAGGCTAAACAACTCAACAGGGACATTAATAACTTTTATATATAATTATACAAATTTAAATGCAACTGCCACTAAAGAAATACGTTAGCTTCCTATCTTTTAAATCGAGGTCAAAGAGCCTACCCATTCTTGAGTAGTCTGTTTAATAAAATTAAAAAAATCGCTAGAGATTCACCGCCCCATACATTGACCATAGCATCAACCTTGTTTGAGACATAACGGATGCATTAAATTTTTTATTAGTTGAAAAAATAATTTTTTTGGAAATAAACAAAATAACTAATGTCAGACTGAACAAAATAACGAGTATTAAAACTTCCCACTACAGCAACAAAAGAAAGCATGCGCGCTTCAAGCTCACACGTGCCCATGATAGTCACGTGTGATATAACGTCGCAGATGACCGGGAGCATGCTTTCACATAGCGAACGCATAATTGCGGAAGCTGCACTCCGGTAAGAGTGCAGAATGGTACGGGGGGGGAGGCTGCTTAACTCGAAAAAAAGACTGGAGCCGCA
Organism: Desulfovibrio desulfuricans DSM 642; assembly: GCF_000420465.1. NCBI lineage: Bacteria > Pseudomonadati > Thermodesulfobacteriota > Desulfovibrionia > Desulfovibrionales > Desulfovibrionaceae > Desulfovibrio > Desulfovibrio desulfuricans. The sequence continues at coordinate 16,908 of NZ_ATUZ01000004.1, read as the reverse complement.
TGTACGGCATTGCACCATACATGCGGGCTGACGCTGGCTGGGGAGTCCGCCCTATCCGGCCAGTTCACCAAGCTCTTGCAGGCGCTGCTCCGCAAATTCCCAGCGCAGCAGCAGTTCGGTTTGTTCGGTTTCCAGCGCCACCAGCCGGTCTGTGATTTTGGCAAAAGCATCTGGATCGCGGGCGAACAGTTCCGGATCGGCAAGTGTTGCTTCCAGAGTTTTCTGCTCCTGCTCCAGAGCGTCCATGCGCTCCGGCAGGCCTTCCAGCTCCTTGCCCAGTTGTTCAAATTCCCGCTGTTCCTTAAAGCTGCGTCTGCGGGGCTTGTCCGAGGCGAGGCGCTGGTTTGTGCGGGCGGGTTTTTCTTCCGGCTTGCGCTCCTGGGCAGGGATCGAGCGCTGGCGCAGCCAGTCGGTATAGGCACCAACATACTCGTGGGCCATGCCGTCGCCCTCCAGCGCGATGACGCTGGTGACAAGATTATCCAGAAAACTACGGTCATGGCTGACCACAAGCACGGTGCCGGAATAATCCGCAATCAGCTCTTCGAGGAGATCAAGGGTTTCCGCATCAAGATCGTTGGTGGGTTCGTCCAGCACCAGCACGTTGGATGGCCGGGTAAAGAGCTTTGCCAGCAGCAGGCGGTTGCGCTCGCCGCCGGAGAGCACCTTGACCGGCAGGCGCAGGCGGTCGGGAGTGAAGAGAAAATCCTGTAAATATCCTGCCACATGGCGCGTACTGCCTCCCACCGTGACCACATCGTTGCCCTCGGCAACGCTGTGCATGACGCTGGCTTCCGGGTCGAGCGTTTCGCGTAACTGATCGAAATAGCTGATTTCCAGATTTGTGCCGAGGCGCACCTCGCCTTCTGTGGGCTGCTGCTCGCCCAGCAACACGCGGATAAGCGATGTTTTGCCCGTGCCGTTTTCGCCAATCAGGCCCACGCGGTCGCCGCGCTGAATGATTGTGGAAAAATTGCGGATAAGCGGCGGCTGACCAGGGTAGCCGACTGAAATATTGTCGGCCTCAATAACCAGCTTGCCCGAGCGACCAGCCTCCTGCGCGGCCATACATACGTTGCCCTGCCTGTCGCGCCGCTCGGCGCGCTCGGCCCGCAGAGCCACAAGCGCACGCACCCGGCCCATGTTGCGCGTGCGGCGGGCCTTGATGCCCTGCCGAATCCACACTTCCTCCTGCGCAAGTTTTTTGTCTTGCAGTGCAAAGGCGCGCTCCTCGGCGGCAAGGCGTTCCTCGCGCCGCTCGGGGTAGCGGTCGAATCCGCAGGAATAGTTGTGCAGCTTGCCCCGGTCGATCTCCACAACACGCGTTGCGAGGCGCTTGGCAAAGGCCCGGTCATGGCTGACAAAAATCAGGGTGCGGGCCTTGCGCAGCAAATAATCTTCCAGCCAGGTGATGGTGGCGATATCCAGATGGTTGGTAGGTTCGTCCAGAATGAGGTCTTCGGAGCAGATCAGCGCCCGCGCCAGAGCCACGCGGCGCTTGGTGCCGCCAGAGAGCGAGGTAAAATCCGCATCGGGATCCAGCCCCAGATGATTGATGACGGCAAGCACATCACCGTAGCGCTCCCAGCCGCTGCTCAGCTCAAGGCTGTGCTCGGCCCCGGCATGGGCTGCGGCAAGGGCCGTGCCCTCCTCGCCCAGAACCTCCGCCACCAGAGAAAAAACCGTGCCGCGCCAGCGTTCCGGCACATCCTGCGGCATCTGGCCTATGAGCGTGCCTGGGCGGATAATCATGCCGGAATTGGGCTCCATCTGCCCGCCGAGCAGCGCCAGCAGCGATGACTTGCCCGCGCCGTTGCGGCCCACGAGGCAAAGCCTGTCGCCCACTTCAACCGAAAAATCCGCCGAATCCAGTAGCGGCTTGCCGCCGAGGTTCAGGGTAACACCCTGCATGCTCAAAAATGCCAAAATATTCTCCAACGCTTTGATATGATTCTGCTTGGGGCTGCCGCTGCTCTGGGTTGCGGCTGCCCTGCGGATGCGTGCTTTGCGTGCCCTGCATACCGGGCGGCCAGCGCTGTGCGCAAAAACGCGCTGCACCTGCGCCCCCGCAGAGGCGTATCATTACCCCAGCGGCGAAACTGACGCAACGGGCCGCTGACAAGCCTGTGCGCGGCACATTCCGCACAACACGGATGCAAAGGTGATCTTGTCTTACCCGCACAAAGCGAGTAGCCGAAAGCATTGACGGAATTTCACTCATTACCCACGGGCGGGAATATGCGGAGCGCAAAAATCTTTTGCTGGTGTTTTCTCTTTGTGTTTTTTGGCGGATTTGGCCGCGCCCTTGCAGGCGATATTCAGGTTCACGAGGGCACGCAAACAACATCCCAGGAGCCGGTTGTGGTTAAGGCCTTTCTTGCTGGTGGGCAAGGGCCGCACCCGGCTATCATTGTGCTGCACGGCAGCCAGGGGCTGGATAAATTCCGGGCATTTTATGAGCGCAACGCCACACAGCTTGCCCACGCGGGTTTTGATACCTATGTGCTGGATTATTATAATGAGCAGGATGTCGCATGCTCCAAAACTGTGGAAACGCGGCGCGCAAATTTTTCAAAGCGCATAGGCGCGTGGTCGCAGATGGTCAGCGATGTTGTAACAGACGTGCTTGCGCAAGGGCACAAGGCGCGCCCCGTTGGCATCGTGGGTTTTTCTCAGGGGGGCTATCTGGGAACATCCGTTGCCAGCAAGGATACAAGAATCGCGGCGCTGGTTGTGTTCTACGGCGGCATCCCCGCCCAGCGCAGGGCTGACGGCAAGCACCCCATTACCCACATGCCGCCCTTGCTGGAACTGCACGGCGATGCGGATACCGTTGTGCCCATGGAAAGAGGCAAGGAACTGGTGGAACTGACCCGCAGCCTTGGGCAAACCGCTGAGATGGTCATCTACCCCGGCGCAGGACACGGCTTTAACCGCTCTGCCGCCACAGACGCGGAGCAGCGGACGCTGGAGTTTTTTCAGAGGGTGCTGATGGGCAAACAGATGATGTGACCATCCTCCCGAAATGAAGCATTCTTGCGGCAAACCATCTATCTGTGCAAGGAGTGTTGCCTGATGCACATGGATGCCGATCACGCATGCCGACGGCCTCCACAAATTGACAGCGCTATCTGCGTAAATAGCAGCTAACCACCGCGCGCATGCAACCGAAAAATTGCATATTTTCGTGTAGCAGAGATCAGGGCGAAACGTAGCCAGCAAAGTGCGACTGACAATCGCGGAATCCATTGGCCCATTGCCGAGGATCACGCAGGCAGAAGCCACAATTCGGCTCACTGGTGCAAGGCACTGGGCCGTTGGCGCAGCCCTTGCCCTCGCCGCGCGGCACAAAAACGTCAAAGGGCTCTGCTCCGTCATCCGGCTGAATACGCGCGGGAGCGGCATTGCCCAGCACCGCAGGAGCGGGCGCCAACCAGTCACGTTCGCTGTGGTGCGAGCCGCGCTGATAAAAAAATACAAGCAGGCCAAGCAGCGAAGCACCCAAGGCCCACAACACCACCCGCACTCTGGGCGTCACGTCCGATGCAGTCTGGTTTCTGAAAAGGCAGGCCACTCCGGCAGCCAGAAATATCCAAAAATACGCAGAGCCAAAACGAATTTCGGGAGCGCTGCCAAACCATCCCGCAAGACTTGCCAGTGTCAGCCCAAGAATGCACCAGACTACCGCGCCTCGCTGGCGCACGCATGCCAGCAGCCAGACAATGCACCCAAGGCCCAACGGCGCAAAGCCGTTGTACCACATTTCAAACGACTGAATCTGGCGCTCAAACCAAGAGGGGAACCAGAACCCCAGCCCTTGCCGGAGGCTTTCGTGGTACAGCCCATTGGGCATTCTGGCCCAGCCGAGAATGCACTCCAGACACTCCCGCGCCTTTGCTTCCGCCATGCGCCAATCAACGGGAAAGGGGAAAATGGTCGATGGATACACAGGATACCCTGTGAGCAGCACGTTTTTGGCAATCCAGGCACCCGCTGCAAAACATGGCAGCATGCAGACAAGAGCCAGACGCCGCAGACGCCCCCGAGGAAAATCCTGCCATACTCCCCAGGCGGCAATCCCCGCGCAGCCAGCCACAAAAAGCGGATTCAACGGCTTGAGCAAAAAAGCCGTTGCCGTCAGCACCAGAACACAGTGCGCCATGACCGTTCGGTTATCTTTCTGCAAGAGAATCCGCAAACAGATGGAAAAAACAACCGCGCACAAAAAAAGCGCCGCGTTATCGTAGTACAGCGAGGGACGCATATCGCGCAGGTAGTATGCCACCATGGGGATGAGGACTACTGCGTAGAGCCTGCGCCAGATAACCGTGCTTGTGGCGACTTCGGCAACGCACCAGCCCACGGCTCCAAGGCCCAGCAAACCCTGCATGAGGTAGGCGCTGCGCCCAAGCAGTGCCCCTTGCTCAAACAGCGCCGCCAGCACATGCCAGGTGGAGTTCATGCCCAGGCGGAACTGAAGATTGCCAATACCCGCTACCGTGCCGTAGTCGTGCAGATAGCGCACCAGGTTCAGATGGTAACCTGGCGTATCGCCTCCGCCGCCGTCCTTAAATTCCGCATAGCCGGTTTTATAGGCCAGCAGCGCTATAAGAACCACGGTCAGCGCAGATCCCAGGCCGCTCAGACCTGCTTCTCGAAAACCCTTGCGCCAGAGCCGCCAAAGGCCCAATCCGCTGGCCCAGAAGCACAGCGCGGCAGCAGCCCCCTGAAGCGGAACAAACAGAGAGAGCAACAAGCCTGTAAGCCCGATGGGGAATATCCCCGCCCAGAATGCCAGAAAGGGATTTTTGTTTTGCAGCCCCAGTGCCTCCAGCAAAAACACGCCAGCCAGCCAGAGCAGCAGGGAGCACGTCAGCAGTGCAACAGCCAGAAGCAGCATCTTCCGCCCCTAGAACACGCAGAATTTGCGCAACAGGAAATTGCCCACAAAGCCCAGCAATGTTGACCAGACCTTGCTCCAGTAGGGCGAAATGCCGCAGAAGATAAACCCGGATGTAATGGCGTAGTCCACGCAGCCCATAAGGAGCACACAGGCAATGTAGATGGCAACCTCGCGTGGGCCGGACCAGCGCGCCTTGTGGCGGAACAGCACCGTAATGCACAGCAGATAGTTGAGTCCGGCAGCCAGCAAAAAGGCAATCCAGATGGCAGCGGCAGCGCTGAATCCAACGCCGAGGAGTGTTGAAAAAATGCTGATATTGGTCAGCGCGCACACAAGCCCTATGCACAAATAGATGAGAACCTGCATAGGCAGGGGCGCGCAGTGCGCGCTGTAGTGCAGAATGCAGTACAACGCGTGTATGCCATCTCGCCAGCCGATTTTTTTGCCTTCCTCGTAGCCGCGCGGCTCGTAATGTATGGAGCATTCATATACGCGGAACCTTTTTTGGGCTATCAGCGCCGTCACCTCTGGCTCAAAACCAAAGCGCTCCTCCTTGAGCAGCGGAGCGATTTCGGCAATGGCGGTTCGGCTGAAAAGCTTGTAGCAGGTTTCCATATCGCTGATATCAAGGCCTGTGAACATATTGGAGATAAAGGTCAGCGTGCGGTTCATCCAGGTGTGCCAGAAAGAAAGCACCCGCCGTGTTTGCCTGCGCAGGTATCGCGAGCCGTACACCACATCGGCATCGCCCTCCACCAGCGGCACAAGCAGCTTGAGATAATCCAGAGGATTATATTCCTGATCCGCATCCTGAACGCCCACGTAGTCACCTGTTGCGTGCAGAAAACCCGTTCGGAGCGCCGCGCCTTTGCCCTTGTTGACTTCATGCCGCACTACCGTGATCCCCGGAATCTCTGATTCCAGCTCACGAGCAACGGCGAGGCTATTGTCTGTGGAGCAATCGTCTACAACGACAAGCTCCAGGTCAATATTCCGCTCACGCAGTGCAAGGCAACGACTTACACAATCACGAAGGGTACGTTCTTCATTATAACAGGGGATGACAAGCGAAAGGCGGATGGGTGCATTCATGTTTTGCTCACAATAGTGCAGAGGCAGCAAAAACCCCGTGCTAGCATAGTGAATAGTCAGTTGGCGCTGGACTATAATTTAAGCAATGTTTTTATTACATTGCCCTGAAAAGGAATCTACTGAGTGGAGCTAAGATTTACGCTGCGACTATTTAGCCGATATGCTTTTGATTCAGCAAGCACAAAATCGATGCCGCCCGCGTTGAAAAAGCAGCAACCGGCCACATGGCACATGAACGAAAACACCCTCCCCCGATTTTTCTTACAGATGGAGCAACGTATAAATGTCGATTTGTGGTTGGCTCGCTCACTCGTTAAAAACATACCATTTCAGATGCGAAAACGGCGAGTTGCCATCTAAAGCAACTCGCCGTTTTTATTACGCATTAATGGCGGAGAGGGTGGGATTCGAACCCACGTAGGAGCTACTAACCCCTAACTCGATTTCGAGTCGATTCAATTAGTTTTATGACAGATAATGATTTCAGCTAGTTGTAATCATTTCAGCACTATATTTTCATCCAGCGTCATGCAGATGCATACCCATAAATCGAAAAAGTATGCACAGCGGTATGCACGAGTTCACCACAGAGACCGGTGCAATTGTGGGTTCTGACCCAAATCTAAAAACAGAGATGACTAGCAACTTCTAGCAACTCCAGACCCATAAAATTTAGCGGCCATCTTCAATTAAAAAGCATACTAACCGCCTATCGGATAAGAATGCATTGTTGTGGCACGTAGAAAAATGCCCCGATTTAAATAAATCGGGGCATAATGGCTCAAGAACTCACGATGTGAACTATTTTCATTATTCTGGCAAAAGACTCTTTTCAAAAAGTGCTACTGACAACTGAGGCGCGGCTCCACCACAATCGTCCGCTGCGTGCAATTCGAGCTTACTTTTTGCTCGACTCGCGCCTAAATATATTTGTGACGCAAATTTTCTTGATAGTGAAGTTGTGCACGCTGAGCACGCCGTCTCATTTTGATTCACATCCACTACATACACATAATCAAATTGCATTCCAGCAACAAATTCAGGCATGCTGTAGACACATTTTTTCTTATCCACAGGTATCGATGTTGTCCCATCTCTAGAATTTAACACCAAAAATGATTTGTTATCTTTAATTTTTGATGCATTTTGAATAAACTTTTCCCGACTTACAGACAAAATAGCAATCGCAAGCTTTGTATTCTTCTTCTTTTCTTTGCTTGCCTTGTCGGTAACTGTTGCAAAAAGTAAGTTTGAATTTTTGTGTGTTTTTATAATAGGGGTTGGCCCGTCAACATTGTGGACTTTTCCAATTTCTGGCCCCCAGTCTGCGTACAAGTCAGCTCCCGGAAACTGCCTTTCAAGACTTTTCATAAACATGGCGATTTGTGGAGAATACCTAAAATTATCTGTAAACTCTATTTTTTTGATGTCACCTAACCCCGATATTTTCCAATACGAACTTTGATTCTTATCGCTTAACCCCAAGAAAGTGTCTCTAGGAGATTGACGGAGATCATAGGCCATAATTACAAGTGGCGTTTTGTCACAATATGGTTTTAGCAGACGGACAAAAGCCAGCCTTTCTTGCCGATTGAACAAATGCAGTTCGTCAACTACCACAAGGTCGAAACCCTCGTCGGGCCGTAATGCCTCCCACGTAAAGCTATCAAGGTATCGTAAAAAATCTGCAACAAGTTGATCACATCCAAGAACCGATTCATGACGCAACTTTTCGACATATTTTTGATATAGCCTGACAACAACAATTTTGTCAGACTCATTCTCCAACGGCATCATCCATTTATATCGGCGTTCCTTCAGATATCTCTGTTCAATATCCGATGTTTTGTGAACACCATAAGAGTCTATTACACATGAAAATTCATTCAAAAGCTCCCACACAAAACTTTTCCATTCAGTAGAACCAGCAGGAGAGCCAATTAATGTTCTAAAAGTTTCAGAACAACTTGCCCTGTAGGCATCCCAACTATTCGTAATGAAATCAGCAAGAACTTCTTCCAACAGTATGGACTGAAGCTGCATTCCATCATGCCCATCCAGTGACACTGGAATAATTTTTTCAAAATCGTAGTTTGAAGTACCTTGTGCATATGAATAAATCGTTTCAATTACAATATTCTCATTCTTTATATACTCTTGCATACCATCATCTAGAGACAAAAAAAGTGCTTCAACATCATTTTTTGTTCTAAGCGCGTGGGTAAGAAACAATATCCGAAAATTCTCACCATTTTTGGATTTTTCCTGAAGTGCTATGGCACATTTGAGAACAAGCGCAAGTGTTTTACCACTCCCCGCAGGCCCTTGAAGCCGCAAACTACTCTTAATATCTGCCAGTACAAACTGAAGCTGCTGTACCGTTAATTTTTTTTTCCATTCCTCGATACTACAGTCAGCAAATTCACAAGTAAAATTTTCATTAAGATTAAAATCTTCATTTTGAAGTCTTGAAGACTCAATCTCTGCATTTTTTTCTATAGCTTTTGGGAGATTTTGCAGTGCTTCTGAGAGCAAATTATGATTATTAGGATGGGGAAGATCAATGCTGCTTTCGGGAAGAAATGCATATGCAAACACTTGCGGATGTGGCTGACGTGATTGTTCAAGTACAATTCTGCCTGCATTAATTTTGCCCCCTTCAGTCTTCCTGATATATTTATCAGCCTGAAATGAAAGCAAATTATCACTTCTAAATGGTTGCCACGACGGGGGAATTTTGTTGCGTTTGTTCTCAAAAATCTTTTGGGACGCCTTTAAAATTCTACCGAAAGCCTCTTCTCGTGAGCCTTCCGCCACCCCTTCAAATGGGCCATTCTGTTCTAGCGATATAGTAAGTATGCCTTCTTGCGACTGCAAATTCCTGGACAGGATATAGCCATGATTATCCACCTCGCAACAGAAAAATCTTTCTGAAGAAGATGGAACCATTTTAGTTTTGAAAAAATGTGCAATGTCGATCTCGCCATTGCTAATAAACGGAATAGCTTTCGCGTCTAAAGAAAGTGTTAGCATTACTTTGTTTCCTTAGTTTGTTTCAAACCTTCAATAGCGTTATCCTGCATTTCTTCATACTCATTCGGGATTCCGATCCTAGAGTACAAATGTGCAAACATACTTGAAATTGCAAATTTTAAAGTAGGATGAAGCCTGCAAACTCGAACATATTTCCCACTCCTTATATCTGCAACCTTCGTTGAAGTATCGCTCTTTTTTAATGGTATAACGTTTCTCAAGATCACTACGCAATCAATTCCATTTAAAATTGCCACTTTAGGCAACAGGAAAACATCTTTTGGCAGCATATCCCTGTTGAATTTTGATTTTACATAGCTTTTGCTATCTTTAACAATCGCCTTATCATATAAAGCTAAAGATTCAACATATGATTGTAGCAGACATCTGTTATCATGGGATGAATTATAAAGTTTTTTAAGCAATGAATAATTATTTAGCGTAGCGATAAACTTTTTTTGCTCTTTTGCCTCTATGCTTAACTCGCTACAAATATCAGTTGCCGGGCAATGCTCAACCCAATTTAGACAATCAACATCTTCCATGCAGACACCTTCTCCACGATGTGCGGCATGAAATTTTTGTATTTTTTTTATGACATCCTTCTCTTTACTTTCAAATAGAGATTGAAAATGTGAACTCGGCCAAATGTTATATATATAATCTCTTAAATGAACAATTCTCAAAGCAGCAAAAGATTCACCACACTTACCTTTATCAATGTCACAATCAGCCGTTAAAATGTAGTAAAGCTCTAAATTCGAAGGAGGTGTTTTGGCGCATTCACAATTTGCAAAAATGTCCCCTTGCAGTATAAAATCTTCCGGGGCGACAGGAAGATAGGGCTGAAAACTTGTGCTTAGCATGTGTTTCCTAGTATTTTAGTGTACATAGTTGCGATTCTATTTTTTTATAAATTACAATCTTTACCCCAACTTGACAACTGCTAGCTCCATCAAAAAAATAAGAATTGTCGCACCTTATATTTTCTGCGTTTTTATCGAATTTTTCTGCAGTTCTATAATAATCCGCAAAACAAAATGATTCCAATAACAATATAAGTGATATAATAAGAGTTTTATTACGCGTAACTTGCGCGTATGCATCTACTTTTTGTTTTTTTCGCACTAATGACCATTATTGCACATCCCGTCATATTCTTATTACAAATTTCCATTTACATCTGAAGAAGTGCGACGCAACACATAAAACACACCGATATCCCGCTTTAGCAGGTTCTTGTTGAGCAAAGGCATTCCTGTTACCCCCTGAGATTCACATAGGACATTTTTCTATTAAATTTAATTAAAACATATGTTTATTTAAAATTATCTCTGTTTGACCGACTCCACTCAATGCCCTCGCCTGAATCAATCACAGCCAGCAGCTATAGACACTCCTAATTAGCGTTGAGCAAGGACGGAACGGCCTGTTCCGCTCATCTAGCAGATTGCCCCCCCCCTTACTCTAAGTAACGGGAGGCAATACCCGCATGAGTGGTGCCCCAACTATAGGCGGGTACTTCACTTTTTCACATGGGTGAACAAGTCGCACACCTCAACCCCTAACGCCCTTGCAAGCTTTTCAAGCGTAAGCAGCTTGCAAGTTGCAATTCTGGCATCTCTCGCTCTTGCGACAGTGTCAGGTGCGACTTTTGAGATGTGCTGAAGCTCTTCGTACGTCATATCTTTGCCCTTCATGATACTGCCAAGATTACTAGTAAAAGGCATACATCCTCCTTTTTCACTTGGATGTATCCTAGAATTTCTTGACAGCCACTTGGCTATAGCATAGTGAAACTCAAATGCCGCAAATCAAATAAGGGGAAGACTATGGCAAAAAAAAATAACGATCTTAATGAATTGATAGTGCTTGTGCTGCAAGTTGCTGGCGGAATTCTCTTTTCCGTTTTCCTTTTGAATAGTTACCTGACATTTAAAAGGTATTCGGAGCGCTACGCACTGAAAAGCGCAGACATGCGCGTTTGCGACTCTGGAAATCCCCTTCGGTTCATAACCGTCGCAATAGGTTGGAGCGTACTGCTAATACTTTCAGTCATTGCCTTTCTTGGCTCGGTAAAAGGAATCCACCTAAGTTTTCAGTATGCAGCAGTATTTATTTGCTCATGCGCAGGATTGATTGCATCACTGGCAGGCATGTTCGTTGTGTCAATGCGCATAGCAACAACGCAAATTGGCGTTCTTGTCTTTAAAACAAAGGGAACCGTAGTTATTCCCGCAGACCCGCATAACAATACCTTAGAAGACAACATCTTCAGGCTAAAAGCTCTGAAAGATTTGTGCTCAATGGAAGAGCTCCCTGTCAGTGAAATCAGCAAGGTAACACGCCAAGGGGGCACCAAAGTTTTTATTCATGGCTCGTTTGGTGCGCGTTGTGTTGCATGGCGTGACAAGCAAAAACGGGACGAATGCATTTCCGCGCTCGAAATGGCTTGTGGGAGGCGTTTGAGCAGCATGGATATGGGGCAGTAAGCTCCACATGATTGAGCTTAGCACGTTGAATATTTCTAATCGCAAAGGAGAATACAATGAAAATGTTGCATATTACATTATTAGCTGCCATTTGCTTATTGTTTTCAACTGCTGCAATTGCAGACAGCTTAAGTGATTGTCCGGTTAGCAAGATGCTTGTAAAGTGCCCAGAAATGACAGTGCCGGAAGATTCGCGAAGAATAACTGCGAATGCTTTTATCAACGGCATCTCAAAAGTCGCTGATAACTTGGGAGGCATTCTAAAGGCTACAAGCTGCCAAAAAACGAGTCAGAACCAGTACCGAATTGACATGGAAGGCTCAAACCCTTTGATAGCCACACCGATCAAAGAAATTTATGAATTTCAAGTAAAAAACAATTATGCTGTGCTTAGCTATGTCTATAGGACTAAAGAGCTTACGCCTTACGAGATCGAATTTTTTTGTCACCGCATTATTACTGCCATTTATTAACAACTTCCCGCCAGTGATGATAAACGCCTAGACAGCATTGAATAATGACCACGCTTTAACAAGCACTCGGAAAAGCTCACTAGGCTTGTCGTGATGGGGAGGGTTCCCCCCTCCCTCTCACACCATCAAGAGATCATCGTCCAACATATTCAGCAGAAAATCGTACAGCTCTAAAAACAACCCATCTTGCTCTAAATCCCCCCCTCGCCCCGGCTCTACCCCTTCGCATTCCGTCAGAGATACCGCAATGTCGGCATTACACAGGGCGGGCACGGCACTATCCCACCCATCATGCAGAGCAAAGAAACCCCGCACAAACTCGCATTTTAGGTATCGGACTGCGTTGCCCGCATCAAGGGCATCAAGAAGGCGGTTGCTGCTGTCGATCATGCCGACGATATAAACGGAAACCAGCGGTTCGCGCTCATAAAGACCTCGGCACTCAGTGACCCAACACGACAAGGCAGGAATGTATTCAGGGGTATCAGCCTGGCTGGCATGAATAACGTCCAAAAAACCTTGAACTTCAGGAAACTTGTCATGGACAGCATCTGCCGCCGCATTACCAATGTCCCCGATGCCAATGAATGCGATGCGCTTATGGCGTTGGAGTTGATTACCGCCCTGTGCTTTAGCCAAGTGGGTCAGTTTGGTGGTTATGGATACCTCAAAGTCTTTGATGCTCGACAGGATGGAATTTAACTGTAGTGATCCTTTCATGTTGATACTCTCCTTATTAATTGTGATAATAAACTGAACGATTAATTTTTTTGGCAGCAACTAGACTCATATTTTCATACATATTGACAATTTTATGATATTATGATATAATAACTTTGGCGCTAGCCACAATCTAAAGAAGCCATTTGAGCAATTCAAATGGCTTCTTTTTTATCAAATTTAAAAGATATGGAGTTCTAGATGAATTACACTAAGGAGATGTGCGTATTTTTGCTGTCAAACAAAGAACTGATCGAACAGGAAAGTTTGACAGAACACGTAGAGGCCACTGTCTTCAAAGCCATCAATAGGGCTATTTCCAATCGCTTGGGCGAGCGGTCGCCGTGGCGCACTCGATTCGGGCTGGTGGTGGAGGATGAAGACGGCAACGATGATACCGTGTTTGCGCCACTGGATTGGCCCACAAAACCTGGCCATGCCGACTTGGCTGTTTTCAGGCTGGCGGAGACTGACCCCAATGCCAACAGCTATTGGCTCGGCAGCGCACTTGGACTCAACAGCTGCACGTTATGCTTTGAATTTTGGATGGACGGCAGACCGGCAGGCCCATCCCGGTATAAAGTCAAACAGCACTTGGAGGCTTTTCAAAAGGAAAAGGAGGTCCTTCAAAAAGCTGGATTCCAGTTCACCAAGCGCGGCACCCTTATCCTACCCTTTTCCCTCGACCCAGTTGTGGTTGCCAAAGAATTCCCCGACCTCAAAAAATCACTGGAACCCATGACCGCAGCGTTAGAAAACGTGCTCAAGCTTATGCCGGAGTTCGATAAATTTGTTAAAAACACCCTACCCGCCTAACGGTAGCGACATGAAAAAGGCTCTCCATTTAATCATGGAGAGCCTTTTTATTCATATGAATTCGAATTTTTTGGCATAAAGCAATATAAGCCAGAGTGGCATGGCATCATCGTCTTTAAAGATACCTGTTTCTTGCGAGGCTTTCTTGCATCGCCCGCCGGGGGTACCTTTCTCGATAATCTCAGGGTTATTTTTAAGGAATTTTTTCATTCTGTTAAACTCAGATTGCTTATTTTTTTCTAAAAAATCCATGCCAATCACTGTAATAAGCCGCTCAAGTGCTAGTATTCTATTTCTTTCCGGAGTCCGCATAGGCTTTGAATTATGCGCAGCGACGACGCTGCCAAGAACTTCTTCTGAAAATCGTGAATTGCTATAGTAGATTATTGCTTCCGATACGAAACTATTCAGCGTTTCTCCTGTGTCCTTAAGCTCCATTTTTACAGCATCTAAAACCGAAAGTGCCCCAAGAGAATACGTATAACTCCTAGAATCCCCCTTCATTTTTAAATCGCTGACTTTAAGATCTTTGATATCCGGCACCACAACGGGGGCCTTTTTTCCAGATTTTGCCTTCCTCTGCGTGTCATTTAACACTGCGCTTTTCCTTGCCATTTTACCCTCCATTTCATGTTGTATGCCCATATTCAGCAACAAAGAAACCCTTGGTAAAAGTATTGTTAAAAACAATGCTGATAGCAATGGTCAAAGCAAAGTTTTCATCATTTAACCAAAACATATTGAGGTCGCGTAAAGAAGAAAGGCCTTATGGTTTTAGCCCAAGGTAATAGTGTCATGTAAAATAGAACAAATGAACAACTGATTTGAATTATACTAGTTAACGGTTAATATAATATTATTCATATAACTAGTTATCTCTGCATATAGTTACTGTACTAATAGCTACATTCAATCACTACTCAATACGTTCATTAGCACATAGCCATCAAATCATTGTCATGATAATTGTTAATAATTCATGATGCAATAAATCTTTAAGGCAAAGATTGCTTTTTGAATTCATTATTTTCATGATCATTTTTAAATATTCCTTCAAAAGCAATGTTTTTAGCCCTGAAATGAACAATGTTAAAAACATTGCCTTTACCATTGTTTTGATTCTTTCCGTGCCACATTTCAACTTGCCACGACTTGATGCCTACACAGCATAGTTTTTACCATTGCAAAAAACTATGTTCTAAAACTCTTGTTCAGCGTAAATTTTGCAAAAAATTAAAACAATCCACAAAACATTGCTGAGTGCATTGTTTTTATAATTGTTTAGTAAAATCAAAATTTCCGTGTCGAGTAATAATGTAATATTTTCAGCACTATTGACTTTTCTTAAATTTATGGTATACTGCATTCTGCTTTTTTTATTTTATGGAGGTACACATGACTTAAGACCCTTTCTTTTTCATATTTATATATAGATATGCTTAAGAACAGGAGCTCAACATGAGCGAAAAGAAAAAAATGAATCTGTCTGAAACCATCATCAGAACCCCCAATCCTCACGCAAAATACACTGCAAGGACTTGCGGGCGACTGACGATGATTTGGAGAAGTGATCCCCAATATCTCACGCACCACAACGAGCCATATCAGGGATCACTTTTTAACGGCGGGCAATACAGTCGTTTCGCAAAAAAATTTGCGACGATTGAGAATGAGCCGGACTGGTTCATTACGCTGAACTTCGACACTAACGTGTGGAAGAGAATTGACGAAAACACCTGCGAAAGAGCGTATGACGTCTTTCAGGCGTACACAAACCTAGTCATGACGAATTTCCCTGGTGCTTGGTTTGGGTGGGGCGCTGAACTTGCCTTCCGCAACACAGGTTTGCATTTCCACACTTTCGGCTCTTTCGGCCAAGAGCTAGAAAGAGAGCAAAGGGTCTTTCTGATGAGAACCTGGCTGGAGATGACGGGCAGCACAAATAAGAGCGCGTTTAAGCCAGTAAAGGCTGAAAGCTCGATTCGTGGCTACCTTTTTTCACCAAAGAAGAAAGCCCGAAAAGAGCAATTCAGGGATATGTTTCCCGGCCGGCACATGTTCGGCATAGTTGGCAAGAAAAACATCACCTTCGCCAAGGCCTCGAAGGCATACCCTATTAGCCACGAAAAGAAGCTGATGATTGAGCGGCTTGTTCTGGACAGGGTGTACTTACGCAACAACCTCGATCCAACGCGCTTTCTCCAGTACGTTAGGCGAGAATTTTACCACTTCTCATTTTACCCAAAGGAGGTTGTCGATGAGATAAGACAAATTATTAAAGACCGTAAATACTAAACAATTGTTGCCCCGGCTGAAGTACCAGCCGGGGCAACTTAATTTATATAAGGCTTGGTATTTGGAAGGAGAAGCAATGAAAACAGCATTTCTTGAGATGAACCATATAAACGCTAACAGATATAAAGAGATTAAAGATATTTTCATGCATCAATGAACCCGCAGTGCATGACATACTTAGAATTAGCAGATTTTTTAAAATTATCGCCCGGCACCGTCAGAAACAACTGGCGAAGCTACCCCCATTTTTTTGTCACTCCCACTTCCTTCAAAAGTGAAAATTTGCGGGGCGCGCGATTTAACCAAGATGACATTTTGCAATATTTTAAAATATTGACGGAGAACAGCGATGGCAATACGCGAAATCGTGAAAAAGAATGGAATCGTGTTCCAAGCATACTTCAAGTTTCAGGGGCACCAGTACTCAAAGATTTGCTACAGCCGAAGAGAGGCAAAGGAATGGGAGCAAGTCGCAAAAGTGGCCCTAAATCAGCAGCAAGCTACGCCACCGAGTTTGATGTTTTCCCATGCTAGTAGGGTATACTTGCAGGACTGCAAGGTGCGATTGACGCCCAACACGTTTCTTGAGCAAAAACGCCACCTCTGCGAATTTGCGGCTTTCCTTACAAAGGATGTCGCCATGACTGACATTACGAAGGCCATCGCTACCAGTTTCATACGCTCAACAGAAACTGCGCGTGGTGGCAAGGCTGCTGATCGCCGCATTCGCACTTTGAAAGCCCTCTGTGACCCTCCCCCCGAAAAGTATGCCATTGAAAAGTTAGTGTTCCTGACATAGGAGCACAAGAATGAAACGTAGCAGATTCACCGAAGAACAGATTATTGGAATTTTGCGGCAAGCCGAGGCTGGAGTTCGCGTTGTCGATCTATGCCGTCAGCATGGCATCTCGGATGCGACCTTTTACAAGTGGCGCAGCAAGTTCGGTGGAATGAACATCTCTGACGCAAAGCGATTACGCCAGTTAGAGGAAGAAAACGCACGGCTGAAAAGACTTGTAGGCGAGCAGGCACTTGATATTGTCGTCCTAAAGGACGTGATCTCAAAAAACTTTTGAAGCCCGCA
>NZ_ATUZ01000003.1 GCF_000420465.1 Desulfovibrio desulfuricans DSM 642 | reverse complement strand
GCGTCGCTCCCCGTGCGGGAGCGTGGATTGAAGCCCGCAGTGCAGGGGCGTGACGATGCCACGCAAAAGTCGCTCCCCGTGCGGGAGCGTGGATTGAAGCACTCTTGCACCCGCATTGACCCGCCAGAAGTGGTGGTCGCTCCCCGTGCGGGAGCGTGGATTGAAGCGCCCCGGTCTATGCGTGGGCAAGGTCTGTTGAGGTCGCTCCCCGTGCGGGAGCGTGGATTTATATTATCAGGAGCACAACCCAGACATGCCGCAGCAACTGGAGCCTGCTGTTCTGATTTATCTATTGCTTTGTTTTAAAGATGTCTTGCGTAAAATATATAACCTATTTGCAGGTTAGTTATAAATATTGTGCTGATATTAATCCGATTTCTATTCCTTGATTTTTATTCCTGACACCATAATCCTTTCCCGCCCTCTTCCGATTAATACAGAAGCGGCATCTCTGCATTTTGCCTCCTCAATATTCTCCATTGAAGGGGCTGATCTTGCAGACAAAAATTTTATGTGAGCAAAAGTGTCCCAGAACTGTATGATGGCTGCAACAATAGCAACGTATCTTGTGGATACTGTAAGCAGAATTCTACACTTGCAAAAGGGCTTGTTATGAACAGATCCATATCGCTCAAGCTGATGCTTGGTATTGCGGCAATCATCATCATACCCATGGGCATACTGTTTGCCCTTACATCGCGGGGCATTGCAACACTTTCAGAAGAGAGTTTTGCCAAGTCCGCCATTGGCGAACTGCGGCAGGTCAGCAATGTTGTCACAGCCATGTTTGATGAATACAAGCTCAACGTTGGCATGCTGGCTGTTGATCCCCTTATGACGCAATTGCCGCAGATGACTACAAGTCACGCAACAGCGACAGAACCCACACCGTCCAGCCCCGAGGCAGGCGATACTGCTGGCAAGGCGCTGGATGCCCTGTTCCGTCTGTATCGGGAGACGCACCCCTCATATACCAATGTTTACGCGGGCAATATGGAAGGTGCATTTGTACTCAACAGCCCCGTGAGCGGTAAAACCCAGCCAGCTGGCTACGATCCGCGCAAACGCCCCTGGTGGGGCATGGCCGTGTCTGACCCGGCCAAGAGCTATATTACCAGCGCCTACAGAAGTACCGATGGTCAGCCAATGGTCAGCGCCTGCCGCGCCGTGCGCGACAGCAGCGGCAAAGTTACAGGCGTTGCGGCCATAGATATTACTCTGGGCACCCTCACAGACCTCATCAAAAACGTGCGCATTGGCCGCACCGGCTTTGTTGTTCTGGTGCAGGATGACGGCGTGGTTATATCCGACCCCAAGACCCCGCAGCACAATTTTCAGAAAATAGACGACATTGGCAACGATGCTCTGGCGGCCCTGTTCAAGTCAGGTGCGGCCACGGGCGAGGCTGTATTCAGCGGCAAGCAGTATGAAGCTGTGGTGTACAATTCGCCGGAACTCAAGTGGAAGTTTATTGGCCTCATTGAAAAAAGCGAGCTTATGGAGCCTGTCAACGCCGCTGTGTGGCAGTTTGCTACCGGTATGCTGGCAAGCCTGATTGGCATTTGCATAGGTATCTGGGTGCTGGCCGGGCGGCTCATTATTACACCTTTGAAGACCGTGGGCGTTTTCCTCAAGGATATTTCCGCTGGTGTGTATGGCAGCCTCGTCAACCGCCGCGTTGACGAAATTGGCGTGATTTTTGAGTCCCTCAATTCCATGAGCGCCACCCTTAAATCCAATATTTCGGAGATTGAGGCCAAAACTGTTGAGGCGCAGCAACAGGCCGCAGCAGCAAACGCCGCTACGCGCGAGGCCGAGGCCGCCCGCCTGCACGCCGAGCGCGCCAAGGCCGAGGGCATGCTTGAAGCCGCGCGCCAGCTCGAACATATGGTGCAGATGCTCCATCAGGAAGTGAGCACACTCGCGGGCAGTTCAGAAGATATCCGCGAGGCCACGCTCGTGCAGCGGCAGCGCATCCACGAAACTGCCGCGGCTATGGAAGAAATGAACTCCACCGTGCTGGAGGTTGCCAAAAACGCCTCGCATGCCGCCGCCCAGGGCACGGATGCGAGGGATAAGGCCAATCAGGGCGCAGAGGTCGTGGGGCGGTCGCTTGAGGCCATGCGTGCCTCGGAGCAGAAGGCTCTTGAACTGCGCGAAGCCATGGGCGATCTGGATAAACAGGCCCACGGCATCGGTGCAATCATGACCACCATTGAAGACATAGCCGATCAAACAAACCTGTTGGCCCTGAATGCGGCCATTGAGGCCGCCCGCGCGGGCGAGGCGGGCAGAGGCTTTGCCGTTGTGGCCGATGAAGTGCGCAAACTGGCAGAAAAGACCATGCACGCCACCAAGGAAGTGAGCGACTCAATCCTCTCCATCCAGCGGGTGGCAGGAATCAACTTGCAGTCTGTGGAAGAAGCCGTGCAGGGTCTTGACCATGCCTCATCGCTGGCTGGCGAATCCGGTGCGGCGCTGGGCGACATTGTTACCAGCACAAACCAGTCGGCAGGGCAGATTCAGTCCATTGCCACTGCGGCAGAGCAGCAGGCCGCCACATCTGAAGAAATCAACAAGTCCATTGACGAAATCAACGCCATCGCCGGTCAGACGGACGAGCGCGCCGAAGCCTCGCTCCAGGCCACCCGGCGGCTGGAAGATCTGGCTCTGTCGCTTTCCGGTCTTATCAAGGAGTTGAAAGATCAGTCGTCATAGGCTGGCAGAGTTCAATGACCTGAGAAGGGAAACGGCAACCGTTCTGCGGTTGCCGTTTTTCGTGCGGGAGTGACATCATTTTCGTCCTGCGATATGTTGTCGCACTGGTCAGCGTCAGCGAATTTGCCGTCAATGGCCTGTAATCAGTGGCTTTTCCGCTGCCCACTGACGCCGTCGCTACAGAGGCGCTGCATGACAGATTGCGCCCTCTGCGTCAGGCAGGCTGGGCATGTAGAGCAGATTTTTTGTGTATCCCTTTCGGCGGCCCGCCGAATGAATGTTGCTGCGCAGCAATAACCGCACTGGAGTATGCCATGACAGGGGAATTTCTGACCTCGCTCACCCCTGAGCACAAGAAGTTTCTTGTGGATCTGTTCAAGGACGGCGTGTCCTTTGACCCCAAGGTGCTGCGCGTTTACGCATCCGATGCCAGCCTGCTTACGGGTACGGTGCTGGCCATGGTTCGGCCCGAGAGTGCCGGGCAGTTGTGCGAATTTATGCGATGGGCAGATGCGGAGCATGTGGCCGTGCACCCGCGCGGGCGCGGCACCAGCCTTTCCGGCGGCTGCGTGCCCACGGTTCCCGGCATTGTGGTTTCCATGCTGGGCATGGATAAAATCATCGAAATCAATAAGGAAGATTTTGTTGCCGTGGTGGAGCCGGGCGTTAATACGGCTCTGCTTCAGGCCGAGTGCGAAAAGCTGGGCATGTTTTACCCGCCGGATCCGGCCAGCGGCAAGGCAACCAGCGTTGGCGGCAATGTCATCACCTGCGCCGGGGGCCTGCGCGCCGTAAAATACGGCGTTACCCGCGATTACGTGCTTGGCCTGGAGGCCGTGTTGCCCGGCGGCGAACTGGTGAAGTTCGGGGGCCGCTCCCACAAGGATGTCATAGGCCTTGACCTCGGGCGGCTCTTTGTGGGCAGCGAGGGCACCCTTGGCATTGTGACCAGGCTTATTCTCAAGCTTTTGCCCAGGCCCGAGGCCTCGGCATCGGTGCTTGTGGGTTATCCTTCGCTGGATGCCGCCCTGGCCTCCATGAGCAAGGTTTTTGCCGCAGGTATCCTGCCCTGCGCGGTGGAATTCATGAATGAAACCGTGCTGGAAATCCTTGCCAGAACCGGCGAGGTGCCGTGGCCGGACAGCGTCAAATCGCTGCTGCTGTTTCAGGTGGACGGCAGCAAGGAGACTGTGCCGCTGGAGAATGCCCGTCTCGCCAACCAGCTTGATGACGCCCTGTGGCGTATGGAAGGCGTGGGCAAGCAAGAGGAAGACAAACTGTGGGCCTACAGACGCAGGGTTTCGGCAGCCTCCTATGTACTCGGGCCAGACCGCATCGGCGGCGACATGGCCGTGCCGCGCGGCTCCATT
This sequence comes from Desulfovibrio desulfuricans DSM 642, assembly GCF_000420465.1. Lineage (NCBI taxonomy): Bacteria > Pseudomonadati > Thermodesulfobacteriota > Desulfovibrionia > Desulfovibrionales > Desulfovibrionaceae > Desulfovibrio > Desulfovibrio desulfuricans. The sequence continues at coordinate 56,508 of NZ_ATUZ01000003.1, read as the reverse complement.
CTCAAGGCCGTGCGCAGATTTGAAGAAATTGCCGCCAGCAACGGCAAGCGCCTTATCGCCTTTGGGCATGCTGGCGATGGCAACATCCACGCCAATCTGCATTACGATGCCTCTGACGCTGACGATGCCCGCCGCACACAGAAAACCCATCACGAACTGGATGCGGCAGCCCTTGAATGTGGCGGCAGCCTTTCTGGCGAGCACGGCGGCGGATGCCTGAAAGAAGTTGGCAAACAGCTCGGGCAGAAGGAACATGCCCTCATGCTGCGCTTGCGCCGTGTCTTTGATCCCAACGGTATTCTCAATCCCGGCAAGGGGTACTGAAATGAAACGCGGCTGTACGCAATGCGGCGAATGCCTGAACGTCTGCCCTGTGTACGCGCTCTACAAGCGCGAGGAATACGCGCCCAAGGGCAAGCGACTGCTTCTGGAGCAGATTGATCCCGAGTTTGGCGGCAGCCTGGATTCGTCCCTGCCCTGGGAGGATATCCGCGAACTGGCGCGCCTCTGCGCAGGGTGCGAGCGGTGTCAGCAGGCCTGCGCGCGTAAGCTTTCCACCAGCGATCTGCTGGCCGAGGCGCGGGCACGTAACCCTCACTGGACGCAAACTCTCTGGGATATGTGGATTCGCCGCGCTGGCCCACTGTGGCCCATGGCGGGAAAAATCGCCATGCTTGCCCCAGATTCCATTATTCCCGGCGTGTTGCGGTCTTCTGTGGAAACCGCCCGCGCGCTGGTTGATCTGGAGCCTTGCGAACCATGGATGACCCTGCGGCCCAGCCAGAAGGTCAGCGGCGTCAGGGTGGCCCTGTTCAGCGGCTGTACGGCAAAAAATGCGCGTCCCCGCTGGATATCCAATGCCCGGCAACTGCTGGCAGGCTGGGGATACGACCTTGTGGACATTGCGGATTTTGCCTGCTGCGGCGGCACGTTGCACCATGCCGGGCAGTTGGGGGCCCTGGCAGAAGTGCGCGAGCGCAATCTTGAACTTTGGCGCAAGGCTGGCAAACCCCTGATTGCAAGCTTTTGCGCTTCGTGCAAGCACAGCCTTGATAGCTACACCGCCGTTATGTCGGCTGAGGAGGGCAAGGAGTGGAAGCAGAAGTGCGTTGGGCTTTCCTCCCTGCTTGTAGAACCGCAGATCAGCCCCACAGGCAAGGCCCCGGCAGCGGTGGGTTATCACCAGCCCTGCCACTGGGGTACTGCTGATCCTGATTTGCCCCTGCTCACGGCGGGGCTGCCGGGCTTGAAAAAAGGCACTGGCCTGTGCTGCGGCATGGGCGGCATATTGAAAATGTCCAACCCCGATCTTTCGGCAGACATGGCGCGCAAATGCCTGGAAGGCTTTGCTTCTGAAATCCGGCACATCGTCACCGGGTGCAGCGGTTGCGTCATGCAGCTTTCAGCTGCGGGGGGCAAGGATGTGCAGGTGCGCCACTGGCTTGATGTGGCTGCACTGGCAGACTCAGGCACTTAGGCGCATCCGGCCCCATACTGACTCTGCAGCAGTGTCTGTGAAGTTTTGCAGCTTGCGGGCGGGCATAATTGCCTCTGGTATGTGTGTGCAGCAACATTCAGCAATGCTTTATTGAGGAATGGTGCATGGTGCACGGCACTAGGGGAAGCTGGGACATAGCCATCCGAAAAATAAGCCAAAACGCCTCTGACCACTGGACGCTCCATAGGCGGCAGTATAGTATGCCGCAACTTGCACACCTGTGATCGGTGAGCCTATGCCAAAACTTCGATACTCCAAATTTGCACTGGTCGCGGCCCTCTCCGGGGGCATGGCGGCCCTTTTGGTGTGTCTGCTGTTCTGGGTAAATGGCTGGAACCCCGCCCAGGCTGGTTCGCTCAATCTTCAACCACGCGCAGCCATTGGCAATGCCGAAGTTTCCGAGCCGCCAGCCGTGTCTTCCGCCGCTGCGGAAAACAATGCGGCACCGTCTGTTGCAGCAACTGATCAGGCGAGCACGGGGGCTGAACAGAACGGCAGCAATGGGGCAAACTCCGCTTTGCCCACTGCTGATCAGCAGCCAGAGCAGCAGCCAGGGCTGCAATCGGGCCAGCAATCTGGCCCCCAGACAATCCAGCAGGCAGACGCTGATTCCAGCGTTCAGCCTCAGACGGACGCCGATAGCGCAGAGCAGCCCCCATCCCCTGAATCATCGCAACAAACTGGAAAGCCTGATTCTTCCGCCGCAGTCAACGCCCCCGCCAAGGTCGCGACGCCGGATGCCGCAAAAGGCGCGGCGCAATCCGCAGCACAGCCCGCAGCGCCTGCGCATGATTCCAAGGTGCAGCTTTTCGGCACTGTGGAGTTCAAACGCCCCTTATCCACTCTGCCGGGCTGGCTTGATCTGCTCAAGCGCAACCAGATGGATCCCATATTCATACCCGGCAAGGTGTTCAAAAAGGGCGTTACCTGGGACACGTTCAAGTCCAAAGCCCCGGTGAACAACAAGATGGAACTGCTGCGCTACGTAAATTCTTTCTGGAATACGTGGCCCTATGTGGAAGATATCGTCAACTGGCGGCAGGAAGATTATTGGGAAATTCCTGCGGAATTTCTGAAAAAGTCTGGCGACTGCGAAGACTATTCCATTATCAAGTATTTTACTCTTAAGGAATTGGGCATTCCGCCCGAAAGCATGCGTGTTGTTGTTGTGCGCGACACAATCAGAAATTTTGCCCATGCTGTTCTGGTGGTGTACCTGAACGACGATGCCTTTATTCTGGATAATCTCAGTAATTCAGTGCTTTCGCACACCAAGGTGCGGCAGTACAGCCCGCAGTATTCGGTCAGTGAATTCGGTCGGTGGGCCCATTTGAAGGGCCGCAAGATAGACTAAAGCCGCCGCAGGCATGCAGCGCGCAGCCCGCACCCTTGGTGTGGGAGGGTTTTCACCGCTAACGGTACGTTAATGCGCAATGTACTATAGGATAAGCCCATGAAAACGCAGGAACTTAATGAGCAATCCGTTGCTGGTCGCTATCGTCTGAAAAAAGCCGCGGTGGCTGCTGTCAGCCTGTCGCTTTTTGTTGTGACTGCGGCTGTGGCCTACGGCCTCTGCACCTTGCAGCTCAAGAATGTTACACAGGATATTCTGAATAACCAGCGTGAAATGCAGCAATCGTGGGTGGATAAATCGCTGGAATCCATCCGCGCGTGGCATGCAACCGTTGTTGAGCAGGCGCGGCTTGTGAGCAGCGCGGAGATGTTCCGCCTGTTTGCCGTGGATGTGCGCAACCTTGGCTCCGATGGCGAGGCGCGCCTTTCCGCGCCGGATGCCATGGAAAACGGCGATGAATCGCTGCGCAATCTTGCCGAGCAGATGGGCTATATGCAGGATCTGCTGCGGGACTTTGCGCGCGGCAAAAACTGGGTTTCTGCTCGGATTGTTTCGCCCAAGGGCAATCCCTTTGTGGTGAGCAAAGAGGATGCGCCCCTTGGCGAGGCCCAGGTGGGCCTTGTGACCCGCGCCGTGGACAAAAAGACTGTTGTCTTTGGCCCTGTGCGCGCTCTTGGCGACACAATGGTTATTGATCTGGCCGATCCCATGTACGAAGTGCTGGGCCGGGGCGAAAGCGTCCCCGTTGCCGTGCTTTTTGCCACTCTTCCTGTGGACAGGGTGCTGACGGCATTTCTTGCCCAACGGCAGGATCAGTACGGCGGATTGCTGCCGCGCATTTTGCAGGCCGGAGGCAGCGGCACAGAGGCCGTACTGCTGCGCGATGCCAAACCTGCGCTTGAGCCGGTGCAGCACGTGACTCTGGCTGACGGCCTTGGTTTCAAGCGTCGGCAGGGGCTTGTGGGGGGCGGCGAGGCCTATTCCCTCGGCAGCTATATGAACAGTCTGGGCTGGCTTGTGACCATCGAGGCCCCGGCAGACATGGTTGATGCGCTGGTGGAAAGCCAGGCAAAGCAGATATACGGCCTGGGCATTCTTGGCAGTCTTGGCACGGCGCTTTTGCTGGCCTTTATCTGGGCTTCGCTGGTGAGCCGCTCGCACAGGGCCACTGCCCAGCATTTCAAGCATCTGTACACGCTTATCCGCCAGCAGAAGATCATGCTCGACAGCGTCAACGCCTCATTGCAGGCCGGGCTTATGCTCATGGACAAAAATGGGCGCTTGCAGATGTGCAACCCGGCCTTCTGCCAGATGGCGGGCAAGGATGAAGATTCCCTCAAAGACACGCCCGTGGGCGAGGCCCTGCCGGAAGATGCCGCCCTTCGGCTCCTGAAGGGCATGGCTCAGGTGAGCGCCAGCGGCAAGGAAGGCAGCATCGAGATTTCTGTTCCCCAACCCGGGGATGTGCGCCTTTTCCGCGTGACCCTGTTCCCCTTTGAAGATCACGACAATTCCGGGGAAGAAGGCAAGGGCGGCTGCGTGGGGATTTTTCAGGATATTACGGAATTCCGCCGCCGTGCGGAGGCCGCGCGTGAACGTCAGGCCAACAGTATTGCCGCCCTTGTGCGGGCCATTGAAAGTGTGGACGTGAACCTCATCGGGCACTCCATGAAGATGGAGCATGTGGCAGACCTGCTCTCCGGCACCATGAATCTGCCCGACAAGGACAGGGAAACCCTGCGTCTTGCGGCCCGCCTTTCGCAGGTGGGCAAGATATTTGTGCCGCGCGAGCTGCTCACCAAGAAGGGCAAGCTCACTCCCGAGGAACAGACAGAGGTTATGCGCGCGCCGGAATATGCCTATGGCATCCTGCGCGACATGCAGTTCAACCTGCCAGTGCCGGACGCTGTTTTTCAGATGGGCGAGCGCATGGACGGCACGGGCCTGCCCCAGCGTCTGGCCGGGGAGGCCATCAATCACAATGCGCGCATTCTGGCCGTGGTCAACGCCTTCTGTGCCATGGTCAGCCCCCGTTCCTACCGCGCGGGCATGCAGCCCGAAGAAGCCGTTGCCCTGCTCATGAAAGACAAGGGCTTTGACAGCCAGATTGTCAGCGCGCTTGCCAATGTTGCTGCGGCAGATTTGCAACAGGCCATTGCCACAGCCGATGCGGCCAGTAAAAAGTCTGCTCCTGCTGCAGGATTTGCCGCAATGGAAGGGCAGGGCGGGCAAAATGAGCAGGAAAATTCCGTAGACGTAGCGCCTGCAGATTCTGCCACCGCCGAATAGAGAGCAGGGCGACATGACGGGCGCAGTGCAACAGTTGCCAATGCAACAGGACAGCTCTGAAAAGATAGACGTGGCGATGAACATTTTCGCCAAGCCGTATCAGACAGCACTCTCTGTCCTGTCGCTGCTCAAGCACAGCGGCAGGCGCGTTGGCAATGTCTGGTTGCAGTTTGAGCCTTATGGCTCGCAGTATGATATCGTCAGCCCCTATGCGGTGGTGCAGTATCTGGGCAACCTGATAGGGGAGAGGTGCCGGGTTTTTCAGCCCGACTACTGGCTTGATCTCAATGCCGCAGACCCATCACGCTTCGCCGATGATGCCTACCGCTACGGCATCCGCTACCAGTACGCCTTTGAGCACAGCACGAGCCGCAGGCTGTTTCTCATGCACAACGATGTGCTTGTGCTCAAGGATGTGCTTGGTTATCTGGGCGGCCTCATGGGCGAGGCCGTGGCTGTGGGCCATCTTGGTCAGTGCTGGAACTGCCCGGCCCGTGTGGCGGAGCTGACGCGCGAGGTCATGGGCTGCGAACCGTGCGGGCCTGAGCGGTATATGGATTTTCGGCCTGATTACAGTCAGTTGCAGCAGCTCTATGCGTTGGCCCAGCAAAGGGGCATTTTTGCAAGGCCGTATGACCGTGGCTTTGCAGGCATTTTTGATGCGCAGCCCTGGCCCCTGCCGGAATGCCGCGTCAATGAATGGGCCTGTCTGCTTGATCTGGAAAAAACGCGGCCCCTGTGTGTGCCGCATGGCCCGGTATTGCCGCCAGGCGCGTACAGGCAGTGCGGGCCAGTCTGCCTTGATATTGGCGTGGAGTGGTTCCGGGGGGTGCATGCACGCGGCATGACTGCCCGGCATGCCGATCTTTCCCGCCACCTCAAGCATTGGGTAGGCACGGGCAAGGTAACGGCCCGCCTTTATGCTCTGGCAGAAGAAAATGCCCTCAAGATATTGCTGACCACCTTTCCCGATTACTGCGACTGGCTGCGCGGCACCATCGGCAACAAGCCGCTCGGCGTGAGCGACAGAGTCCGATAGTTTTTCCGCATTTGTGGAATACCTTCCCTCTCCCTTCCTGGTTTTACTTTCAAGCTGACACAGCAGGCTTGTTTGGAACGCGAAAAGGCGTCGACCAAATGGCCGACGCCCGACACGGGAAAGAAAGGTTTGCAGCGCTATCCCCAACGCTGGGAAGGCCTTGCGGCCCCCCGGCCCTCTTTCTACTGCAATTTCTATTTTACCGCTTCATGCCGATAACAGTTTCCAGCATGTTGTCCACCGTGGTGATGGTCTTTGAGTTGGCCTGGAAGCCGCGCTGTGTAGAAATCATCTGCACGAACTCGCGCGACATGTCCACGTTGGACTGTTCAATATTGTAGGCCTTGATGCTGCCAAAGCCATTATCGCCTGCTACGCCCTGCCGGGCAAATCCAGATTCTTTTGTTTCAGAGTAAAGGTTGTTTCCTTCTCTGTACAAACCTTGCAGGTTGTCAAAGTCATACATGGAAATCTGGTACAGGGCCAATGTCTCGTTGTTGTCGTATTTGCCGTAAATTATGCCGTTAGCATCAATATTGAAGTTGTTGAGTACGCCTGATGCATACCCATCAGCTTTTGATGACTGTACAAGTGAATTACCGCTTGTCACGATCGAGGCGCCGTTTTTGCGCACAGTTGTAGACATGGTGCTCGGGGCGGTATTGTAGTCAATGGTGCCCTGAGTGGCAGGCGCAACTGGGGGGACAACTTTTAAATCATCCAAAGTGTTGGTTGAATTGTTCCACGGAGTGGTACTTGTATCCCTCAGGCCCAGGTCCAACTCGATGATGGTTTTCTCAGCGAGGCTGTGATTGCTGCCGCCGTAGGATGAAACCTCGGATACGCTGTTGCTGAGGGCCGAGCCTGAGAAGTTGGCGTTGAACACAGGCAGGCCATTGTTGGAAATCTTGGTCGGTTGCCATGAAGTGGAAAGCGCAGGATTAAGGGCGCACTGCATATCAGCGGTAGCGGTATCCTGAGCGCCATACGTATAGGCAGTCTGGTTGACAATCTGTCCACTGATGTTGAATATCAGTTGTCCGGTCATGAGCATACCGGCCTTTTTGGTGCCCTGAAATGTCTGACTGTCTGCCGGAAGAATCGGATTACCAGAAGAATCGTACGTCACCGGCGTGGTGCCGCCATATGTCCGGTTGTCTTCTGACGGAGGAACCGTCACAATATATTCGTACATTGTGTAGCCGGAAGGCAGGTTATTAACTTTGTACGAGCTGTTGCTGGTGTCAACCTTGTCGTAGTAGACCGTGAGCTGATGCTTTGTGCCGCCCTCGTCATAGACGGTAATGGGGGAACTGGCTGCATATGCTGTGTCGGCAAGAGGTGTCTTCTTGGTGCCGTCCCACTGGTCGAACAGCGCTGTCATGGGGCTAGTAGTACTGGTGGTTTTGTCCATGCCGACGTCGTTCGACAACTGCATGGTGAAAGAAACACTCTGTGTGAGCTTGGGAGGAAGGTTCCAGCTGTCAAGCACGATATCCTTGGGCGAACCACTGCCAATGTATGCAGTTGTTGAGGCTGAACTGCTGCTGGTAGTTGTAGAACCAGAGTTGAAAACAACAGAAGAACTGTCATTGTCAACTTCCCAGCCCTGAAGAAGCAAGCCCTGAGGATTCTGCAGTTCGCGCTTGTTGTTGAAATAGAAATCACCGGCACGGGAGTAGTACGCCTGCTCACTGTCTTGCTTGCGAACTTTGAAGTACCCGTTGCCAGAAATAGCAAGGTCTGATCCTGAGTTGGTGGATTCAAGAGAACCCTGCGAGTAGTCGCCGAGCACCGCGTATGTGCTGACGCCCTGCCCAATCTGGGTGGTGCCGCTGACGCTGCCGCTGTCGGTGTAGAGATAGTCGCTGAAGTCCGCGCGCTGGCCTTTGTATGCCAGGGTGCTGACGTTGGCGATGTTGTTGCCGACGATGTTCATTTTGTTCCCGTGCGCCATAAGGCCGGAAACGCTTGCCCACATGCTGGATGAGAGACTCATATCTTCCTCCGTGTCTTGGGATAGGGGGATATTTTTTCCGGGTATGCAGTTTTGGGCTGCCTGCCCGCAATTTAACTATTCTGCTTAACCGCCAGATGAACTTGATGAACTGGACGAATCGGACGAAGTGGGGGTGGTGGCCGCTTGCGTGACCTGCCGCACTTTTGAAAGCTCCATCAACTGGCCGCCATCAAGACCCAGATACACTGTGCCATTGTTGTTGACCACGCCTGTAACCTTGGCGTCCACCACCTGATCGGAAAGAACAGCCTCGCCACTGGCGTTGAGCAGGGACAAATTGACCGTGTACACGCCATCCGGGGCAACTGTTCCGCTGCCGTTTTTGCCGCTCCAGTTGAATTCGTAGGTGGTTCCAGCTGCTTTGGGAGCCACAGCTTCGGTGTAGATGACGTTGTTTTCGGCATCCCGCACCGTGATGGTGCCGCTGGCAACGGCATCGTTGGGCGCAAAGCGGAACTTGGTTATGGATGTCGTCTTTGCGGTTGCGTCCGTCACCTTGCCTATACTGTTGCCAGAGACGGTCACTTGCTTGCCGATGTACGACGTAGCGTTGATCATCTGCTCGTTGTTGGTGGCGTCAGTCAGCGACCCCATACTCGTATTCAGGTTGATGAGCTGTTCAAGGCTGGAGAACTGCGCCATCTGGGAGACAAATTCCTTGTCGTCCATAGGGTTCAGCGGATCCTGATACTTGAACTGCGTCACCAGAAGCAGCATAAAGGCGTTCTTGTCGAGGTTCGCGCCGTTTTTTTGCTTGCCAACAACGGCATTGAACTCGTTGTTAGCCTGGGTGATTGCTGATGATACGCTGCTGGCCATACTTCATTCTCCTCACGGCCCGGTTCAGGCAACCACGTTGAGGTTGCTGGTGGCATATCTTGCCGTGTTACCAAGAGAATGCACAGGCTGTTCCAAAGTTGAAATATTCATGTTTGAGCTGGAATTTCGCACTGTTGCAAGATTCTTCAGCCGGGAAAGTTCTTCCCTGCGGGCATCTTCTTCCTGCCGGGAATTGTGCTGGTTGAAATCCTGCCAGGATGCGCTGTTCTGCTCTTGCCGCGTTTCCTGCCGCACTTCGAGCTTGTCTACCTTGAGGCCCTGCTGCTCAAGATTCATGCGGATTGCATCCACCTGACGGCTGATCATGTCGTTGGTTTCCGACTTTTCAGAACGGATCACCGCGCTGACTTCGCCATTGCGTACCGAAAGGGAAACCGTGATGGATCCCAGCTCCTGCGGATTAAGTTGCAGGTCAAGCCGGGTGCCGCCGCCCTTGACGGTTGAAAGCATGCCCTGTTCAACCTGCTGCGCCACCTGCCGCCCGATGGGGGCAACGGCTGAGGGATCCTGCACGTCAGATGTGTTTTGGGCTGCATGGGCAGCTTGCATGGCCTGTGCTGCCGCGTAGGCGGGAGTGGAGCCGCGCCCTGTAACAGCAGCGGATTGCGTGTCTACCTTGCCCAGCAGATCGCCCCACGCAGACTTGCCCTTTTGATCCTTGTCAGATTCGCTCTGTCCGGAATTGCTGTCAGCATTCTTCTGACCCTTGTCGTCCAGAACGGCGGCCTGCTGAGTGGCAGACTGCGCGTGAATCTGGTTGGCTGCGGGAGTTTTGTCCGATTGCGAAGATGGCAGCACATTGTTTTGCGCAGCTGTCTTACCCGTTTGCACGTCTGCCTGCGAACTTGCGCGAGAAGCTGTCTGCGAACCAGACTGTTGCGCCGCCTGCGTGTTTGACTGCTTCGCGGCTGTGCTGTCGGCAGTTCTTTCTGCTGGCATGCGCTGGGTCACTGTGGCCTTGTTCTCGGCTGTGGTGCGATCCCCTTCATGCTTTGTGGCGGTCGCATCCTTGCCGATGGCTTCGCTCTGCGCAGCGATCTTGATATCGCCCGGCTCGGCCTTCTGACCTGCTTCAAGGGTTTCACCAAGAATATTGCTGCTTTTTTTCTGAACGGTTTTGTCTATGAGAGCCTTGCTCTGTTGCACCGTGCGGTCGCGCAGCGAACTGGCCTGCTTCTCTTGTTCCGTGCGCGCCCGTGCCTTGCTGATAATGGGCTGCAACGTGGTTTTGAGGGCAGTATCAAGAGTTTTTTGCGCAGCGGCCTGCGTGGTGAAAAAATCTGTCACCGGAGCCATAAGCGTGCCGAACTGTTCGTTCAGGCAGGTGATGGAGGCGCTGTTGCCAAAGTTGTTGGCCAGGGTTTGCAGGTTGGCAGTGCCAAGCCCAAGGCCGCGCCCAAGCGAGATGGCCTCACCCTGGCTCACTTCAAGGGTGCCCGCCGGGTCAAGCTTGTTCACAAAGGACGATATGGTGTTGAATGCCTGCTGTGTGTTGCCCTGCAACATCATGGCCTGAACATTGGTATCCAGAACGCCAGAGGGGTCGATCTTTTTAAGCAGCGAGGTGATGTTGGCCTTGTCCTCATCAGTGAGAACAGGGATGCCGCCGCCCTTAACGCTGGCAGTGATCTGCGCGAGGGTTGCGCCGTCAGGCATTTCTGCCAGGGCCGCAAGCTTGGTAAGGCTTTCAGGCGCAGCGCCAGCCTTGATGAGCTTGCTGTGCATATCCTGCACTTCCTGCTTGGTAAAACAGACTTCGTTCAGCGTGTAGGTAACGCCGTTGCTGGTGTTGCGCGAATAAGGGCTTTGTACCTGCGCGGCAGCTCTTGCGGTGGGCGTAAAAGGAGTACTGGGCTTGGATTCTGACTTGCCCTCAAAGACATCGGCAGATGCGTCAGCCTCTTCAACGGCCTTCAGACTGGAGTTGAGGGCGTCCATAAAGGAAGACGTCCGCTCGTCATTGGGGCGGTTGTTGTTGGCGGCGTTCCAAAGCGTTTGGTTGGTGCTTACGCTTGTGGGAATAATCTGCATGGTTCACTCCTTGCGCCCTGAGCTATACAAGGAGTGTTCCAAAATTGTTGGTATAATTAATTCAATGAGTTAAGAAAATGTGATTTGCGGGAAAAGGGCAATACTTGCCGAATATGGAGCATGCTAGGAGGCAGGATTGGCAAAAACCGGAGCCAGGGCGGCAAGCCTGTGCACTGCTGTGCGCCAGCCCTGCTCGCTGAAACCTTCATTTTGCAAAAACATGTGCAGGTGCCCGGTGAACAGCCGTATCATGCCGGGCTGAACGCGCCAGAAATCATCGGGCAGGGGAGTGCGTTTTTTCAGGTGATCGCTGCACAGGCCACAAAGGTGGGCAAGGCGGGCGGCAAGGCGTCCAGCAAGTGCGGGATGTCCCGCATGAAGGCGGGTCAGCCGCTGGCGCAGCAGGGTTTGCTGGCCTGGATCATACAGAAAAAGAAAAGCAGCCTGCCATACGTCTTCGAGCTGGGGGCGACAGGAATTGCCGCGTGGCTCAGGGTAGGGTTTCAAGGTATGCAGGCCAAGAGCGTCACGCCCGGTTCGGTAAAGCGTAAGGCCATCGCCTGCGGCCTTGCAGCAGGGTTTGCCGGTGGCAAGCTCCTGATGAATTTGCAGAGCAAGCTGGGTTACAGAAGCGGGCATGAACGCCTGTTTGCAAAAAAGACGGCTGCGTCTGCACTGCCAGCAGCCCACGCAGCTCATGGCGGCGCGAAGCACCCACTGCCCGGGTGCGGATGGGCCTGTTTCGCGGGCGTGTACCGGCCCCATTGAGAGATTGAGCACAGGTACGCCAAGGTAATCGGCAAGGTGCATGGGGCCTGTGTCAGGCGTTATGCACAGGTCAAGCGTGCCCATGAGGGCGGCAACCTCGCGCAGGGCAAGCTTGCCGCACAGGTTTGCCTGCGCAAGGCCGGAACGGTGCGCCACTTCATCGCCCAGTTCCTGCTCGGCCTTGCCGCCCAGAAAAACCGGGGCCATATCTGCCGCCGCAAGGCGCATGGCAAGCCGCGCCCAGAAGGCCGCATCCGGCCTTTTGGCTGCTTCGCTTGCGCCCAGCACCAGCCCAACGCGGCGCGTTCCTGCGGGTTTGGGGCGCGAATGCCCCACTACGGCAAGGTTGGGAGCGGGGGAAAGATCCAGCAGGTGCAGGTCGGCCCAGTGAAAGGCATTGGCGTGGTTATTCTGCGTCAGGGCCGCGCGGTACAATTGCCAGAAGCCCTGAACGCGTAATCCATCGCTGTCGGCCACAGGCCCAAGCTTGAGGGGAGACTCAAGTCGCGCCATAAGCTGGGCCGCGACCGGACTGCTGCTCAGATTGATCGCCGCCGCGTATTTTTGGCGGGCAAGCTCCTGGCAGTGCGAAGGGGGAAAAAATACTGCTTCCGGCGCAAGCGGCATGAGCTGCTGAAAAAAAGCCGGTTCTGCAACGACCCACAGGGGATTGTGGGGCCAAAGCTGGCGCAGGCGGATAAGCAGGGGAAAGGTGAGGATCAGGTCACCCATGCGGTGCAGTTGCAGCACCAGAATCGGATCAGCAGCCATTATCAGCCCCGGACGGCCTGACGGGCCGCAGGTGTGCCGTAAACCTCGCGCATGCGTTCCAGCATGGTCTGCAGCCTGTGTTGCCATGTGTGACAGGCAAGCACACGCTGCCGGGCCGCCTGCGTAATGCGGCGGCGCTCAGTTGGGCGGGCGAGGTAGTGGCGCGCCAGTTCAGGGGCTTCATCCGGCTCATGGTAACAGACGATTTCGTGCGGCTCAAAAAGCTGCTCCATCTGCTCGCGCCAGTCGGTAAGCACAAAACTGCCTGCGGCGGGCACGTCAAATACCCTCTGGTTGACCGCGCCCTTCATCTGCTTGCTGGTGCAGTTGAAGTTGATGGCTGAGTGCCCGTAAAAGAGGGGCAGTTCCGTGTAATAGCTCAGGGCGTCCAGATAGCGGGGTTGCAGGGGCTCGTGGCGAAATTCCACCTTCTGCCAGCCTGCATCGCCCACAATAAGCGGGCGCAGCGGCAGCAGACGCCGCACGCAGCCATTGCGGTACAAACGGGTGGCCTGCCAGGTGACAGCGGTTTCATAGGCCAGTTTGGCTTCGTTGTCCGGCAGGGCCTGGTAGTGAGCATAGGCTTCTGGCTGGCAGTCGCGCAGAAAATCAGCAACCGAGCGGTGGTGGCTGTCCATGAACTCCTGGGCCACGGCGTAAAAGGAGAGCAGCAGCGGGCGGGGAAAATGCCCGTTTTTCAGCCTGCCGCCAACCTTGTAGACCATGGAATTGCCCACAAAGGAAATATCTGCCTTCCATGCGGCTGGTGCGGATGCGCCCCTGGAGGGGTGAAAGCGATCCGGGTCTGTGCCCAGAGGCAGGTAGAACACATGCTCAAAACCCGCCGCGCGCAGGGATGAAATATTGTCAGAATCCCAGGTGAACAGGGTCGTCCAGGGGCTGACGCAACGGGAGTACAGATGGATAATGAGGTGGGGATTGTCCACAAACCATGAGGCCAGGGGCAGCTGCAAACGGGCCAGCAGGTCCATGAGCACACCCTCTACGTCCACGCCCATATGGTTGAGCGTAATACAGCAGTCCGGCCTGAAAGCAACCACGGCTTCCAGCAGCTGCTGCACAAAATCCGCGCGGGCCACGGCTTCATCGCGGATGACCACCAGCTTGTATTCAATGCCAAGCTTGCGGCATGCGCCCTCGATTTCACCCATGAGGAAGTATTTGCTGGTCAGCAGCAGCACGCGGGGGCTTGCACCGGCAAAGCGCGGCCCAGCGGCGCGGCTCCAGAAGTCAAACCTGGCGCTGGCGAGCAGATCTTTTTGCAGGGAACCGTAATAATCGCGGTCAAGGCGCAGATAAAAGGGCAGGGCCAGAGGCAGAAGACGCAGGCCGCCGTGGAGCATCTGCCAGTGGGTCAACTCCGTAAGGGCATCCTGATGGCTCGGGCTGGTGATGAGCGTAATGCGCTCACGCAGGTTGGTCGGCAGGCTTTGCAGCACACCTGTGATGGCCTGAAGCCCGGCTTCCTTTTCCACCACGGCCACAGGCCCGTCAACGCACTGCAATACCTGGCGCAGTGCATGCCCAAGGCCGCAGCCAAGCAGAACTGGCAGGCAATCGCGCTGCAATTCCTGCATCTGCCCGGTTACAACCGCGGTTTCACGCTCAGCGCCGCCGGGGCGCAGCATGTGAAAAACACGCTCGCCCAGCCTGACTTCAATATCGTCTGGTATCCCGGATTGTTGTGCGGTCTGGCCCTGATGTACGGAATGCTCGGAATACACCGCCAGAAAATGCGGCGTTTCAGTCTGCTTCATCATTTGGGACTCATATGCGAGGGCTGCATGGGTTCCGCAATGATTTCATTGTCCACCAGGCGGAACAGCGTGCACTGGTATATGCGCTCAACAACCATAAACGCGCGTCCGATGGAGATTTCCACACCGGGGTATACGGTGCCCTGGCAGAGCAGGCGGCAGTTCTGCATATAGTTTTCGTCCTGGGCCAGTCTGCTCCACAGTTCGTCGCGCCTGTTGATGAGTTGCCTGCGCTGTAGCCGCAAGGCTTGCAGCTTGCGGGACGCATCGTTGGTTTCGGGCGGCAGATGCCCGGCAATGGCATTGAGGTGGGTGATGGTTTGCGACAACTGAGCGATAATTTTGTCAATTTTTTCCAGCTGGCGGATGCTCAGGGGGTCGTACCCCAGATAAACCTTGGTGGCCAGGGCCGCCTTGTTGCCAAGCTGGCCGCCCACGTAAACGCTGCCGTAGGCGTTAGTAGTGCCGCCGTAGAGCTTGTCGCGCACAACCATGTTGCTGCCGGCGTATACTGTGCTGTACAGACAGGTTTTTTCAATAACCATGTTGCCGCGCGCACGGGCGTCCACGCTTTCCAGAAAGGGGGTCATGAGCTTGTCGCCAGCATCAACCTTGCTGTGCTTGCCTGCGCCGCCGCGCACCCCGCCATCAATCATGAGATCGCGGCGGGCTCGCACAACGCCGCCTTCAACCATGCCCATGATGCGCACGTTGTTGCCCTGAACGGAAAATCCGGCGCGCACAGAACCGTGCACGGCCATATCGCCCACAAAAAAGATGTTGCCGGTCTGAAAGCTCACGTCCTGACGCACGTTGAGCAGGGTCTTTACGGTAATTTTGCCGTTAAGGTAAAAAACATAGCCCTTGGCGGCGGCAAGCAGATAGTTGGGATGGCGCGGATCTACGCGGGTGTTGCCACCCATGGGGAAGGCTTCATTTTCAAGGATGAAGCGCTGATCAACCTTGGGCCCGGAGGCGTCCAGAGGCACAAGCTCAGCCAGTACCTGCCCGGCGATAACATTCTGGACGTAGCCCAGACTGTATACATCGGACTTCCCATTATCTCCACTCGGTTTGAGATTGAGATAATCGAAATCGGGATTGAAGTAATGCCTCAGATAGTATTGCACCATGCACCATCCGTCGGGCTGAAGGGCAAAACCCCGTGATATTGTTACTCAGCAGTATCGGGAATATAGCCTTTCAGTTCATCTTCGCTCTCGAATGTTGGGAAAAATCCCTCGATCTCGGCTTTGCGCAGCAATTCGGCCACGTGCGGCGCGGGCATCAGCAGAACAAGCCTGCGCCCTCGCCCCCGGCCCTTGGTGCTGGCGCTTACCAGCACTCCCAGCCCGGAAGTATCCACTTTTTCAACGTGGCTCAGATCAAGCACCACCTGGCGAATATTAGGCGCCAGCAGATGCCCTTCAAGCAGCTTGCTGAACTCGGCCACATCGGGCAGCAGAAGATTTCCAGAAAAACGCAATACCGTGACGTTGGTGTGCGATTCCGCCTTCAGCTCAAACATGGCTGTATTTCCTCCGTAAGGCAACAGGTCGCTTCAACGGGAAAACAGGTTGGCAGAGTCCAGAGATATGGTCACAGGCCCCCAGTTGCACAGGCGCACATCCATGTCCGCTCCGAAGATGCCTGACGATACGCTGACGGCGCAAGTTTCGTCAACCATTTGAACGAAATCCGTAAACATGTCTTTGGCCCAGGCGGGGTCGCCTGCATCAGTAAAGGAAGGCCTGCGGCCCTTGTGGCAATCGGCGTACAGGGTGAACTGCGGCACCAATAATATCTGACCACAGATTTCATCCAATGAAAGGTGGAACTTATGGGCATTCTCTCCTGTGCCGGGAAAGATGCGCAGCCCCACAAGCTTGCGGGCCATGCCCGTAAAAGCCGGGGAAGAGCGAAATTCTGGCCCATCCTCCTGCCCAAAGGCAACAAGGGCCATAATGCCAGTGTTGATGGACGCCACAAGACGGCCATCAACACTAACAGAAGCTTCTTTAACCCGTTGCGCGACAATCCGCATCAGGCATGGCCCACTTGTTCATCTTCGCCGCTGGCGGCAGGAGCACTGGCAGCAGCGGCAGCGCGCCGGTTTTTCCTGTTGGCCATCTTTTGCTCTTCTTCTTCGCGCAAAGCCCTGCGCAGAACCTTGCCCACAATGGTTTTGGGCAGTTCATCGCGAAATTCCACAAGGCGCGGCACCTTGTAGCCAGCCAGCTTCTGGCGGCACCAGGCAATGACGTCGGCCTTGGTCAGTTCTTCGTCAGGGCGGCGCACCACAAAGGCCTTGAGTATCTCGCCGCGCATCTCGTCGGTAATGCCGACAGTGACGGCTTCAAGCACCTTGGGGTGTTCCAGCAATACTTCGTCCACTTCGCGGGGGTACACGTTGTAGCCGCCCACAATGACCATGTCTTTTTTACGGTCAACAATATAAAAATAACCGTCTTCATCCATGGTGGCAAGGTCGCCCGTATACAGCCAGCCGTTGCGCAGGGCGCTGGCGCTTTCGTCAGGCCTGCGCCAGTAACCGTGCATAACCTGCGGCCCCTGCACGATCAGCTCTCCCATTTTGCCGGGGGGCAGGGTGAGGGAGCCGCCTTCCATATCCACAATGCGGGCATCAGTGCCGGGTACGGGCATGCCGATGGAATTGGGGCGTTGCCCTTCCTGACCAAGCGGGTTGCAATGGGTGATGGGCGAGGCTTCTGTAAGACCGTAGCCCTCCAGAATAGCGGCGCCGGTGGTTTCCTGAAATTTGCGGAATATTTCGCGCGGCAGCGGCGCGGAGCCTGAAACGCAGATTTTGATGCTGCGCAGGTCAAACTCCGCCAGATTCTTCTGTTGCAGCAGCGAAATATAGACCGAGGGCGCACCGGGAAAGACCGTGGGCTTGTACTTGGCAATAAGGCGCAGCACATCCTGCGGCACATAGCGCGGCAGGGGCAGGGTGGTGGCCGCCAGGGCGATGGGAATAATCAGGCCTGTGGTGAGGCCGTACACGTGGAAGAAGGGCAGCAGGGAAATGAAGGTGTGCTTGTCCTCCGCCTTGACGTGGATGATGTCCAGCACCTGACGGCAGTTGGTGCCCACGTTGCTGTGCGTCAGGGTAACGCCCTTGGGCAGGCCCGTTGTGCCGCCGGTATACTGCAACATGATGGGGTCGCGCAGAGGGTCGGCAATGGGAGCGGAATAACGCTCCGCGCCCTTGCAGAAGTGTTTCCACTCATGAACGTTCTTGCCGTCGTAGGGCACGGGTTCCTTGGCGCTGCGGCTCGTTTTGAGGCGATAGAGCCAGTTGAGCGGGAAGGAAAGCGCATCCGCAGCGCCGGTAACGATGAAGTTTTTCAGGGGCAGGCGGTCGCGCAGGGCGGAAACGCGGGGCCAGAGCAGATCGAGCAGCACCATGTGTTCTGCGCCCGAATCCTGCATGTTGGCCATGATTTCCTTTTCCATATACAGGGGGTTGGTCATGACCACCACGCCCCCGGCCTTGATGATGCCCCAGAAGGCCACCACGGTCTGCGGCATGTTGGGCATCATCAGGGCAACGCGGTGCCCTGTCTTAACGCCGATGCGGCGCAGCGCCCCAGCAAAACGCTCCGCCTGCTCGCGCAACTGCTTGTAGGTGATGCGCGTATTCTGGAAAATGACGGCCAGTCGATTGGGATATTTGTCTGCGGCCTCATCCAGCAAGGCATAGAGCGGCTTGTTCCACACCTCGGAAGTGCGCGGAACGAAGGAGTCATAGTGGGCAAACCAGGGCCTGCTGAGTTCTGTGTTCATGTCCTTCCTTATGGTGTCGAATCGTTATGGCAGGGGAGGCGGAGCTAATCAGCGCCCCCGCGCGGTCACAACTGCATATGCCTTGATGCCTTCGGAACGTCCGGTAAAGCCCAGGTGTTCCTCTGTGGTAGCCTTGAGGTTCACGCATGATGCGGGCAACCCCATGAGCCGGGCGACGTTCTTTCTGATTTCTTCGCGGTAGGGCGCGAGTTTGGGAACCTGCGCCACTATGGTCATATCCACGTGACAGGGCGTACAGCCCGTCTCGCGCACCATGTCCAGAACCTGATGCAGCAGAATGGCGGATGAAATGCCGTCAAAACGGGGATCCTTGTCTGAAAAATGCTGACCAATGTCGCCAAGGCAGGCGCAGCCGAGCAGAGCGTCGGACAGGGCATGCAGGAGAACATCGCCGTCAGAGTGGGCCAGAACCTCGGGCGCGTTGGGAATGCACACGCCGCCAAGTCGCATGGGGCGGCCCTGACCGTAACGGTGAACATCGTAGCCCATGCCCGTGCGGATGGAAGGAAGGGGATTTTCGTCTTGCAGCAGGTCCAGATCTTCAGGACGGGTAATCTTCACGTTGGCAGCCTCGCCTTGTATGACGCGTACCTCAAGGCCGAGGGCCTCCAGAAGCGACGCATCGTCGGTTACGGCAAGCCCCGCCTCAACCGCGTGGGCGTGGGCCGAGAGCAGCGCTTCAAGCTGAAAGCCCTGCGGGGTCTGCACAGCCGCAAGCCCGTCGCGCGGCAGGGTGGCCGTTACGCGGCCATTTTCCACCGTCTTGATGGTGTCGGTAACTGATATGGCGGGGATAACGCCTGCAGCACCCTCTGCAAGCGCCTCGCAGACGCGGCGCACAAGCGCCGGGGAAAGAAAGGGACGGGCGGCATCGTGCACAAGCACGCTGGCGGGGCGCAGGGGCAGGGCGGCCAGACCAAGGCGCACGGAATCCTGCCGCAAAGGCCCGCCGCAGACCGTAACCCAGGGCAGCCCGAGATCATCGTGCCTGTGCAGGTCGGCCAACAGTTCGCTGGCTTCGGTAAGCTGGCTGGGAGGAAAAACAAAGACAATCCCGGCCACACAGGCGCTGCGGCTCATGGCGCGGGCGGCATGCCAGAAAAGCGGCGCGCCCTGCCAGGGCAAAAACTGTTTTGCCGTGCCGCCAGTGGCATCGGCCATGCGCGTACCTTGCCCGGCAGCCAGTATGAGCGCCCAGGGTTTTGCCGCAACAGAAGATGTGCCGGAACTTTCTGACATTACATACCTTGTAACAAGTGGGAGTCGGACGATAAGCCGGGTTCTGTCATGCGGTTGCCCGCACCAGACCGTCATTCCTCTAGGAGCGCAGTTACCTGCGCCCTCAAGCAACCTACCCGGAAGGCAATGGTCGGGCCGACCACCTTCCCTATTTGGTCTTGCTCCAAACGGGGTATGCCGAGCATGCCGCGTCACCGCGACATCTGGTGGGCTCTTACCCCACCGTTTCACCCTTACCCCGCTGCGAGGCGGGGCGGTTTGCTTTCTGTGGCGCTGTCCGAGGGTCGCCCCTCCTGGGTGTTACCCAGCGTTCTGCCCTGTGGAGCCCGGACTTTCCTCCCCGGGCCTTGCGGCCCGCAGCGACGGTCTGTCCGACTCCCACTTGCTGATCTGGTTCTCCGGCGCGGTCTGCGGAACATGCCGCGCCGGAGAAAGGATTGTTTTTAGTCGGTAATGGTCACCGGCTTCTGGGCGCACTGCGGGGCATCTTCAACAGAAAAATGCTCGCACCAGAAAATAAGGCGCTGGCAGTTGGGGCAGCTCAGAATCTGCTGACCGCGCTGCAATTCAATGAAAGACTGCGGCGGCACGGCAATGTGGCAGCCGGAGCAGATGCCTTCTTTCACGGCAACAATGACGGGGTGCTCAAGACGCCTGCGGATGAATTCATAGCGCATGAACACGGGCTGAGGAATATTCTTGCTGGCTGAAGCGCGCTTTCCGTTCAGGCCTTCAAGGGCTGCGTTGCCCTTTTGCAGCTTTTCTTCAAGGCCATCGCGCTTGACTTCAAGTTCGGCCTTGATGGCGGTGTAGGTCAGGTCGATTTCGGCCAGCGCATCATTCTGGTATTGCAGTTCCTCAAGAAGGGTCATTTTTTCTTCTTCACGGGAACGGTTGACCTTTTCCATGCTGTCCATTTCGCGCATCATGGCGTGGTATTCACGCTGATTGCCAACTGCCATGAGCTTGTTCTTGCTCTTTTTGATGCGCGCGGAGTCGTCATCAATTTCGAGCGAGAGGCGCTTTTGCTGATCCTGAAGGTGTGAAAGCTTGTCCAGAATGTAGTTGCGCTGGGTTTCGATGGCGGCAAAGCGCTGCTCAAGGGAATCAAGCTCGCTCGGGGCGTTGCTCAGGTCCTGCTTGACGGCGTGGATGGCGTCATCGACCTTCTGCAACTCAACAAGCTGCTTGATCTGGTCAAAATATACGGCATTGCTCATGAGAGTCCTCCTGATAAAATCATGACAGGGCAACAGGGCGGAAGGGCGAGGCGGAAGGCACAAAAAACACTTCCGTCTCTGGCAGGCGCTGTTGCAGCAACCGGCTCATGCGCAGCATCATTTCTTCCTCAAGGCTGTGGTGGCCCACATCCAGAAGGCAGATTTCCGCGGCAAGCGCCGTGTGGTATTTGACATCACCGGTTATGAAAAGCTGCGCATCGGCAGCTTGCGCCGCGCCAAGCAGCGATGAACCCGAACCCGTGCAGTAGGCCACGCGGGTAATTGTTTGCGGTTCCGGCCCGCTCACTGTGGCTGTGGCAAGGGGAGCGTTGCGGGCAATGATGCCTGCAATCTGCGCCACGGTCATGGCCCTTGGCAGATCGCCCGCAAGGCCGAAGCCCAGCGGCAGATCCTCGCCCACAGCCGGGGCTACAGGCTCCAGCACCGCAAGATTGCGCAGCTCAAGCGCACGGGCCAGCCAGCCTGCCGGGCCGTAAGCGTTTACATCCAGCGAGGTATGGGCCGCGTACAGCGGTACATCGGCCTGAAACAGCAGGCGCAGCACCTCGTGGTAGTCGTCAAGCCTGTGGGGCAGCACGGCCTTGAGCAGCAGCGGGTGATGGCTGAGCACAAATTGCGCGCCCTTTTCCAGCGCTGTACGCACTGATGCGGGCGTTGGGTCGAGGCAGACGGCAAGCTTGGCAACATCCTGCCTGTGCGCCGCCACCTGTTGGCCCGAAACATCCCAGCCAGCAGCAGCGGCCAGAGGTGCGATTTCTTCTATCGCCTTAATAATTTCAGTATGTTGCATAGATATCACCCACCATAAAAAAAGGCACTTTCTTGCTGGTGCAGAGAAAGCGCCTCGTTGAATACGGCGTAAAAAAATGTGCAACGTGTTGTGGCAATGTTGTTTCGCACCTTGTCTGACGCGTGCGCGCAGGAAAATCCAAAGGGGGTTCAGCTCTTCGGAATCAGTAAAACTATCGAAGCCCGGGTGCTTTGTCAATAAACATTGCGCGGGATATGCCTGCCGCAAGGCCGCGCCATGCCGCAAAATGTATACAGAAAGGGGAGGCTTCGTAAAGCCTCCCCCAAATAATCATGGCGACAAAGTGAGCCGGACTGTGCAGAGCATTATATAATGTTTGTCGGCATCAGGCTCAGCTGTCTCTCTATTGACCGCGCAGGTAGCGCACGGCATTCACAAAAATGAGCGTACCGGGGGCATCCAGCTCGCCGCGCGTCCAGCCGGGGTGGTTGGTCACGTGGTGGAAGGCCTCGGGGTGGGGCATAAGGCCGAGCACCCGGCCCGTGGGGTCGGTCAGGCCCGCAATGGCAAGGGTGGAGCCATTGGGGTTGAGCGGATATTCCTGTGTAGGCTTGCCCGTTGCGGGGTCTGCGTATTGCAGGGCGATGAGGTTTTCTTCCTCCAGGCAGCGCAGGCAGTCCGCATCGCGGGCAACGAGCTTGCCTTCGCCGTGGCGCACGGGCATGGAGAGCAGGGGCAGATTTTTGGTGAACACGCAGGGGCTTGCCGCATTGGGCAGCAGATGCACCCAGCGGTCTTCAAACCTGGCGGAATCGTTGTTGCCCAGCGAAACCTGGCGCTCAAAGCGCTGACCGCCAAGGGCAGGCAGCACGCCCAGCTTGACCAGCAGCTGAAAACCGTTGCAGATGCCCAGAATCAGCTTGCCCTCATCCAAAAACTCGCGCAAGCTCTGCAACAGGGCCGTGCCCGCGTCATCCTTGAGGTAACGCCAGCGCATGGCCGCAGCCTGGGCCGCGCCGAGATCGTCGCCATCCAGAAACCCGCCGGGGAAAACCAAAAAGTGATAGTCGGCAAGGCGAACCTTGGCCGCCACCAGATCGGAAAAATGCACCACATCGGCCTTGTCGGCACCGGCCAGACGGGCCGTGTGGGCTGTTTCCATGTGCGAATTTGTACCGTAGCCGGTGATGACCAGTGTGTTGACCGTACCCATGCGGGGGAAGCCTCCTTGGCTTTGCAACGCGGATAATTCCGGCCATGCCCTAAGGCGTGGGCCGGACGTGCTTTTGCCTTGGGAACCTTGGCTGACCCGCGCCGGGCACAACAGGTGACCGGCGCGCGGGCCGCTTGTGGTGGGCACGCACGCTGAAAAGGGAATAACACATTACTTAGCTTGTTTTACTTAGTCAATGCTAGCCAAAAAATTCAATTTGGGTTAAGACTGTTTGGTTGAACTATTCAACATACCCAAGTACAGGTGGAAGTGCATGAAAACTAAATACATTTTTGTGACGGGCGGCGTTCTGTCGTCGTTAGGCAAGGGCCTCGCAGCTGCGTCTTTGGGCGCGCTGCTGCAAACGCGCGGGCTTACGGTAACCATCCAGAAGCTTGATCCTTACATCAATGTTGACCCCGGCACCATGAACCCGTTCCAGCACGGCGAGGTATTTGTTACCGATGACGGCGCGGAAACGGATCTGGATCTCGGGCACTACGAACGTTACCTCAACGTGCCCATGTCGCGGAAGAACAACACCACTTCCGGCGCCATTTACAACCACGTCATCGCCAAGGAACGTCACGGCGATTACCTGGGCGCCACTGTGCAGGTGATCCCGCACATTACTGATGAAATCAAGAGCGTGGTGCTTTCCCTTTCTGAAGGCGAGGACGCGCCCGATGTCGCCATTATCGAAATCGGCGGCACCGTGGGCGACATTGAAGGCCTGCCCTTTCTTGAGGCCATCCGCCAGTTGCGTTCCGACCTTGGACGCGACAACTGCCTGAACATCCACCTCACGCTGGTGCCTTACCTGCGCAGCGCTGGGGAGCACAAGACCAAGCCCACCCAGCACAGCGTCAAGGAACTGCTCTCCA
Source organism: Desulfovibrio desulfuricans DSM 642 (assembly GCF_000420465.1). NCBI lineage: Bacteria > Pseudomonadati > Thermodesulfobacteriota > Desulfovibrionia > Desulfovibrionales > Desulfovibrionaceae > Desulfovibrio > Desulfovibrio desulfuricans. The sequence continues at coordinate 32,964 of NZ_ATUZ01000003.1, read as the reverse complement.
TCGGCATTCAGCCCGATATCATCCTGTGCCGCTGCGAGCAGAGCATCCCCGAAGAACTGCGCCGCAAGATTGCCCTGTTCTGCAATGTGGATCAGGACGCCGTGTTCTCTTCGGTGGACGTGAACAATATTTATGAAGTGCCGCTCAAGTTCTATGAGGAAGGCTTTGACCAGAAGGTGGCCATCATGCTGCGCCTGCCCGCGCGCAATGCCCACCTTGAAGCCTGGGAAAGGCTCGTGAGCGACTGCGCCAACCCCAAGGGCAAGGTCACCATTGCCATTGTGGGCAAGTACGTTGACCTCAAGGAAGCTTACAAGAGCCTGCACGAAGCCCTCATTCACGGCGGCGTTGCCAACCGCGTTGAGGTTGAGCTGCGCTACGTCAATTCCGAGAATGTGGACGAAAGCAACTGCGCGGAATCCTTCAAGGGCTGTCACGGCATTCTTGTGCCTGGCGGCTTCGGCTATCGCGGCGTGGAAGGCAAGATTGCCGCCATCCGCTATGCGCGTGAAAACAATATTCCCTTCTTCGGCATCTGCCTTGGCATGCAGTGCGCGGTTATCGAATTTGCCCGCCACGTGGCAAGCCTTGACGATGCCAACTCCGAAGAATTCAACCCGCTTTCTGATCACAAGGTCATCTACCTTATGACCGAGTGGTTCGACTTCCGCACCAAGAACGTTGAAAAACGTGACGCGGGCAGCGACAAGGGCGGCACCATGCGCCTTGGCTCCTACCCCTGCAAGGTGCAGCCCGATACCAAGGCCTTTGTGGCCTACAAAAAGGGCATGGTCGATGAACGTCACCGCCACCGCTACGAATTCAACAATGCCTTCAAGGAAATGCTTGGCGAAAAGGGCATGGTTTTCAGCGGCACCGCCCCTGACGATTCGCTTGTGGAAATCATTGAGCTGAAGAACCACCCCTGGTTCCTTGGCTGCCAGTTCCACCCTGAATTCAAATCCCGCCCCATGAACGCGCATCCGCTGTTCCGCGAATTTATCGGAGCGGCTAAAAAGTTCGCCAAGGTGTAATTTCGCGGCGTTAACGCAGCGAGGCTTGTTGATTTTCACCAAGCTTGGGTATCGCAAAATCGCGCAACAAGGGGAGGGCATTGCCTTCCCCTTTTTTTGTGCGCAGATTATTTCAACGGCGCAAAAACTGCGGCAAATCAGGTTTTTTGGCGCTGGCAGCCCTTGCCGCTGGCTGGGGATGCCGTGAACCTGATCTTGCAACTGTTAGCTATTGCATAATTTTTGCAGATGTGGCACAGTACTTGTAAACAGATAATTCTATAGTCCTATGGCTAGTTAAGGCAAAAGAGCACACATGGCACTGGAACTACGGCAGCAACTCAAGCTGTCACAGCAACTGGTAATGACCCCGCAATTGCAGCAGGCAATCAAGCTGTTGCAACTCTCACGCGTGGAACTTCTGGAAACTGTGCAGCAGGAACTGCTTGAAAACCCCTTTCTCGAAGAATCTTCACTTACTGACGATCCCTCTCAAGAGCAGCACGAGGAAAGCCGCGAAGCGCCCAAGGAGGAAGTATACGACAGGGAGCTGGCCAAGGACGCCGACTGGGAAGATTACCTCGGTGAGTTTGCCAGCACCCCCCGCCTTTCGCAGTCGCGCGAATATGAACTTGCCGAAGAAATTTCGCCTCTTGAAGCCCGCTATGCGGCCAAGCCCACCCTTGAGGGACATCTGTTCTGGCAGTTGCGCCTTTCTTCGCTGACAGAAGAGCAGAAGGCCATTGGCGAGGTCATTATCGGCAATCTCTCCTCAGCCGGGTATCTGCAAGCCACCATTGAAGAAGTGGCCGAAATGGCCGAGGTCGCGCCCGAGGCCGTGCTGCCTGTGCTTGAAAGGGTGCAGCTTTTTGACCCCATCGGCGTTGCTGCGCGTGACGCGCGCGAATGCCTGATGGTGCAGATCAAGAACCTCAATTACGCCCGCGACCCCATCCTCGTGGAGCTGGTGGAATCGCACCTCGAAGACCTCGAGGCCAAGCGCTACAAGCCCCTGCTGCGCAAGTTCAAGCTCGATATGGAAGAGCTCAAGGAGTATCTGGATATCATCCAGAGCCTTGACCCATTGCCTGGTGCAAGTTTTGGCGGCGGTGAGCCAACCTACGTAAGCCCCGATGTATTTGTGTACAAGATGGGCAACGAATTTGTGATCCTGCTCAACGATGACGGCCTGCCCCAGTTGCAGCTTTCGGCCATGAGCCAGATGAACATTGGCGGCTCGGAGAAGGAAAAGGACTACTGCTCCGAAAAGATCCGCTCCGCCTCGTGGCTTATCAAGAGTCTGTACCAGCGCCAGCGCACGCTTTACAAGGTTATGGAAAGCATTGTGCGCCATCAGCAGCCATTTTTTGAAGACGGCGTGACCAAACTTGCGCCGCTCATTCTCAAAGACATTGCAGACGACATCAGCATGCACGAATCAACGGTGAGCCGCATTACCACCAACAAGTATGTGGCAACGCCCCACGGCATCTTTGAATTGAAGTTTTTCTTTAACAGCGGCCTTGAACTCGATGACGGAAGTCAGGTAGGCTCAGAAAGCGTCAAGGCTCTGATCAAGAAATTCATCTCTGAGGAAGATACCCGATCCCCCCTCAGCGATGAGCGTATCGGCGAAATGCTCAAGGAGCGTCTCAAGGTCAATATTGCGCGGCGCACGGTGGCAAAATACCGCACGGCGCTTGATATTCCATCTTCGTCAAGGCGCAAGGAGCATTTCTGATTCCCCGTCGAGTGGCTCAATACTAGGAGGAACTTATGAACATCTCATTTGCTTTCAAGAATTTTGAAGCCTCCGAACATCTGAAAAAGTATGCCCGTCGCCGCATGGAAAAGCTGGGACGGTTTTTTGGCAAGGCCTCTGGCCTTGAAGTTGCCGTTGTGCTGACAGTCGACAAGTTCCGTCATCGCTGCGAAGTGACCGTTACGGGCGAAGGCCTGCACATCAATGCCACGGAACAGACCTCGGATATGTATGCCGCCATTGACCTTGTGACAGACAAGGTCGAATCGCAGATCAAGCGCCAGGTGGCCCGCGTAAAGGCCCAGCGGCGGCACGCCCGCAATACGGATGTGGACGTGTTTACCTACAACCTCGATGCCGAAGCCGACGTGCAGCAGCCCGTTGACGGCACCGACCGCCTCGCCACCAAGCCCCTGCATCTGGATGAAGCGCTCATGCAGCTTGATTCCATCGGCAGCGAGTTTCTGGTGTTCTTTAATGCAGAAAACAACCGCATCAATGTGGTATACCGCACCAAGGTGAGCGGCTACGCCCTCATTGACCCAGTGTTGTAAGCGTTCATAATGAGGGGGCGGGCTGGCAACGGCTCGCCCCCGTTTCAGGCGCATCCCCCTGCCGGTTGCCGCGCAATGGCCTTTACACGGGCTTGAGCGCGGCGCGGATTTGGCAACGTCCGTCAGAAGCCTGTGGCGCACACCCCCGGCTGCAAACGGCGATCTGACCCCGAAGAGGCGAATGTCATGAAGGATTCCGCGCAGATACCCCCCACAGATTCCACCCTTGACGCAAAGCCTGATGCGGACGCGCCCGTTCCCGGCGTGGATGTGCAGGTGTGCATTGTCACGGGCCTTTCCGGAGCTGGCAAAAGCACGGCGCTCAAGGTTTTTGAAGACATGGGCCACTTTGTGGTCGACGGGCTGCCCGTGAGCCTTGTCATGGAAATGGTGGACATGATGTCGCGCCCCTCCATGAGCCACTTCAAGGGCATCGCTCTGGGCATGGATCTGCGCCAGAGCAATTTTGTGGAAGACATCAACGATTGCCTGAGCATGCTTGCGGGCAAAAACATCCGCCCCATGCTGCTTTTTCTTGAGGCCAACAATCAGGAACTCATTCGCCGCTATGCCTCGACCCGCCGCCCGCATCCGCTGGAGCGCGAGGGCATGGGCCTTGAGGCGGCGCTGCTGGCAGAGCGCAGCAGCCTGCGCCCCCTGCGCGAAATGGCTGATCTTGTCATCGACACCTCGCGTTTTTCCATCCACGACCTGCGGCGCGCCATCCAGAAGCGCTGGAGCGGCAACAAGGGCAAGCTGCGGGCCATAAGGGTCAACGTGATTTCTTTTGGCTTTAAATACGGTGTACCGCGCGAGGCTGATCTGGTTTTTGACCTGCGCTTTCTGGCAAACCCTTATTTTGTGGACGAGCTGCGGCCCATGAGCGGCAAGGACAAACCCGTTGCCGACTATGTGTTCAATTCGCCCCATGCCCGCGAATACCGCGACAAGCTGGTTGACCTGCTGTTTTTTATGCTGCCGCTCATGGAGGCCGAAGGCCGCTACCGCATAACTGTGGCCGTGGGCTGTACGGGAGGTCGCCACCGCTCGGTGGCAATGGCCGAAGAAATTTTACAGGCGCTGCGGCAGGCTGATTATCCGGCTTTTCTGGAGCATCGGCACCTTGAACTTGGCTAAAAAAGCTGGCACGTTCTGTTGCGTGAGGTTGTCATGACGGACGAAAACAAGAAGACTCAGGTTGGAATCATTCTGGTTTCGCATGCCGACTATGGTTCGGCCATGCTGCGCACCGCCGAATTCATACTCGGACAGCAGAGCGATTGCAGCTCCATCAGTGTTGACGTGGCGCACGAGGTTTCCGAAACCGTTCGCCGCCTTACAGACGCAACCCAGCGGCTCGACAAGGGCGCGGGCGTCATTATTCTTACGGATATGTTTGGCGGCACGCCCACCAATCTTGCGCTTTCGCTGCTGGCAACCCATAAAGTTGAGGTTGTTACCGGCGTGAACCTGCCCATGCTGCTCAAGGTGTTTACCTCGCGCGACAAGGAGCTTGAAGAAGTGGCCCGCATCGCTGGCGAGGCAGGCGCAAAAGGCATTGTGGTTGCGGGCAGCATGCTGCGCAACAAAGCCCGTGACAAAGCCGATAGCTAGTATGTGGTTTCGCGTGGACAATCGCCTGGTTCACGGCCAGGTCATCGAAGCCTGGTTACCCTACACAGGGGCGCGACACCTGGTGGTAGCCAACGACGAACTTGCGAACGACATAATGCGGCAGCAGATAATTGAACTGGCAGTGCCGCAGCGCGTGATGACTCACTTCATCAGCGTAAAGGAACTGGCGGCCACGCTCAATTCATGCGGCGATGACTGTTTTGTGCTGTTTGCCAATTGTCAGGATGCGCGGCGCGCCTGTGATGCGGGCATCCTCATGCTGGTGCTGAACATGGGCAACCTGCACTACGCGCCGGACAAGCTACAGGTGCTGCCCCATGTGGCCCTTTCCGCACAGGACAGGGAAGACCTGCACGTTATACAGGATCATCTTGTGCAGCTTGATTTTCGCTGCGTTCCCACAGAGACAGTTCGAGGCCCCAATGATCAACTTTTCTGATTTATTCGCTGCTGGGGCTCCCTACGCTTTTTTTTTGCCCTGGCTGGCGCTGCGCGTTCAACCTGCATCGTTGGCCTTGTAGACCGCCCCATCTGTCTGGCCCTGTTCGCGGGCTTTTTTACCGGCGACTGGTCGCTGGCTCTCCCCCTTGGCATAATTATCGAACTGCTCTGGCTTGACGCGCTGGAACTTGGCAGCGTGGTGCCGCCGTATGGCAGCCTGAGCTTTCTGCTGGTGTTTCCCCTGTGCAGACAGTTTGGGCTGGATCAGCCCGGTATGGCGCTGTTGCCGCTCATATTGTCCATGATGGCGGCCTACACGGCAAGCTGGTGTGAACTGCGTCAGCGCATCAGCCTGAACCCGATGGTGGACGCCGTGGCGGCGTGGGGGAGCGGCAGCGGGGGAGCATCGCCGGGGCGCGTTATTCTGCGGGCCGGGCTGTGCCGCGCCTTGTGGCAGGCGGCGCTGTATATTGCGTGCTTTGGGTTGATTTATATGCTGCTGGCGGTGCTGTCGGGGCATCACGCCATACCGGCCCTGCGGGCGGTGACGTGGTCGGCCCTGTATGTGGCGGCCCTGCTTGGGGCGGTGCTGTCGCTGCGCACACGGCAGGCCTACGCCGTGCTTGTGGGCACGCTGGGCGCACTGGCCCTGCTCATTTGGGGCGGCAACTAGCGGGGGAGTTGGGTGTAAGAACATCTGCGTCATGCCCAGCTTGACATGACCCTAAAGAATTACTACAAAATTCGGATTGCGCTCGTAGCTCAGTTGGATAGAGCGACAACCTCCTAAGTTGTAGGCCACAGGTTCGATTCCTGTCGGGCGCACCAGCCATTTTAAAAGGGCCACACGGAATTTCCGTGTGGCCCTTTTTTCTTGTCCTACACAATCCCAATAATAATTCACGCCACCCTTATGACTCACACCTTGCCAATTATATAAAGGAGCCGAACAAACCAATTAAGTTGAAGAAAAGCAATTCTTTTTCCGTGCTATGTATGTCACGTCAATATCTTACAATTTTTTATAATAAAATAGGTATGTTATGTGCATGTTAACGAGGTGCAAGTTTGTTGTAAAAAGATGATATTGGAAATGTATGGCTAACGAATAAAAAATTACTTTATAACTTGCTATTTTTGTGCCATGCTTAAAATTAATTATAGAGAATAATTCAATATCTATTTTTTGTGCATTTTACTAAATTCAGGGGAGGGACTGGGGATATGAAAATTGACATTCACACACACACTAAAAAATGTAAAACTGGAGATAAAGCAACTAGAGAAATCAGTTCATCTGATTTTTGTAAAAAAATTTTGTCGACTGATGTTAAAATTGTAGCAATTACCAATCATAATCATTTTGATAAAAAACAATTCGATGAAATTCAAAATATTTTTAATGGAGCAGTCCAAGTTTGGCCGGGGATTGAAATTGACGTTATTCGTGGTGATAATCGTGGACATTTGTTAGTTATTGTTTCTCCTAATATGTCGGATGAATTTTCAAATGTTGTTAATAATCTTATTGGAGAGACATCTCCAGATGATTTTTCTATTTCGATAGAAGATGTTTTCGGTGTTTTTGAAATCTTTCACCCATTATACATCCCTCATTATCACAAAAATCCTAAAATTGCAGAAGAAGACATAGATTTTTTATTCACAAATACTCATTGCCCTGAAAGAATTCTTAAAGAAGTTAGTAATGCTATTTCTGCAGGAATATATATAGCTCATGGATACTCATCTATTTATGGTTCAGATGTTCAAGATTGGTCAGATTATGAAATTAACTCTACTAAACTTCCAGAGCTTAGGCTTCCAGTTGATAGTTTTGAGCAATTTTGTCTTTTACTTAAGAAGGATATTGCAACTATTAATACAATTTTGAATAAAAAAAATGTAACAGAGTTGGATCTTTTTCCATTTGATGATGAAGTAATGCTCAAACTAAAAGTTTTTGATGACATAAATATTATTTTTGGGCCTAAGGGGACAGGAAAGTCATGCATATTGGCTGCTATTGAAAAATATTATATGCGCAATGGAATTAGAGCGACAAAGTATGCATCATCAGATCGTAAGATTGACGAAGAATTTGATATAAAATGTTCTAATTTAGAATTTAGTTCAAAGAACTATAATATTAATGATTGCTCAAATGAAATAAAATTAATTTTATTATCAAAGGATACTGATATAACACCAATTAATAGGTATATTATTTTCTTTAAAACTGAGAGAACTAATAAAAATTCAAATATTATAAAAATAAAAGATATGCAAAATGAAGTTTATGAAAAAATATATAATATATTTAATGAATATTGCTCTGCAATTGAAAAATTTGATGATTTTGATAAATTTATAGAATCAAGTAATACAGTGCAGGAATTACTTTCAAGATATAATTTACAAGAATTTATTGATTATTTTTCTGTGATTCAAGGTAAATTAAAATCTGGTGCGCGGGAGGCTTTTTTAAGTTGGAAGGAAGTTTTCTTTTTAAATTTTTCAATTGATGTTGTAAAAAGTGCGGTGTCGTTAAAAACCGGAACGCCTCAGCGTCCTTCTACTACAGGGTTTCTTGATTACGCCAAGGGGCGGATCAAAATTAAGTTTGCTGCAAAAGTTATACTGGAAGCGCTTAATACTACTATTCCTATGCAGGAGGAAGAGGTTGGATATCTTGGTGAAAATAAGGGGGAGTTAAAGCTCAACACAGAATTTAAATTTCAAAATGGCAGTATTACAGATGGATCGTTTGCTGCTAACATTAAGAAAATGTTACAAAAAAATTTCGCTTTAGCTCTTGCCTCTGTTTATCAAGATGCATTTTCAAGTGGATTATATAATTCTATTTCTCAGATTAAGTCATTGGAAGATATAGATATGATTCAGAGTGTTAATGACTTGATATTGATCAAAAGATATTTCTCTTTGGATGGAAAGGCTTATTCTCCATCGACTGGCGAATCATCAATGATATTACTTCAGAGAGAAATTTCTGAAAATAAAGATATCTATATATTGGATGAGCCTGAGAGAAGTTTAGGGAATGATTATATAAATGACGTAATTGTTCCAATAATTAAAAGCAGGGCTATTGTTGGAAAAAAGGTGTTTATTTCAACCCATGATGCAAATATTGCTGTTAGAACATTGCCATATAGTTCAATTTATCGGTGCCATGGATTGGATGGCTACAAAACCTATTGGGGAAATCCTTTTACAAACAAACTTATAAATATATCAGATGAATCAGATGTTCTTGATTGGAAAAATATAAGTATGCTGACACTAGAAGGTGGCGAAGATGCTTTCGGGGAGAGAGGAAAAATCTATGGAAAGTTATGAAGCAAAGGTAGTCCTCGCTGAGGATAAATTTTCGATAGAAATTTATGCTGGTAGTGAAAACATTATTATACCTATGTCTGAAGAAAATCCCGCTGGCATAAAAATGGCGTTTAATAAAATTATTCAGATGCTAACTACTGTCGAGTTTGAAATTCATCTCATTGATGTGGGTGAAGATTTGTTTTCGCAAGTTGCCCTTGAGTATATTACACAGTTAAATCGTGAAATAAAGGGTGTTTATGAAGAGCTGAGGCAATTTGGCTTTCTCAAAACAGTTTGATTTAATGTTTTCCCCCTCACCTCTTCTGCAACCACGCGCAGAGTTTCTGGTAGAGCAGCGACACTGAAACGGGCTTGGCGATAAAGTCGTTCATGCCAGCCTCGATGCACAGTTCCCGGTCTTCGGCAAAGGCGTTGGCTGTCATGGCGATAATGGGGATGGTAGCCCCCACCGGGAGCAGTCGTATCTGCCGTGTGGCCTCCAGGCCGTTGATGTGCGGCATCTGCATATCCATAAGAATCAGATCATAGGTAGCGGCCTGCACCCGCTCAATAGCCTTGCCGCCGTCTTCCGCAAGGTCAACGATAAAGCCCACGTCTTCCAGCAGGGCCTGGGCAATCTCACGGTTGATAGGCTCGTCTTCCACCAGCAGGATGCGCTTGCTGCCAAGCTTCTGCCGGATGGTGCGTTCCGCATCCTCAGCGCTGATTCTGGTCGGTTCGCTGTGCGGGGGCGCGTCTTTGCGCAGCACGGCAGTGAACCAGAACGTGCTGCCCTTGCCCTCCACGCTGGTCATCCCCGCCTTGCCGCCCATGAGTTCCGCAATTTTTTTGGTGATGGCAAGGCCAAGGCCCGTGCCGCCATACTTGCGGCTCATGGAGTTATCCGCCTGCTCAAAGGCGCTGAAAAGGCGCGGCTGCATCTCCGGGCTGATGCCGATGCCTGTATCTTCCACCTCAAAGCGGTACGTCACGGTGCTGTCTGTCTGCGATTCCGGGCGCACTGCCACCTTGACATAGCCGTGATCCGTAAACTTGAGCGCATTGGTGGCGAGGTTGAGCAGGGCCTGCTGCAACCGGCTGTCGTCGCCATAGACGGGGCAGGTTTCTGGCGCAGCGTCCACAATCAGCTCAATGCCTTTTTCCTGCGCCTTCTGCCCCAGAATGGAAGTGATGTTCTCAAGCAGGGTAGAAACATGCACGGGCACATGTTGCAGCACGAACTTACCGGCTTCAATTTTTGATAATTCCAAAACATTATTGATGATTTCCAGCAAGTGATTGCTGGCGATCTCGATCTTGGTGAGCTTTTCCACCTGATTGGGCGTGAGGCCCGATTTGCGTAAAATATGGATCATGCCCGTGATGGCGTTCAGGGGTGTGCGAATCTCGTGGCTCATGTTGGCGAGAAAGGCGCTCTTGGCAACGCTGCCAGCCTCTGCCGCGTTTTTGGCAATAATCAGATCCTGGGTGCGCGATTCCACCAGCGCCTCCAGCCGTTCACGGTGGGCCGCAAGCTCGGCCTCAACCTGCTTGCGTTCTGTGATATCCCTGACCAGCCCGATGGCAATCCACTTGCCCTGCATGTTCATGGTAGACAGCGCAAGCTCAATGGCAAATTCCTGCCCATTCTTGCGCAGGGCGCTCAATTCAACGCCAGAACCCAGAAAATCCCCCTGGCCGCTGCGGCAGAAATCTTTCAGACCCTCGGCCATCCTATTGCGATAGCGGGGTGGCACCAAAAATTCGTGCAAAACGCGCCCCATAACCTCGTCTGCCGTATAGCCAAAAATAGTCTCCGCCGCCTTGTTCCAAAAGATGATGTGCCCGGAGCAATCCAGCAGAATCAGTGCGTCCTTGATGCTGTTTGTGGTCAGGCGGAAGCGCTCCTCATTCTCGCGCAGGGTTTGCTCGCGCTTCTGGATTTCAGCGCCCATCCTGTTGATGCATTCGGCCAGATCACCAATTTCATCCTTGCCCATTGTGTCGGCCCGCGCGCTGTAATCGCCTGCGGCGAGCTTTTTGGTGCTTTCTTCCAACCGTGCCAAACGGGCAACAACGTATTTGTTGAGCAGACCGCCAAGTGCAAGCAAAAGCACAAGATACCCCAGAATGTGCATCACAATCTGGAATATCCATTCAGAATAATACTGGTGGCGCAGTTTTTCAGACGGAATGAAGATGCTCAAAATCCCACGGAGGTCGCAAATATTGTAGTCGTATGAGTCCGCATAGGCCGCAGCAATGGACTGCGGCGCGTCTTCCCGTTTGCCATGACATCGCAGGCAGTATTCTTCAACTTTTATGGGGCTGGTATAGTGATAATAGGCAAGGCCGTTCTCTTTCACTTCAACCATCCGGCTTTTGGCGGAAGGGTTGGCCCGGAACCATGCCAGGGCGTCAAGCTCAAGAGGATTTGCCATGTTGGCGGGATTGCGCGGCCTGTCAGACACATTGCTGAACCTGAGCCCGCTGGTGCTCCAGTTATGGAATTCTGCCGAAATTCTGGAAAGCGCATGCGCAGGCAAAAAGCCGATGGTGGCATCGGTTACGGGCAGGCCGCTTTCAATGAACTGTTTTTGATAAACACGGCGGGTGGACAGGATAATGGCGCGGAAATCTTCTGCATCACGCAGCAATTCTGTGCGGATGGAAGACTCAATTTCGCGATAACCAGAATAGATATCAGCACAAATGATTATGCTGATAATTGCAGCGGTAAGGCACCAAACCTTGTACTTGATGCGCATAGCAGCCTCTCAGTCAGCCTATGGCACGTTATCAGTTTCAGGCCCGTGGTCTTGCGATGTGCGTTGTATCAAGAGATGCAGGAAGATGAGGCAGGAAAAACAGACTAATAACAAGTTATGACTTGGAAGATAACTTGTATTGTCTGTATAAACAAAAATTTTGGTGAATATACAGTCGTATGATGATTATGTCAAAATAATACTCATATGTTATGAGTTTATTTCAATATTTAAAAAATCATATATTTTATGCTGATAGATGTGTGATGATTTTTTTGCGCAAGATGTAAACCATTTTTTATTGTTAGGTTGCTAATTAAAAGCATGTCCAGGTTCACATATCTGCCGCAACACATCATTATATTCATTGCCCTGCGGCTTGTGCTCCTGCGGCAAGGCGCAAAAGGCGCTCTGCAAGCAGGTTGGGGGCAAGCATTACCTTGGCGGCGGCAGAGGTTTGCACGCTGCCGCTCACGCTCATGGGCTGGCTGTTGTCTGCCCTTTGAATTTCTGCTTCCAGGGCGGCGCGCAAGCGCTGAAACGATTCTTCCACTTCCGGGTATTCGTTGGTTTCGCGCCAGGGCAGGATGAGGCTGCGCGTCCACGAATGCCCTTTGTGCGATGGGGCCTCAAGGGTGTGAAAACGGGTGGGGGTGTATCCTTGCGCCCGCTCGAACAGGCCGGGATAGCAGTAATCCTGCCGCTCTTCTTCCGGCTGCGGAATAGTTGAAACTATGCTTACTATTGGCAGGGCCAGGGCTTTTTCGTGTTCTTCAAGCCGCACGGAATATTGCAGGATGGGCCGCAGGTAGCCGCGTTTCTTGGTGATTTTCCATTCAATATGCATGGCGACCTCGTGTGGGGCTGCGGTGTTGCTTGGGGGCTGGCATCAATTAAGGCACCTGACTCAGGCGGTCTGTTCAGATCGCGCCCAGTGCGGCTGCGGGTTCCATCAGGCATATCACCTGGCCGAATGGCGGCTGCTGCTCGTGCGGCGCGCTGCAAATCCACAGCACAGGATATTCCGGCTCGGCGGGGTAGCGGTCGCACTCCAGATCGGTAAACCAGATCAGGCAGGTGGGGGCCAGCCGCTCGTCTTCAATATGCGCGCACACAGGGCGGTAATCCGTACCGCCGCCGCCCACGGGCGCAAGGCTCGCGGGCATGTCCATGCGCGTAAGCGTGAGGGTTTTCTGCACCTTGGTGTCGTGAAACAGCACCGTGAGCGTGGTGTCGTAGGCCTCAAGCACGGTTGCAAGCTCTGCGCAGAACATGGCCAGCGCCTGCTCGTCCACAGAACCGGAGCAGTCCACAGCCAGCGCCACGTGGGGCAGGCGGGCCTCCCGCCGGGCTGGCAGGTAGATGTTCTGGTACAGATAGCGGCGGTTGGGCGTTGTCCACGAATAGTCGTTTTGCGCGCACTGCTCAAAAAAACGGTGCAAAAGCGTGCGCCAGTCCAGCTTGGGTCGCCACGCCCTGTCAAGCTGCCGGGCCAGACCTGCGGGCATGCTGCCCATGTTGCGGGCGCGCTGCATGGCCTGCATCATGGCTATATCCGCCTCCTGCTCTGCGGCCTTGAGGGCCTGATCGTTCTGCATGCCTTGCGCATCGGGGTGATCCTGCACCTCGCCGGTGAAGCTGGTCTTGCCCTCTGATTGCTCCGGGCGACCTTTTTCGCGCTTTGCTGCGGCCTTGTTGCCAGCGGCGGATTGCGGGTCGGCGTCCGCGTCCTTTTGCTGCTCGTTGTTTTGCGCGCCTTGCGGCGGGGTGGGCTGCTCTGGTTGCTCTGTCTGCTTGCCGCCATCAAAGGCGGTTGCGCCAGCGCCTTCTGTCTGCTCCGCGCCCTGCGCAACCTGCGCGTTTTGCGCGCCTTTGTTGGTGGGGGCGTCTTGCAGGCTTGCCAATGCGTCAAAGATTTCATCCGCATTCATACCCGCATAGGCCGGGTTGTGCGTAAAACCCTGAGGCAGGGTAAAGCCGGACTCCACCAAGATGTGATTGATTGCCAGATCGCAGGCGCGGTTCCACAGCTTTGCATCGCGGCCTTTGCGGCGCAGATGATGCCCGAAGGCCAAATGCAGAACCTCGTGCGCCATTGCCCCCACCAGCGATTTTTGCGAAAGGGCCGTGGAGAATGCAGGGTTGTAGCCAAGGGTTTTGCCGTCTGTCCACATATCCGCGCAGGTAGGGTCTGCCTTGAAGCGCAGGCGCAAGGCCAGAGAGCCGAAGAAGGGATGCTCCATAACCAGCGCCGCGCGGGCGCGCGTGATGCAGTGCTGGGCCGTCAGGGTTGCATCATCAGTGTCCGCTGTGGCTGCGGCTGGTTTTTGCTGGTTTGGCAGCTGCGGCGGCTGATGCAACAGTGGTGAAGCGCAAGCCGCGCTGACTGTGCGGGGCTGCTGCTGGTTCTCGAATGTGTGCATGGCTTAGAGCAGAACTTCCGCGTTTTTTTCCGCCCAGCGGTTGAAGGCCGGGGTGTTCACCACATCCGTATTCTGGCAGACGGCATCGCGCATCAGCAATACGCTGAATTCAGCGGGCAGGCGCTCGGCATAAGTGGTGAGGGCATCCATGGTGTCTTCTGCCGCGCGCAGGCTCAGGGCCTCGCATGTGGCGTACAGGGCGGCGGGCTCTTGCGGCACTGTAGCGGCCTCGGGCTGCGCCAGGATGGAATCCACCGTGGGCAGCTCGCGCCATACGGAGAGAAAGCCCATGAACTCCGCTGCGGCTGCGGGGCCGACCGTGCCCTGAAACAGCTCGTATTCCACCTCGCGGGCGGGTGCGGCCTCCAGTATGCGCGAAACAAATTCCCACGAGCGGGGCGAGGCAAAGGCTTTTTCCATGCGCTGCGGGTCAAAATCATGCAGCAAACGAGGGCGAAAACGCAAAAAGGCGCAGACCTCGTGGCGAATGCCAGCCCCCTGCGCCCAGGCGAGCCAGTCGTCAAGGCTGGCGTCAAACTCCAGATGCACCATGCGGTTAGCCAGAGCAGAAGGCATGCGGTACGAGACGGCCTTGTCCTTTTCCCGATTGCCAGCCGCAACAATGGACCAGCCATCCGGCAGGCGGTATTCGCCAATGGCTCTGTCGAGTATGAGCTGGTAGCAGGCCGCCTGCACCAGCGGCGAGGCGGCGTTGAGTTCGTCAAGAAACAGGATGCCCTGCGGCGGGTCGTCCGGGCCCGGCAAAAAGGCTGGCGGGCACCAGACGGCGGTTCCCGCATCTGTAAGTCGCGGCAAGCCGCGCAGGTCAACGGGGTCAAGCAACACGGCCCGGATGTCGCGCAGGGCCATGCCCCGCATGGCGGCCACCTGAGATACTATCTGGCTTTTGCCCACGCCCGGCGCGCCCCACAAAAATACGGGCTGATGAATGCTGGTGAGGGTCTGCAAAGCGGAAATAACCTGTGAAGGCGTCATGTTTCTTCCTGAAATAGCAGTGATTGAGGGGGGCGCGTGTGTACGTGGAGACGCACCCGATGAAGTAGGAAGATGAAGGAAAAGAAATTGAAAGTCAATATCAATCAAAAATGCGGGAGAGGAAGACGGAGAAATAGAGGCATGGCGGGGGAGGTTGCCCAGCTACAGCGTGAGCCTTGCCACCGCATAAAACTGTACAGCTAAGTGCCCTTAGTGTGCGGATTGCTTCACATTGTCTTGTGGTTGCCGCAGGAACTGCCGCTTTGGGTGCTGATGAGCCCCTTAATGTCGCGCAGGGGCGGGGTGCCGAACTGGCGGCGATATTCGCGGCTGAATTGCGAGGGGCTTTCGTACCCCACCTGAAAGGCGGCGCTGGTGGCGTCCAGATGCTCCATGAACATGAGACGTCTGGCCTCGTGCAGGCGCATCCACTTTTGGTATTGCAGCGGGCTCATGCTGGTCATGGCGCGAAAATGGAGATGAAAGGTCGAGGTGCTCATGCCTATCTGCCTGGCGAGGCTGTCTATCTTCAAGGGCTGGACGTAGTTTTTCTTGAGCCAGTCAATGGCCTGCGCAATCTGGAAGCCGTGGCTGCCGGCTGCCACAATCTGGCGCAGGTAATGCCCCTGCTCGCCCAGAAGCAGTCGGTAAAGTATCTCTTTGTGAATCAGAGGCGAGAGCACGGCAATGTCTTGCGGGTGATCGTGCAGGTCAAGCAGCCGCTGAAAGGCGTTGAGCAGTGGCATACATACTTCGCTGACCCGCATGCCACGCCCGGATTTTGCCGCGCGCGTGACCGGCAGATTGCTGTCCACCATCATCTGGGCCAGCATGCGCATATCAAGCTTGAGCACCATGCCCAATAACGGAACTTCCGGGCTGGCCTCCACCACATTTGCCACCACCGGCAAGCCGACAGATGAAATCAGGTAGTGGTTGGCATCATACAGATATTCTTCATCCCCCAGCATAGCGCGCTTGGCTCCCTGAGCAACAAGGCAGATAGTTGGCTCGTACATGCAGCTTGCGGGCTGGGTCGGCGCTTCATACCGCACAAGCACAAGCCCCGGCACTGCCGTTTCCAGGCGGTGGTTTTGCTCGGTCTGGCGGGCAATATTGCGGGCCAGCGCCTGCCGCTGAATATTCAGCATGTCGCATTTTTCTTTGTCTTGCTGGGGCATGGTCGTTCTCCCTTTCTGGTTTTTTACCAGAAAAGGACGGATAAAAACAACACAATAGTTTGAATCATCGTACAATCAGGCAATAATTTGAGAGAATCGGACTATACGCTTTTAGCCAGGACTCCTAAAAGAATAGAGCAGCGGCTAGGCCAAGCCGAGCAAGTTTGCGTGCCTGACGCAGAGGCAGGTTGACCGCAAAAATGCCTGACAAAAAGTTAAAGTAATGGTTTAAATATTCAGGTTGAAGTTCATAAAGATGCCCTTGAATAGCTAAAATCGGCGTCTGACCAGCAACTGGCGAGGGATGAAATACCCACAAATCAGCATATGGAGCGAGTAATGAAAAACATCCTGATTTTTTGCGGCAGCCCTCGCAAGGGCGGCAATTCTGATCTGCTGTGCGAGCAGTTTATGGCTGGAGCTCAGGAGGCAGGCCATAAGGTGGAAAAGATTTTTGTGCAGGAACATAAAATCGCTCCATGTCTTGGCTGTGGATACTGCCAGAGCCATGAGGGCGCTTGTGTGCAAAAGGATGGCATGGAAACCATGCTGGAAAAAATGATCAAGGCCGATGTTCTTGTGCTGGCCTCGCCCGTGTATTTCTATTCTGTAAGTGCGCAGATAAAAGCCCTCATGGACAGGACGGTTGCTCGCTACACTGAAATCAAGAACAAGATCATGTATTACATTATTGCCGCAGCGGACACTGATTTGTCGCATATGGAGCGAACTATCGAGTGCTTCAGAGGTTTTGCCTATTGCCTTGAGGGATCGGTAGAAAAGGGCGTTGTGTACGGCGTTGGCGCGTGGAATAAGGGCGATGTGAAAGGTCTGCCCAGCATGGCGCAGGCTTTTGAGATGGGCAAGAACGTGTAGAAGCAGCCCCTGTGGTGTGACAGATCGCCGCCATCATGCAGAAATAGGCAAGAATCGAGCCGTATTGTCTATTCCCTGTTGCGGGCAAAATACCTATATTGCGCACGGGCGGCGGCAGTCTGCCCCTCTTTTTTCAGATGCACATTTCTTGCCGGGGCTTTATGAAGATACTGTATTACGATTGTTTTGCCGGAATCAGCGGCGATATGAATCTGGCCGCCCTGATTGATCTTGGGGTCAGCCCCGATTACCTGAAGGCAGAACTGGCAAAGCTCGCCATAGATGACGAGTTTGCGCTCCAGTGTCAGCCAGAAAAATGCAGCGGGATTCAGGGGATGCAGGTTCATGTGCACTTGAACGGTCAACAGCACGGGCACAGCCACGTGCATGACCACAACCATGAGAACGGGCATGAACACACTCACATCCACGAGCATGAACATACGCATGCTGCTGCACCTGCCCATGTGCATGGCCACAGCCCCGCGCAGGGCAGTCACCTGCTGCACAGGAATCTGGCCGGCATCACGGCTATCATCACGCAAAGCACACTGGCAGACCCGGTCAAACAGACGAGCCTGAGTATTTTTCGCCGCATAGCCGAGGCAGAAGCCAAGGTGCATGGCAAGGCTCTGGAAGACGTGCACTTTCACGAAGTTGGCGCTACCGATTCCATTGTGGACATCGTGGGCGCGGCCATCTGTTTTCATGCTCTTGATGTTGATGCCGTGTGGTCTTCGCCCCTGGAGCTTGGCGGCGGTTTTGTGCGTTGCGCGCATGGCATGATGCCAGTTCCTGCACCGGCGACAGTCGAGATTCTTCATGGAATCCCCACCTCTCGCGGCGGGGTGGAGCATGAGGCCACAACGCCAACGGGGGCGGCCATCATTGCCACTCTGGCCCATGCCTTCAAGGCAGCCCCGGCCATGACAACCCTGAGCACCGGTTATGGCATTGGGCACCGCCGTACCGAGCGGCCCAATATGCTGCGGGTACATCTTGCGGAAGCGGACGAAGCTGCGGTCGCTGGCCCAGCCAGATGATTCTGCCTGCTCTGGCGTAATCTTGACGCTACGAATTGTACGGGGCAAATTACGGTCGCGGGTAATGAAGCCCGGACATGTTGGAGTAGAGAAATGTCAGGTGGTTCACTGGAAAAATTGCTCACTGAAATCAGGGACGGAAGCCTCTCTGTTGCCGATGGCATGAATCTGCTGCGCGAGAGTTCGGTGCTTGACCTTGGGCACACCAAGTTTGATTTACAGCGCCCGGCGCGCAATGGCTTTCCTGAGGTCATTTACGGCGAGGGCAAAACCCCTGAGCAGGTGGGCGAAATATTCCTACGCGTGGGCGACCGCAGCAATGTGCTGGGCACAAGGGTTTCGGCAGAGATGGCGGCCCACGTGCAGTCTGTATGCCCCAATGCCGAATACAATCCTCTTGGGCGCGCCCTTACGCTGGTCGTCAAGCCCATTGTATGGAAGCAGGGTGAAGTTGCCATTGTTACCGCGGGCACCTCTGACCTGCCCGTGGCGGAGGAAGCCCGTGAAACCTGCCGCATGCTTGGCGTGCGCGCCAAAATCCTTGCAGATGTGGGCGTGGCGGGCATCCACCGCCTGATCAACAACTTGCCCGAGGTGCTTGCCGCCCGCGCCGTCATTGTGATTGCAGGCATGGAGGGCGCACTGGCGAGCGTGGTCGGCGGTCTGGTGCCCCAACCCGTTGTGGCGGTTCCCACTTCTGTGGGCTATGGAGCATCGTTTGCGGGGCTGTCCGCCTTGCTTGGCATGCTCACCTCCTGCGCAAGCGGCGTCACTGTAACCAATATCGATAACGGCTTCGGCGCTGCCTGCGCTGCCTGCCGCATTATCAATGCCTGCGAGGGCAACAGCAAATCCTAAAAAACTGAATTGTCCGGCAGCGGACAATTGCCTTTATATTCCCCCACAAAATCTGGTCAGCGTAGTTGCGCTGTTCTGTCAGGCCACGCGTTTTTGTTTTCAGCCATATGCCGCACAGGCGCAGGGCTTGGCATGACCAACGGCGCAATTGACTTGTCGCCTTTTGAGGGTGACGATATCCTGTTGCGGGAGCGACTGCTTTTTTGCAGCGCCGTAATTCTGGCGGCCGCTTGCGCCGCTTCTTTCAATGTTTTCTGCTTACCTTTGATACGCGGCTGGCCCCTTGCTGTCAGACGAGAGACGCCTAACGGACAGAGAATGATGCAATATACACAGTGGCTTGATGAAAAAAAGCAAAACGGCAGTCTGCGCGCCCTGCGCAATATTGACGCAGTGCAGCGCGAGAGGGAGCAGGCCTGCGCGCCCTTCATCAACCTCAGCTCCAACGATTATCTTTCACTTGGCGACGATGCCGACCTGCGGCAGGAATTCTGGTCGCAACAGGATGTTTCCGCCCTGCGCATGGGGGCGTGTTCCTCGCGCCTGCTCACGGGCACCTGCGACCAGCAGGAGGCCTTTGAGCGGGAACTGGCGACGGCCTACGGCGCAGAGGCCGCACTGGTGTTCGGCAGCGGCTACCACGCCAATCAGGGCATTCTGCCCGCCGTGTGTACAAACCGCACGCTTATTCTGGCTGACAAGCTGGTGCATGCCAGCCTTATTGACGGCATACGCATGAGCGAGGGCAAGTGCATCCGTTTCAGGCACAATGACTACGCACAGCTTGAAATGCTGGTGCAAAAACACGTTGCGGATTACGAAAACATCATTATTGTCACTGAATCCATTTTCAGTATGGACGGCGACGCCTGCGACCTGCCCCGGCTGGTGGCGCTGAAAAAGGCCAACCCCACTGTGCAGCTCTACGTTGATGAGGCCCACGCTGTGGGTGTGCGCGGCGCAAAGGGCCTTGGCTGCTGCGAGGAGCAGGGCTGCGCGGCGGATATTGATTTTCTGGTAGGCACAATGGGCAAGGCCTGGGCCTCGCTGGGCGCGTATGTGATCTGCTCGTCAGCCCTGCGGGAATACCTTGTTAATACCGTGCGGCCGTTTATTTTTACCACGGCCCTGCCTCCGGTCAATATTGCCTGGAGCCGCTTTGTACTTGCAAAGTTTGCCAGCGCCGAGGTGGCGGCCCGCAGGGAGCATCTTGCCGGGCTGGCGGGCATGATGCATGCCTTTACTGATGGCCTTGGGCAGTCGGTGCGCAGCACCTCGCAGATCGTGCCCGTCATTACGGGCGAAAACCAGCGCACACTTGCCATTGCCGGGCATTTGCAGCGCGAGGGTTTTTACATTATGGGCATACGCCCGCCCACGGTGCCTGCGGGCAGCTCGCGCCTGCGCATTTCGCTCACTGCCGGAACCGCGCGTGAGGAGGTTGAATCCCTCATAGCCCTGCTGCGCAGGTTGCTGCATGAATATTGATTTTCTGCGGCGCGCCGGTTGTCCGACCCTGGAACTGTTTTTTGCCGGGTGGGGCATGGACAGCCGCCCCTTTGGCTGGGCTGCGGATTCCCCGCATACAGCGCACTGCGATTTTGCCGTGTGTTATGACTATTCTGACATGGCGCTGGATGCGGAGGCCCTGCGCCCTTACAGTGAGGTGCGGGTGCGGGCGTGGTCGCTTGGCGTGTACGCGGCGTCTCTGGTCTTGCCGGGCTTGCACTGCGCTGTGAGCAGCGCCCTTGCCATTAACGGAACGCTCACGCCTGTTGATGATACTCTTGGCATACCGGTGGCGGTCTATGATGCCACGCTTGAGAACCTTTCCGCTGAAAGCGTGGAGCGTTTCAACCGGCGCATGTGCGGGGCGCACCGGGCCGTGTTTGAAGCGCGCAGATCACCACACAGTTTGGCACGCACGGTGGATTCACTGCTGGCGGAACTGCGGCATATCAAGGAATGCTCTGCCTACAGAGACAGGGCGCAGTTTACTGGCTGGAACATGGCAATTCTGGGCAAAAAGGACAGGATATTCCCCATTGCAAACATGCGCAAAGCCTGGTCTGCAATCCCGGTGCTGGAGCTGGACGAGCCGCACTATATACCGGATATCCCTTTTGTATCTGTAGAACTGCCATGAGTGCTTCATTTGTCAGGCGGCGCTTCAGCGCTGCTTCCGCAAGTTATGATGCTGAGGCGCAGGCCCAGCGGCAAATTGCCTCGCGTCTCTGGGCTTTGGCAGCACCATACCTTCCCCGTAGTGCAGCCATACTGGAAATAGGCGCGGGCACGGGCCTGCTGACGCAGCATATTCTGAGCGCGCAGCCCAGCAGCCTCACTGTCAACGATCTTTATACCAGCCCGCAAGTGCAGGCCCTCATGCAACAACAGCCTGGCGTGCTTTCCTGCCGCGAAGGCGATGCGGAAACGCTGGACTTCTGCGGCCCGTTTGACGCCATTTGCAGTGCCTCAACCGTGCAGTGGTTTGCAGATGTTAAAGGGTTTTTGCGCCGTTGCGCCCGGTATCTGCCCAAGGGCGGGCTACTGGCCTTCAGCAGTTTTTTGCCCGGCAACCTGTACGAAGTTGCCGAGCTTACGGGTGTTGGGCTGGACTATCCTGATGCTGCCGCTCTGCAAAGCTATCTTGAGCAGGATTTTAATCTGGTTGCAATGGAGCAGGGCGAAATCACGCTGGATTTTGCCAGCCCGCATGACGTGCTGCTGCATCTGAGGCATACTGGCGTAACGGGCATCAAGTCTGTGGGCTGGAACAAACGCAAGTATCTTGCGTTTGTTGACGGTTACACTTCCCGCTACAGCACTGGGCGGGGGGTCCGGCTGACTTATCGGCCAGTGTATGTTGTTGCCCTGCGCTAGAGACTAGGGTAGATATTTATTATCAGATTGGGCCATTTTTGTTTTGTTTCTTATCTTTTTAGTATTGTTGTCTGGACAGTAAAGGGAGGCGCTGGATGAAACTTACGGCAAGATTTCTTTACTGGTGCGCCACCCTGTTGATCCTCTGCCTAGGCCAGAGGGCTTTAGCCGCATCATCCTCCCAAGAGGATGCCGTTGCGGGTGGAGCCTATGGATTCGAATCTGCCAAGGCACACCTTGAAATGCAGGGGCGCGACCTGGCAGAAGCGCAAAGCAAATTTGAAAACGATCTTTTTCAAAACCTCGATGAAGCAAACGCCATTAATATCAAATACAGGGCCTTGCCCCCCAACTATGTGCTGTACAGATTGAAACTGGCGGAAAATATCGAGAAAAACGTTAGCAAGCCAGACAAGCTGACCGCATATTGCAAGGAATTTCTGTATATTGACAATACAGAAAGAGAAAGTGCGGATAAGTTTTTAGCCTATAATGAATCCATGACGGAAAAGTTCATTCCGCGCGACACGTATCAGGTCATGGATGAAGATATATTGCGCAACGTGCTTGTACGGTATCTTGAGACATACAGCATGGTGTATGGTTTCAAAAATCCTGATTCCATCAGGATTCGGATAGAAAAGGCCATTCCCTACAAAAATGCCGAGGGCGACTTTGGCATCTTATACTCCATCGCCCTGACGGATAAGGACGATGCTGACGATTCTGCGCCGGAAAAGATGTTTCAGGTTTCATACTGCAATGGAGAAGTTGTCAGTTTTGAGCCCTCAGCAAATGACGCGGAGGATGCAGCAGTGCTGAAGATTTGCAAGTCACGGCAGTAACGGCAAGGTTGGCGGGGCCATGCGGACAGATAGTATTTTTTTGACGAGGTATGGAATTTGCTTTAAGTACTCATTATCAAAAATCTGACTATTTGTGTTGCCCTTTTTCGCCACCACACCTGAACCGAGTTGCCCGAATGCTGTTGTCCACCAAATTGTTTTCCAAGGTCACGCCCCAGTTGCCCTTGGACGTTGAAATTTACCCCAAGGCCAAGAGTGATCGCCGTCTCGCCCCCAACATTCCCGGGCGTGGCGGATCAAGGCGTGGCGCTCACCAGCGGTATGAAGCCCAGCTTCTGGTGTCGGTATATGATGCTTCGGAAGAATCCGCCCCGGTGCGCTGCCTGAGCGAAGACCTCTCGTCTTCGGGCATGCTGCTGCATTGGGCTGAGGATGCGCCGCTTCCTGCCGAGGGGCAAAAGCTTGTGCTGCGCTTTACCATGCCGCCGGGGATCCTGCCGGAAGGGTATGAATCGCGCGTGCGTATCCCCGCCGAGGTGGTGCGTATTGTGATTGGCGAAGACGGTGAAGAAAAGGTTGCCGTCAATTTTGTGCGCAATCTGGATAACTATCTGCGCCTGAAAAAGTGGCTGCGTCTGATTGCGACCTCTGTAATTCTGCTTGCCCTTTCTGTATATGCCGTTGCCTACATGCGGCAGGAAAGCCTGTTTTACTTCATGTTTGACGTGCCCGTATTTACCTACGGGATTATTGCGTCCGTTTTTCTGGTAAGCCGATTTGTTTTTTCCTTTTTTTACCGCAACGTTCCTGTTGATCCTGACTTTACGCCCGGGGTCACTATTGTCATTCCCTGTTTTAACGAAGAAGAATGGATTGAAAAAACCATCCAGTGCGCTATCAATCAGGATTATCCTCAGGAAAAACTGGAGGTTATCCTTGTGGACGACGGCAGCACGGATAAATCCATGGAGCGTGTGCGGCGCATAGAAAAGCAGATTCGCAAGGAAATAACCGGCGACCGCTTTGTGGTCATTGAGCAGCCCTACAACATGGGCAAACGCCACGCTCTTGCGGCAGGGGCGTTGCATGCCAAATTCGAGTTGCTGGTCTTTGTGGATTCAGACAGTTTTCTGGAGCCGGACGCCGTGCGGGAAGTGGTGCAGCCCTTCCGCGACCCCAAGATGGGAGCTGTCTCTGGCAGAACAGAAGTGCAAAACAAATGGACAAACGCCCTCACCAAGATGCAGGCCGTGCGCTACTATGTGGCCTTTCGGTTCATCAAGGCGGCGGAATCCGTTTTTGACGGCGTTACCTGTCTTTCCGGCCCCCTTGCCTGCTACCGCAAGGATCTTGTGCTGCACTACCTTGATGAATGGCTCAACCAGAAATTTTTTGGCTATCCGGCCACGTTTGGCGACGACAGAAGCCTCACAAACTACATCCTTGCCCACCACCGCACAGGCTATCAGGATGCGGCGGTGTGTTCCACCATTGTGCCTTCACGCATGCGTACCTTCATCAGGCAGCAAATGCGCTGGAAACGTTCGTGGTTGCGCGAAACCCTGCGCGCCAGCTCCTTTATGTGGAGAAAAGAGCCTTTCATGGCGCTTTCGTTCTATATCGGCTTTTTGCTGCCCGTGCTGGCCCCGCTGGTGGTTGTGCGCACCATGGTGGTCATTCCGCTTGAGCTTGGCCTTTTCCCCTACAAATACCTTGCGGGCATTCTTGTCACCAGCATGCTCATGAGCGCCTCCTATCTGTTGTTCAAGCGCAGCAACCTGTGGCCCTATGGCATTGTTTTTTGCGTGTTCTATCTGGGAGTACTGCTGTGGCAGCTCCCTGTGGCAGTGCTCACGTTCTGGAAGTCGGAATGGGGCACACGCAATACCTCCGCCGACGTGGCCGCGCAGGAAAAGCTGCGCTACGAGCAAAAAATGTTCGTCATGCCCTCTGAAAGCGCCGTTGCAGCAGGAGCGGGGCAGTCAGGCGATCACGGTAAGCACGGTGAGGGCTAGAGGGCATGCGCGCGCTTTCCAAAGATACCTGGAAGATCCTGCGGTCATGCCTGCAATGGGCATTTTTGATCGGCCTGTGCGTATTTATTGTTCAGCTCTTTATGGAGCGGGGCAGGCCGCCGCAGTTTGACCGTGAATCGTGGACGCAACGCGATGGTTTTACGGCCATTTCTTACGGTTCGCTCACGCGCGATGAAAAGCCGGGGCTAAACTCGCGCCAACAGTTTGCTGAGCATGTGGCAGCCATTGAAAAAGCTGGCTACCAGTGGATAACTACTGACGATGTCATCAGCTTTTATCGCGATGGCGAACCGCTGCCGGAGAAAGCCCTGTACCTTATGATGGAAGGAGGCCGCAAGGACTCCGTCATCTTTGGGCAGGAGATCATGGGTAAAACAGGGGTGCACGCCTCGCTGTTTACAACAACCGGCACCCTGAAAAGCTGGAACAACTTTTTTGTCACCAAGTCCAACGTGGCGGCGCTGGCAAAAAGCCCTTTCTGGGATTTGGGCAGTCAGGGGCTTGGGCTGTTGCCCATCAACGAGAATATGCCCAAGGTGACGCCCGGCTACTTTTTGACAGATTTTTTGCGTGATTCCACTGGGCTGCCAGCGGAAACCGAAGAGCAGATGCGCGACCGGCTGGCGGCGTATTATAAAGATTCGTTCGAGCCGCTGGCAAAGCTCATGCCCGAGCCGCCCAAGGCTTTTGTGATGATGCCAGCCAACTCCTTCAACGCGGCCATGCCGCATGCGGTCAAAGAGGCTAACCGCGATCTGGTTCAGCAGTATTTTCAGATGGCCTTTTCCAGAGAAGGGGCGGCGTTCAATTCAGCAGTGGATGACCGTTTTGCGCTCACTCGCGTTCAAATTAAGCCGGATTGGCCGGAGCAACACCTTCTTGAGGTGCTCTCGCTCAAAACTGCCAAGCGCACACGATTTTCACTGGCAGAGGGCGACACCGCCGATAGCTGGATGGCCTTTCGCACCAGGGTGGAAGCCTCGGGGCGGGATATTGTGCTGACCCCGCAGGAGGGCAAGGCTGACCCGGTCATGCTGCGCGGCAGCAACATGTGGGATAATGTTTCGCTGTCCATGACCATTGCGCAAAAGGAAAACGTGGATCGCTACGTCTACCTGCGCTATGCCACGCCCAGCGCCTTTTTGCGCGTGACCCTGCATGGGGCGCGTCTGCTGGTGCAGGAGCGCGTTCCCGGTCAGGGACTGTACACCATTGCGGACGAAACTATGTCTACCCAGCCCCCCTGGCGTTTTGACATTTTGCTCAAGGGCAACAGACTTAAAGTTTTGCTTGATGGAAAGGCGCTCGGCCCAGGATTTTTGCCAGTTTCGCCCACACTGCGACTTGGGGCGGTTGCTCTTGGCACAGGCGATGTGGAGGGGTACGAAGGGCGTTTCGGCTCGCTGAATATTGTGCGTATTCCTTCGCTCTGGCGCGTTGAGTCCACGGGCAGTGCCAGTTCTGGCAGTGTGGTTCCGGCCAGGGCGCAGGAGGTCACCGCATGCGTGGTGCCATTGGCGGCCGGGGCCAGTGCCAGCAGTGCAGATGCCGAAAGGGTTTCGCGTCAGGTGCTGCGCGCAAGGGCGGAGGGTAGCATGACCATTGCCGCTCTTTCCCCCGGCAACCTTGTTCTGAACGACAGCATGCTGCTGATGGCGCCCTTCAGCATGGAGCAAAGCCGCAGGCTGTGGGACGGCATCATGGTGCAGCCCCTTGCCCAAAGCTCGTGGAAGGATGTGGCCGCTACCCTCAAGGCCATTGCCGCCGCAGGCTACCGGCCCGTGGTGCGCCTTACGCGCGATGCGGCGGCAGCGCTTGCGGCCTCCGGCGTTACCTTGTCCGCAGATCATTACCTGCTTGATTTTACGCGGGCGGAAATTCCCGAGTCTCTCTGGACACCCCTTGCCCATAGGCATAACCGAAACAATTTCCTTTATGCTACCGCAGAAAAGGGCGTTCTGTACGCCGCGGGGGGCAACTGATGCGCGGCAGTATTCTTTCTTCCAGTCTGCTGTTGGCCCTGTGCTGCGGTTTTGTCGCAAGCGCTGTGTGCGCGCAGGAATTTCCAGCTGGGGATAGCCGGGCGCGCCTCGATCAGCCTAGAGGTCTGGAACCTGCCAAAAGCGCCAACTCTGCAAAGGGGCAGGAGCAGACAAGTGGCGCGGAACCGGAAAAGCTCTCGGCAGCCTACTATTACAATCGCGCCAACTATGCCATCAGCCGCGAAATGTACGCGGAAGCATTGGGCGAAATCGACAAGGGCATGGATCTGGATCCTGGCTTTCTGCCCTTCATCACGCAAAAGGCCCTTGTGCTTTCGCGCCTGTCGCGGCACGAGGATGCCGCGCGTTTCTATTCGCTGGCGCTTGAAGCCAGACCGGACGATGCGCGGCTTGCGGCCCTTGCGGCAGAAAATATCCAGAGCAGCCGGGCCAGTGATTCCGCAGGGCTTTCCACTGATCTGGCAAGGTTTTTCAGCGGCCTCTCCGTGCAGGTAACGCCGGAGCTTCTCAAACAGCTGGCTGAACGGCAGGATCAGAACAACGCGGTCTTTTTGCCTGCCCTGCGCGCCGCAGGGGCCGTTGGCAAGCTCACTGACGAGGAACAGGCGGTGCTCAAGGCCTGCCTTGCCAACAATGGCACTGTTGCCGCAGCCCTGCTGCGCCGCCAGAACGACTGGCCGCAAGGCTCGGAGCCGCTTCGGGCCGTGTTTGAGGCCATGACGGCCCGCGCCCTGCAACTGGCTGGCAAGCAGGACGAAGCCGAGGTTTTTTATCGGCAGGCGGCGGCGCGGGGCTTTAGTCAGGAAACATTGAACGCCATCAAGGCGCAAGCCTATCTGAACCGCAACGAGCAGAAAATGGCCGCTACGGTGTACGAGCAGGGCTGGCGCATTGCCTCCAGCCCGCAGGTCTGGGCCGTGCGCGCGGCAGATGCCTACGCCGCCTCTGGCGGCATCAGGGAAGCCTGCGATATACTTGAAAAGGCTGCAAAAATCGCCCCGCACGACCTCTATTTGCAGGGGCAGCTCTATTACCGCCTTGCCCAGGCCGGGAAAACCGCTGAACTCAAGGCTCTTGAGCAGAGGCTTGAGGCCGGGGGCAGCAACATTGCCGTAAACTTTGGCAAATTCCTCTTCGCCCGACAGAGCAAAAATCGGGATGCCATGCAAAAAGCCCGTCAGGCCGTTGTGGAGCATGTGGACGATGTCAGCGCCGTTCACTCTCAGGACGACATCCGGCTGATTGTTGCCAGCCTTGGGTTCAGCGGTGCGCGGGCTCCGCAGGAGCAGCAGGCCGAACTCATGCGCAATAACGGCTGGGAGCTGTGGGACAGCGGAAAAATAGACGA
The DNA here is from genome assembly GCF_000420465.1 of Desulfovibrio desulfuricans DSM 642. NCBI lineage: Bacteria > Pseudomonadati > Thermodesulfobacteriota > Desulfovibrionia > Desulfovibrionales > Desulfovibrionaceae > Desulfovibrio > Desulfovibrio desulfuricans. The sequence continues at coordinate 4,996 of NZ_ATUZ01000003.1, read as the reverse complement.
TGCCTATGTTTCGTGGCGCGATTCAATTGCTCTTGACCCCCAGCACGGGCAGAAGGCTGGCCCCTCCATGTGCGCGGTCCTGTTGCAGCAGGGCAGAACTGCGGACGCCATGGAACTTTTCCGCCTGCAGTACCCTGAAATGCCAGTGTTCTCCCTTGCCTTGTATCTGATAAAGGACAAGCAGTGGTCTGCGGCTTACCCGCTGTTGCGGTCTATGGCTGCCCCCTCGGGCGCCAATGCGCCCTGGTATGCGCTGGCCCTTGCCGCAGGCGCGCTTGAAGGCGGCGACATCCGCGCAGTGGAAACCAGCGCCAGGGCCTTGCTCGCCCTTGATCCGCCGCAGGAAAGCCACACGGTCAGTATTCCCGCCGCTGATGCGGGGGCAGGGCAGTTGCAGTTGAGCCGGTCGCTGTATCTCTCCATGCTGTCGGAATATCTGGGTAAGCTGCTGGATCAGCAGAATGTTGCATTGATCCCCGAGCTTCTGGCCAGCAGGCAGCTTCAGGGCATACCCGCGCTACAGGCCGCTAAAATGTTGAGCGAAGCTGGTTTCAGCCTTGCCGTGGGCGACAGCGCGCAGGCTGCGGTGCCCTTGTGGCAGCGTGCACTTACGCTCAGTCCCGATCTGCCAGAGGCTCACTTGGGTATGGCCCTTGCCGCCGCCATGCAGGGAAATATGACAGCTGCGGAAATGCATCTGAATGCTGCACCGGTCAATGCTTCGCCCCGGCATGAATTCATTCTTGGCCGCATCAGGATGCTTGAAGGGCAGACGGATGTGGCTATGCGCCATTTTGACAGCTTTTTGCGCGCGGAACCCGGCAATCTTGCCGCGCGGTACGCAGTTTTCAATATTTTTATGTCGGTGGCAGACTACACCCGCGCCCGTGCGCTTTACGGCGAATTCAAAAATGCCGCAGGGCCTACCGCCCGGCTGTATGAAGGGCAGTGCGCCCTTGCCTTGGGCGATGCCGGTCGGGCAGAGGCGATTTTCCGTTCCCTCATGGTCAAGGGGGCAACCACAAGGCCAGTGGCCCCGCTGCTGGTGGCGGCTTTGCGCGCCCAGAACCGTTGGGCCGAGGCGGCTTCCATTTTGCAGCAAAGCGGCCTGCCAGACCCGGGAAAACTCACGGCCCTGCGCCGTCAGGCCGAAGACGCACTGGCTGAAGCCCGCTACCCGGCGGCGCGCGGCTATGCCCAGACCTATCTGGCCGATGATCCGGATTCCGCCTATGTGCAGTCGCTGTACAACAGCTCCCTGCGCGATGAATACAGGATGCAGGCTGACCGCCTTGAAAAGCTCAAGCGTGAGCAGATACGGATTGCCCGAGGTACGCTTGACCCTGAACGCCTTGCCCCGCAGGAAAGGGAAAAACTGGCGGAGCTGCGCTCCGGCGGTCAGGCTGCGCTTGAGCCCGACAGATCGCTCCTTGATGATGCGCAGACGCATGCCGAAGGCCTGCTTGCCCGCAACACCATACAGCGCGATGCGCTGGAAAGCGTGCTGGATATCTCCCTGCAACGGCACGACTATAACGAAACGGCCAAAATCTCCCGCCATATGGCGCAGGAATATCCCTACGACATGCACTATCAGTTGCAGTCTGCCGTGCATTCCGGCGCAGTGTCGCGTTTTGACCGTGCTCTGCCTATGGTGCAGTCCCTTTCGGCCCGTGGGCCAAACGGGGCGGGCATGGCCCTGTGCTTTGCCAACATTACCTCGCAGTCGGACGGCAAAAGCTATACCCCGCAGGATGTTGCCGCTTATCTGGATCAGCTTGGCGCAAACTATCGGCCGGTTTCCCTGCCGGAGTTTCTGGCTCCTGCACCCACTGACGCGGCCACTGTTGCGCCGGGTAAAATACCTCTGCTGCTCGTCATCGGGCAGACGCGGCCTGAAGAATTGCAAGCCATAGACGCCGCTCTGGCTCAACGTGGCGGCAGGGCCGTACTGTTGGTGAGCAGGCAGTCGTTTATTCCCGGCACGCCGGACGACCTGCCCAATACTGCGCTCTTGCGCAGGCTTGTGGCCACAGGCCGCTGGGAACTGGCGCTCACGGATACCTCGGGCCGCACCATTGTGGATGTAACAGGCCGCAGGGGCGGCTTCTGGGCACGGCGCGCAATGGTGGACGGACGGCCTGAAACTGTCGACGAAATGAAAAACCGCTGGGCTTCGGCAATGGCCGAGGCGCGCCAGCTCGCGCAGTCTCAGGGCTTTGCGGTGACGGCGTGGATGTACCCCGGCGGCGATTACGGGCAGATCAGCCTCAACGGCGATGCGGACATCCGGCAGGCCTATACCGAGGCTGCCCGCGAGGTCTTTGCCGTGGCCTTTGTGCCCACTGCCAACGGCTATCACACCAACAGCCTTGATCCGCTGTTTGTGCCCGTGCGCAACGTGTATGCGCAGCTGGACGCCAAGGCCATCGCCTCCATGCCGCAGAACCATCCCACGCGTCTTGCGGTGCAGACAGAGGGCTTGCTGGCGAGCTGGCACGGTCAGCTGCCGCGTGCGGAAATGCTCTTTGCCCGTGCGGCTTCGCTTGGCCTTTCGCCTGCGGATAATGCCTACTACCGCGCCAGCAACGCCCTGTTTGACGAAGATGCCCCCTATGCCAACGAGCTTGCGCGCGAAGCCAAAAGGCTTGACCCGGATAATCCGCGCACGGACGAACTGCTCGATCGCGCGCAGCGGCTTTTGCGGCCCAGAGCCACGTTCAGCCCTCACGGCTGGACAGATAATGCCGGGCGCAGTTTTGCGGAATACGAACTTAAGGCTTCCACCTTTTTGCAGGAGAATCTCTCTGCCCAGGCTTCGGTTTCCGACCTGTGGTGGAAGAGCGATCACAATTCGCTGCACGGCCATGCTGTGGGCATCGGGCTGCGCTACTTCCCCTTCAAGCAGCACTGGCTTGATCTGATGGTGCGCGATGTGCAGCCGGATAGCGGCTCTTCCTTTATGGAAGCCCGGGCCGCCTGGCGCGGCGTGTACTCGGTCGATCCCTTGCGCATCAACGGGCCGTACACCCTCAGCTACAGCAGGCAGTCAATCGAGACGGCGGAAAGCGTCAAAAAGGGCGTGTACGCCGACAGGCTGGGTCTGAATACCGAGGCCCGCATACTGGACTGGGGTGTGCTTCAGGCCGAAATTTTCGGCACCCAGCGCACGGATGGCAACCGCACTGTGGGCGGCACTGTCAGCCCCCGCTATATTGTGTGGGACAAGCCGCAACTCCAGATAGGCTATCTGTTTAGCGCCGCCGACAGCGACAGGAATCCTGCCGACTATTACGCGCCGCAGGAATACGTTAATCATATGGCTGTGGCCTCGTTTGATGTGGCGCTTTTTGACCAGATGCACGTGCGCGGCTTTGCCGGATACGGCACAGCAATATCCAAGGACAAAAACTGGGAGCAGGTTCTGCGTTACAGCCTTGATCTGAACTGGGTTCCTGCCGATAACTGGAGCCTTGCCCTTGGCTACAGGCGCATGGAATTGCCCGATTACAACATGGATGAATATTCGCTGAACCTGCAATACGTTTTTTAAAAAGCATTCAGCGTGCTGCGCCGGGCCGTCTGGCCCATGCGTCAAATCCGTCCGGGCCGTTGCGCCGGGGAGGTTGCTATGAAATATCTGCGTTCTGCCGTTTATGCGGGTCTGCTTGCGTTGTGCTGCTCGGTTCCGGCCATGGCAGCGGATGCCTGGGTGGCGGATTGGGACATGCCCAACGGGCTTGCAGAACTGCGCCAGGGCAACTTTAAAAACGCGCTCATGTTTGCCGCGTATTTTGACAGGCAGGGCAGGCCCTTCCTCACCGATGACATGAAAAAGGCCCTGCGCGGCGGGCTTGCCGCCTCACTGGGCCAAAGCTCCAACAAGGCGCAGGGCGTGTTTCTTTCTGTCGTTAACGATGTGGTTGAAGCCCCCGGCAAATCTGTGCAAAAAGATCCCTCCCTTGTGAGCAGGCTCATGGCCACGGATGCCAGCCGCGCCGCGCACCGCAGCGATCTGCTGGCCCTGCTGGCGGCTTATCCCTTTACCGGGCTGGAGCTTGATTACGAAAGGGTGAGCATGGATGACTGGCCCCGGCTGCTGCAATTCGCGCAGGAGCTTTCCGCTACGCTGGCTGCTCAGGGCAGAAAGCTGCGGCTGGTCATGGAACCAAAGCAAAAGTACCTGCAAGGCAATCTGCCCGCAGGCCCGCAGTATGTGGTGATGGCCTATAACCTGCACGGTGGGCACAACGGGCCGGGGGCCAAGGCTGACGATGCCTTTTTGCGCCAGTTGGCCCAATGGTGCGCCCACTGGCCTGTTAAGCCGGGCTTGGCGCTTTCTGCGGGCGGTTTTGCCTGGACGGGCCGGGGCGTTGTGGATCTTACCGAGCGCAAGGCCACCGCATGGGCGCAGGGCGCGGGCATACAGCCCAAGCGCGACCCAGCCAGCCATGCCCTGTACTTTAAGGCGGCAGACAACACGCCCGGCAGCCCCCTGCTTGCAAAAGGGGGCACCAATGGCAGCGTTTGTGAAATCTGGTATGCAGATGGCGAAACCCTTGCGCATTGGGCCGATGTGGGGCGCAGCCTTGGTTTTGGCGATGTGAGTTTGTGGCGGCTTGGCGGCAATACGCCGGAATCTCTGGCTAAAATTTCAGGAAAGTAAGTTGACCTGCCCCCAAAAAACTGGTCCGCCTAAAAAGTTAGTATAAGGTGGAGCCATGGAGGGCATCAAATGGGTCGCAAAGCATTTACTCCAGAGCAAATCATTTTCAAGCTTCGCGAGGTTGAAGTTCTTGTGGGACAAGGCGAAAGCATTGCCCTGGCTTGCCGCAAAATTGCTGTAACCGAGCAAACGTATTATCGATGGCGCAAGGAATATGGAGGCATGGGGACTGAGCAGCTCAAGCGATTGAAAGAACTAGAAAAGGAAAACGCTAGGCTGCGACGAGCCGTCGCTGATTTAAGCCTTGAAAAAATTATTCTTGCGGAGGCG
>NZ_ATUZ01000002.1 GCF_000420465.1 Desulfovibrio desulfuricans DSM 642 | reverse complement strand
TGGCTGACACCGGAAGAATTTCGGGCAAAGAATATAACCTGCAACCCATTGGGAACCACTAACTTACAAGTGGTATACGCAGTGGGGTAAGGTCAACCCAGATTCCCTTTGTCTGGCTTTCATAGATGTCGGCACAGTGAAGCTGAGCGATTTCTTCGAGGCGCATGCCAGTGAAAAGGGCAATCAGAGGGATCCAGTAATAAGAGGGGGATTTGAATTCCTTTCTCGCGAATTTGGGATGCGCAAAGATTTTTGTGAACTCGTCGGCGGAGAACGCCTGACGCAGTTCAATAGCTTGGCGGCTGTCCTTGATCTGAAGATGGGTTGCCGGGTTGGCGTCCAATAGCCCCTCGCGCACATACCACGCAAGCATGCTTCCAACGGCTTCTACAAGAATGTTGACTGTTGTGACACTCAACGTGTCTTGAACTTTCAGGTCGAGCAGCTCCTGGATGCTTTTAGCTCTGAATGCTTTAATTCGTGAGCGGTTAGGTGGGAGCTTTCTCAATGTTTCGCGAAAATGCCGCATGTCCAAACGGGTGATGTCCTTGATAGGCTTGTCGCCAATAATGGTCAGAAATTCTTCCAGGCGTCCCCGGTGGTCCCTCACGCTGTGCTCACGCCATTCACCGTCCTGAAGTTTCTGGCCGATGTACCGTTCCATGGCTTCAGAATAAAGGATTCCTCCCGTCTGCTGCTGGTGAACGTGCGTAGGCACCTCCAGCAAAGCAGGTGGCTCCTGTGCTGTGCATGAGGTGTCGCAAGGTAACTTGCCAAAATCGCGTCCCATGACTTCTTCTTCCATCAAAAAATCGCCTTTGGTGCGGGCAATGTCGATGCGATGCCTGGTGATCTGCATCTCTTTGTATGCTTTCACTATTTGCAGATAGTTTTCCCCTGCAAGCTCATTTCGTGTGAAAGCACCGGAACGAAGCAAGTCAACAATGCATTCTGGCGCAATCTGCTCAAGCAATTGTGGTGAATTACAGTGCAAGAGTAGTTCGATTTGAGACGTCCTGAGCTGGTCGTACGTGATGTTGAGCTTTCCCACAGAGATGTTTTTACGCTCTGAAAGATCTGCGTGGTCCTGCTCCAGCAAGCGCTGGAGCAGGATATTCATGCGACGGCGTATTTCCTTATAATCCAACATAAACCCCTCAAGAATCATATTGCCAATTTCTGCGGATAGCATGCGGGCGCGAAATCGCGCAATCCTCAGGTAGGACGTTTGCAGACTTACGCGCAACTCGGCCCGCCCAAGTGATTTTCGCAGGTTGGCGGGAAAGGCATATCGAAAATAGTAGATTTTTCTTTTGCAATAAAGATACGCAGGGGCTGACTTTTTGTCATCATCCTGGTTGCTGGCGACGGCAGGCACAAGGTTGGAAAGGGCAGGAAGAAGGTGAGGCATGGGGTTTTCTCCTGGCAACGGCAAAACGGGCTTGCGCCCAATTTTGTCGTGCCTTTGACCCCGCGCTTTGACCCCATAAGCTCCCAAGGGCGGGTTTTGGTCTGGTGCCTATGCTGGGCACAAGCCAAAAAAAAGAGTCGTTACAGGCTGTTGCTTGTAACGACTCTTAAAAGATGGTGCCGAAGGGGAGACTCGGCACCATTTGATATGTTGAATTTCAACAGTCTGAAATTGTTGTAATTTATTTTTTGTTCGCGAAGGCTTGTGACCCCGTTTGTGACCCCATAGTAGCTCTGACTTACGTGAAAATCCAGAATAAAAAAGAGGAGTGTGGCATCCAGGGTTTATATCAATTAGTAACTTATTGGCCATGCGAACAATCCTTTCTGCACAGAGAGATTCACCTCTACCCCATCCCCTCACATAGTTTCCAATCAAGTATATCGCCCTGTCAGGCGCTGGTTATTCGTAGATTGAATGAATAATTTTGTGAATGATATTGACATCCATTTTCTATTTCACTAAAGATGAAATTGATCATCGCTTTCGTTTAACAACTTGAGCTGATTGCCTAGCTGATTTTTTGACGGGCAGAGCATCAAAGTTGTTATTTTAAGTTTTGCTATCTGTAGTTTTACCGTTGGTATGGCGCAATAATTATGCTTATTTTGATGTAATCTCTTTTTATACAATTTTAATAACCTGTATTTACATGCAATAATTAGACGAGTGTTATGCTATATTCTTTTAAAAGAAATATTTTTCCAGCTTTTATGATAGTATGTGCATTGCATATTTTAGTATTTTTTTGCATTGCATATATTTTTTCAAGTGATCAGATGGATTTAACAACGCAAAGTGTATCTGAAATTTCAATTCAGTTTGCTGTTGTTCCAGAATCACCCGTAGTTGAAACATCGGCTCCGCAGGTTGCAGAGCCGGAAGTTTACCCTGAGCCTGAACCGGTGATCGATTCCGAGCCGCAGCCTGTTGTTAACCTGCCCAAGCCAAAACCCAAGCAGAAAGACAAGCCCAAATCCAAACCCCGGCCTGAAGCCAAAAAAACGTCATCTACTCCTGTTGATGCTGCGCAAGGTCGGACATCGGAAAATGCTTCGCCCGTCACGGGCCCGGCTTCGCAAAGCGCTCAGCTACGATCTGGTGGGGACTCGGCCATAGTGGTTCGCAGGGTCAAGCCCTCATATCCTGCGCTTTCCCGCCGCATGGGCGAGGAGGGGCGCGTCGTCCTCAACGTGCTGGTGAAAGCGGACGGGACAGCCGGAGCTGTCAGCGTCAAGCGGTCCAGCGGTTTTTCCCGGCTGGATGATGCGGCGAGCAGCGCTGTGCGTGTATGGCGTTTTGAACCGTACAAGATCGGCGGGCTGGCCGCAGATCACGAATATAGTGTTGTGGTCGATTTTTCGTTGACTAATTAGGAGAAAATTAATGGAAAATAAATTTAACTTGATAAGTATATGGGGACATGGCGATGCAGTTACCCATACAGTAGCCATAATACTTTTACTTATGTCAATTGCATCGTGGACAGTGATTGTAATTGGGATTTTAAGACAGCAGAAATTTAAAAAGAATCGTGCAAGATCAAAATATTTTTGGATGAAAGATACGGTTGATGAATCTATTGATAACATTTGCAACAATTCTTCGCCGTGGAAACAGATAGCACTTGAAGGGAGATATGCTTCTCAAGGGTTTTGTTCTACTGCGGCGGATACACAGAACCCAAATGCACATGCGGACTGGATCATTCGCTCAATGGCCAGTGTGCTGGATAAAATTTCATATTACCAGAGTTATGGTCTGGTTCTTCTTTCTTCCATAGGTGCAACAGCCCCCTTTGTAGGGTTGTTTGGCACGGTCTGGGGTATTTACCACACCCTTATTGCCCTGAGCGGCGGCGGGCAGATGAGCATTGACCAGGTTGCAGGGCCTATTGGCGAAGCCCTTGTCATGACGGCCTTTGGTCTGGTTGTGGCTATCCCGGCGGTGCTTGGCAACAACGCCATAGCAAACTGCAATCGCAGGAATCTGCAGGAATTGGGACTGTTTGCCCAAGATCTGCAAACCTATCTTGTCACCGGGCAACGGCCACTCTCTACCAAGTAACCGTAACAAGGAGAAGGTATATGCACGTCGGCGGAAAGAGCTTGAGCGCAAGAATGGATGGCGAGGTTATGAGTGACATAAACGTTACTCCTCTTGTGGATATCATGCTTGTGTTGCTCATTGTATTCATTATCACAGCGCCAGTAATTCATCAGGCTTTTAAACTCAATCTTCCGAAAGAAAATGCACAGAAACATGAGTTGCAGAACTCTGATATAACTATCGAGATATCAGGCGCTGGCGCGTACAGTATGAATGGTAAGCCTGTTACAGAAGATGACTTGCTTACGAAACTTCAAGGTGTTGAGCGTGGAAACGGCGGCGATGCACGTATCAACCTTCATGCAGATGAATCAACGCAATACACTAATATCGCGAGGGTTCTTGCGCTGGCTCAACAGGCTGGTCTTTCCAAAATTGCCTTTGTTACTTCACCTCAAAACGAAATAAGGTAACGATTTGCATTTATAATACAAACCTTAACCGCGGTCTGCGATGTGGATTCGGCATCGAGAGGAGAACTGGGGAATGACGCGAAGAAGAAGGGTTTCTTTGGTGGCGGGGGTTATGATTATGGGCTTGTGCGGTCTGGCAGGGCCAGCACTCGCGGATGATGCAGCAGGGCAAAGTACCGAAGAAAAAAGAGCCCTTGATGTGGTTCATGTCACTGCGCAAAAGCGCTCGGAGGCGGAAAACGCCGTACCCATCAGCATGGAGGTTGTATCGCCCCAAGATCTGAAAGCATCGCATATGACCAGGCTTGAAGATGTAATCGCGGCTACCCCCAACGCAACATTTTCAACCGGACAGGTCGGTGGTTCTCTGTCTCCATTTTTTAGCATACGCGGCGTGGGGTCTGCGGAAATTGAAACGGATCCCTCGGTGGGTGTATTTGTTGACGGTGTGCCGCTTACGCTAACGCACGGTTATTTGAACAACCTGCTTGATGTGGAGCAAGTAGAAGTATTACGTGGCCCGCAAGGTACGCTCTATGGACGCAATACTCTTGGCGGCGCAATCAATGTCACATCCAAGAAGGCCGACCCGAGCAAGCAAGAGGGGTACATAACCATTGGCGCTGGCAATTATGAGCATTATCGCACAGAAGTGATGTCCAATATGCCCTTGTGGGACGGTAAGGCCGCAGTGCGTGTGGCCTTTGGATACAATCAGACCGGGCATGTCTGGGAAAATTACGAAGGGGGCAACCTCGGCAAGCAAAATAATTATCAGGGCCGTTTGAGCTGGTTTATGATGCTTGGCGAAAATACAAGCGTCGATTTCAGCTCTGATATCCAGAAGCAGTATCGCAACGACTCCGCCAGGATGAGCAAGACGGATTATGATGACGGAAACAAAACCTTCAACTGGGACGGTTCTTCCGGTGGCGATATCTCTTCTGGCGGCGCCAAGCTTGAAGTCAATCATGATTTTGACAGCGGCTACAAGCTGACTTCGCTCACCGGCTATCGCAGCACAGCCATGGACTACAAGCAGGCCTACGGTCCAAAAGGCTACTTTGACATAATTAATGCGCAGCATAACACGATGATGGGCTTTACCAACTTTCAATTCAAGAAATACGGCACTTTCAGCGAAAGTTTTGGGCAGATATCGCAAGAACTACGCCTGGCCTCGCCGGAAAATGAAGCTTTCAAGTATGTTGCTGGTGTTTATGGGGACTTTAACCGCGCCGACCGTCTGAACAGTCAGACTAATGGCTGGGACAAGGGCTCGCCCTGGGTGCCGAGTACCTTGTCTGGCGATCACGGCAGCATTGATTTGCGTGGTCAGCAAAATGCATGGTCTGTTGCCGCATTTGGCAATGCCTCTTACGATTTTAACCAATATTGGCAGGTTTTTGGCGGCGTCCGTGTGGGGTATGACAAAAAGGAATATGAATTTAACACCTCATCAAACCTTGGTGATGCGTATCTTGATGAATACTGGAGAATTCCTGGCAAGACCATGATCAAGAATTACGATGGGGAGTGGGATAAACTGTACTGGATGCCGCGCGGCGGCATCAAATACAGCTTTGATGAATTCAATAACGTTTATTTCAGCGTAAGTACCGGCTATAAGGCTGGCGGCTTTAATACGTCTCTTTTCTACGACAAGCCCGCCTTCAAATACGACGAAGAAACCACCGTAAACTACGAACTGGGAATGAAAAATTCCTTTTACGATGGCCGCATTACCCTGAACACCGCGCTCTTCTACATTGACTGGAGAGACCAGCAGGTGTTGGCATATGATTCCTCCACAAACATGACTCCCATTATCAATGCACCACAGAGCCGTTCCTATGGCTTTGAGGCAGACCTTGCCGGCAAGTTTGACAACGGTATCCATGCAAGCGTTGGCGTGGGCTATGCGGACGCGACCTATGTGGACTTTAAGAATGCCCCTGCAACGGCTGGCGGCCGCACCATCAACGCCAGCGGTAATCAGCAGCAGTATCACTCCAAGTTTACTGGGCGGAGCACGGTCGGTTATGAGTACGAATTGCCCTGGGACAAGCTTGTGGCGGGTATTGATCTGACCTTCCGCTATCGTTCAAATTACTACTACGACATTGAAAACAGGCTTGAGCAGGCCGGATATGGTACGTTTGACCTGAATCTCGGCGTCAAGAACGATAAGTACGAGGTGAACCTCTGGGGCCGCAACCTGCTGAATCAGGCGGCTACGGCCTCGCAGTTCTATGTGAACGCCATGAACCCGTCATACGACCAGAACACCTTGGTGACTCTTATTGACCCAATGATGTTCGGTGTTGATTTTACGCTGAAATTTTAGCCGAGGTCTCATTGAAGTGTGCTTTCTCTGTAGCGTGGTATCCGCGCAGCAGAGAAAGCGCACTTCATGGCGGAGAATTCAATGAAGTGCGCGGTTCTTGCTTCTGCTGTCATAGCGAGCCTCCTTACCGGCTGCTACGGGCGGTCAGATACTGAAGTTCAGGGCTATGTTGAAGGTGATTTTGTCAGAGTTTCTCTGCCTGCAAGCGGTATTGTTGAAACCCTCTCTGTTTCGCGCGGCAGTCATGTAAAGGTGGGAGAAACCCTTTTTACCCTCGACAGCAACAGGGAAAAAGCCGCTCTGGACAAGGCCCGCTCCGAGCTTGAGGCCGCAAAGGCGGAAGTATCCAATCTACTTTCTGCGGAACGGAATGATGAAATAGAAGCCTTGCAGTCTGGCATTGCAGAGCTCAAGGCCCAGCTTGCCTACACCGCAGCGTCGTATCGCCGTAAATTGAATCTCAGCCACAGCGGTGCTGCGTCAATGGATGAAGTTGAGCGCCTGCGGTCAGAGGAATCGGCCACGAGGGCAAAAATCCGCGCCAGCGAAAGCCGTCTGCGTTTGGCCCAACTGAGCATTGGGCGCGAAGGCGAAATTGAAGCCGCGCAAAAGATGCTGCAATTCCGTCAGGCCGCTGTGCGCGAGGCAGAGGCGAATCTGGCTCTGCGACAAGCGATTGCGCCTGCCGATGCCGTGGTAAACGATATCATCTACCGACCGGGAGAAACCATAGCGAGTGGACAGGCTGTCGTGGAACTGCTGCCTCCGGGGAACATCAAGGCCCGTTTTTTTCTTTCCCCGACCCAGGTTGGCTGGACGTCCGCAGAACCGGAAATTCTGCTGCAATGCGAAGGTTGCGGCAAAGGCATCCCCGCTCGCGTAAATTTTGTTTCTTCCGAGGCTGCCTACAGGCCGCCGGTGCTTTATTCGCGTAACGAGTCGGGCAAGCTGGCCTTTATGGTTGAAGCGGTTCCTCTTGAGTCTTGCGCGCAACTACGCCCGGGGCTGCCCGTGACGGGAGTTTTCCATAAATGACAAACGCCATCGAAGTGCAGGGCCTTACCAAAACGTTTGGCAATGTTACTGTGGTAGATTCCGTGTCGTTCAGCGTTCCAGAGGGCCAGATTGTTGGTTTTCTTGGCCCCAACGGATCAGGAAAAACCACGACCCTGCGGATGATGTGCGGCCTGCTGACGCCGGATAAAGGCACTGGCACCTGCCTTGGGCTCGATATCCTGACGCAGGCGGATCAGATCAAACTACAGGTGGGGTACATGCCTCAGCGTTTTTCGCTTTATGAAGACATGACTCTTGAAGAAAATCTTGCCTTTACAGCCCGCATTTATGGGTTGAGCAATGTGCGCCGTGAAATCCAGAGCGTGCTGCACCGACTGGGATTGTGGGAGCAGCGCAAAAAGCTGGCCGGGTCGCTCTCTGGCGGGTGGAAGCAACGGTTGGCACTGGCAAGCTGCGTGATGCACAAGCCCAAGGTATTGCTTCTGGATGAACCCACCGCAGGGGTGGACCCTACCGCCCGGCGGGAATTTTGGGAGCAGATACATGCACTGGCGGCAGAGGGTATTACCGTGCTTGTGTCAACACACTATATGGATGAGGCGGAGCGCTGTCACAGCATTGCCTACATTGCCTATGGCAAACTGCTGGCTTGCGGCACAAGCCGCGAGCTTATCAAACGGTTTCCCATGAAAATGTACTCCGCATGCCTCAAGCCAGACCTGGCGCCAGCAATTCTTACCCGCATAGCGCAGCGGCTTGAGTCGCAAAACCATGTGGATGTGGTTATACCCTTTGGCAATGACCTGCACGTGGGCGGCGCAGATGCAGCCCTGCTTGAAGAGGCGATCCGCCCCTGGCGGCACGACCCGGCACTGGTGTGGTCAGACGCCGAGGCATCGCTTGAGGATCTGTTTATTCTGCTCATGAACCGTGCCCTGAAAGATATGAAGATGGGGCTGGCCTGATGTTCAGAGGATTTTCCCTAAGGCGTTTTGTGGCTTTGCTGACTAAGGAACTGATCCAGATGAAGCGCGACCGGGCAACGTTTTCCATGTTGCTCAGCGTGCCGCTTATGGAAATTCTTCTGTTTGGCTATGCGATCAATGCCGACCCAAAGCATCTGCCCACCCTTGTGGTTGATGGTGATCAGTCGGTTATGAGCCGTTCGTTTGTAAGTTCCCTGGAAGTATCGGGCTATTTTTTGATCACCAACCGCAATGCAACGGAAGCTGAGTCGCAGCGGGCGCTGGCCAACGGTTCCACCCAGTTTGTCATCAATATTCCCGTAGATTTTTCACGAAAGGTTGCCAGGGGCGAACGCCCCGAGGTGCTGGTCGAGGCTGACGCAACCGATCCTTCCGCCACTTCCGCCGCCATAGCTGCCCTGTCCGGGCTTGCGGCAAAAGCCATAAATGCGGATCTCACCGGGCCGCTTTCTGAATTGAAGCAGGGGAGCCCGCCGTACTCGTTGCTGGTGCACCGCAAGTATAACGAAGAAAACGAATCGGCGTTCAGCGTGGTTCCCGGTATCCTTGGCGTGGTGCTTTCATCAACTATGATCATGATGACTTCCATAGCCATGACCCGCGAACGTGAACGTGGAACCCTGGAAAGTCTGCTGGTGGCCCCCATTCGGCCCCTAGAGATGATGCTTGGCAAGATTTCGCCCTACATTCTTATCGGATTCGGTCAGATACTGGTTATTCTTACCGCTGCAAAGGTTCTTTTCCATGTGCCAATGATGGGTTCCATGGCTTTGCTGTTTCTGGTGTGCGTGGTTTTTATCTGCGCAAATCTGGCACTTGGATTCATTTTTTCATCCATTGCCAAAAACCAGATGCAGGCCAATCAGGCTTCTTCGGGTTTTCTGCTGCCGTCCATCATATTGTCTGGGTTTATGTTTCCGTATCGGGGTATGCCAGATTGGGCGCAATGGCTTGGTGAAATATTGCCGGTAACGCATTTTTTGCGGATTGTGCGCGGGATTCTTCTTAAGGGTAACACCCTTGCTGATATCTGGGTGGATTTTGGCGCGTTAGTGCTGATTCTGGCAGTTGTCTGCACGCTGTCCATCCGCTGCTACCGCCGTACGCTGGATTAGGCCTTTCCAACCTGGGCGCACAGCTGAATTTGGATATATTCTTTAGCTTATAGGCATCAACTGAAGGCAACAGTTGTAAATTTCAAGGATGCGTATGTTTGCAATGTTATCACGAAAGCCTTTTTCTGTATGGAGTCTGATAGCCAGCCTCTACACTACGCAATACCTCGGGCTGAGCTTTTTTTCAGTTGCGCTTGTTGCCATATTGCGCAAGCAGGGTGCGCCTCTTGAGCAGATAAGCTCCGTTTATGCCCTTGGCATGATTGGAGCCTGCAAATTTTTGTGGGCTCCCTTGGTGGATAAAATTCGTTTCACACCACGAATTGGTCATTTTCGCGGTTGGCTGATCTTGATGCAGTCGCTCCTCGTTGTGGTGCTTTGTGCTATCGCAAGCCTGGATGTGCAAACAGACTTTGGCTCTGTTTATCTGCTGTGCATCGTCATAGCCCTGTGCGGAGCAACCCAGGATATCGCAACAGATGGCCTGGTATGCTCCATCCTTTCCAAAGAAGAGCGGGGCATCGGCAATGGCATTCAGACTGCCGGGGGCATGCTCGGCTTTATGATAGGCGCAGGCTTTGTGTTGATGGCATACCCCAGCCTTGGCTGGCGTCAGTCTGTCTTGATTCTGGCTCTGGGCACTGCCGTGTCATTGGTGCAACTGCTTTTCTTTATTGAAGATGAATTGCAAATTCAAAAGCAAAGTGGTTTGCAGGCCGCTGTCAGGCTTGTAGGGTTTTGGCGGCAGCCGGGTATGGCATCCTGGCTTGTGATGCTGCTGCTTTTCCCCATGGGAATTACAGTTGCCTACAGTCTGTTGACGCCAATTCTGGTGGATAATCATTGGTCGCTTGAACGCATCGGGTTTTATGTGGATGTGCTCGGTCCAGTTATGGGCATTGCTTCCAGCTTGTTCGCAGGGTGGATGATTTCCCGCCATGGACGGAGTTTCACCATGAATTACTGCCTGGGGATGCAGCTGCTCAGTATTGCAGCGGTACTTTTTATGGCCATGGGAAACGTGAGCACAAGTATGGTCGTAGCTGCGGTCATGGCTCATTTTCTGGGCTATGTGCCGTCAGTCACCATGCTTAGCACGCTGATGATGGATCATGCATCCAAAGAAAGTCCGGCAACGGACTACACAGTGCAGTTCAGCATATATCAGTTTTTTGCAATGGGCATGGGGGGCACGGGCATGGTCATGGCTGGTCGCTTGGGTTACAGTGCAACTATTTGCGCAGCGTTGGCCTGCTCGGCGCTAGGGGGCATCTTCGCCAGATTTTATGTGTCCTCCTCTGCAAAAAAAGAACCCCGCGCGCCTGTGGCTTAAGCGCGCGAACGGCCCCTTAACAAAGGCGGCTGGCACGATGAATATTCGCGGCAGCACACTTGTTGCCGCAACACAACTGCTTCCGGCAAGCGAGATGAGGTGAATATGTTTTACGCGCATGATCTTGGATGGCCGATAAAGGAGATAGAGCGCTACAGGGCGGAAGGTTACTGGCGTGAAGAAACGCTAAACACCTTTCTGAGTGATCTGGCGCGTAAGCACACAGGGCATCTTGCTGTTATTGATGGCGAGTTTTGCCTTACCTATGCTGAGCTGGAGCAAAAGGTGGCTCAGGCCGCCGCCGGGCTTGCCGCGCTTGGGCTCACAGCGGGGCAAACGGTAGTTTTGCAGTTGCCAAACTGCTGGGAATTTGTGGTTGCCTTTTTTGCCCTTGTCCGCCTTGGGGTTGCCCCGGTTATGGCTCTGCCAGCGCATCGAAAGACAGAGATTTCCGCATTTGTGGAGGCGGCTGGCGCAAAAGCCTATATCTGCGCCGACGAGGCGTCAGGCTTTGACTACCGCACGTTGGCTCGCGAACTGCAACAGCAGTACCCCGGCCTTGATCACGTAGTTGTGCGCGGCAATGCAGAGGAGTTTGTTCCTTTCCAATCCTTGTTTGGCACCGGTTTTGCTTTGCCGCAAGACCCTGCCATGCCCGACTCTCTGCTCTGTTTTCTGCTTTCGGGCGGCACCACGAGCACCCCAAAGCTGATTGCGCGCGTCCATTGTGAATACCTCTGTTCAGTCCGTTACAACGCCGCCGCCAACGGGTTCGATGCCTCAACCGTCTATCTGGCCACCTTGCCTATGGCGCACAACTTTCCGCTGGCCGCACCTGGTCTGCTGGGAACCCTTTTATGCGGCGGAACCCTGGTCATAGCCGAAAATCCCGATCCAGACACCTGCTTTGACCTGATAGACAAGCATTCCGTCACCAGCACCGCCCTTGTGCCGCCTGCGGCGATTCTCTGGTGCGATATGGCGGAACTGCTGGATCGTGAGGGGGATTTTCCCAGTTTACAGAGCATCCAGGTTGGTGGGGCGCGCGTGAGTGAAGAACTTGCACGGCGCACCATAAGAGTATTCGGCTGCCGCTTTCAGAATGTTTTCGGCATGTCTGAAGGACTGGTGAGCATGACCCGCATGGATATGGATGAAGAAACGGTTTGCAGCACACAGGGAAAACCCGTGTGCCCGGCGGACGAGTTTCGTATCGTTGACGCCGCAGGCAAGGAGGTGTCGGACAATACCGTCGGTGGTTTGCAGATTCGCGGGCCATACACCATCCATGCCTATTACAAACGGCCAGATGTCGATGCGGAATCGTTTACCACTGATGGATTTTTTCGCACTGGGGACCTTGCGCGGCGTAGGCCTGACGGGTGCATGGTGCTTGAAGGGCGGGAAAAGGATCAAATCCAGCGTTGCGGAGAAAAAATAACTCCCGAAGAAGTGGAAAATGTACTCGTAACCTGCCAGGGAGTGCGTGATGCCGTGCTTGTGGGCATTCCGGACGAGCATCTGGGCGAGCGTATATGCGCTTTTATCCATGTGCACGAGCACGATGACGACGGTTTGAACGCACGCTCGCTACGTCTTTTTTTACAACAGAACGGTCTGACGACCTTCAAGATCCCCGATCAGTTTGTATTTGTTCCTTCGTTTCCCTGCACTGCGGTGGGCAAAAATAACCGTCGCAGCTTGCGCGAGCAGCTTCTGATGCAATATCAGCAACATATTGCAGAAGCTAAAGGAGCAGAACATGAATGCTGAAGCTCCGATACTATCGCGCCTCGGCTTGCGCCGCTGGATTGCGGAAGTTCTTGATTGCTCCCCGGAATTGATAGGAGACGAAGATTCCCTCATAGAGCTTGGCATGAGTTCGCTCATGATGATGCGCCTGCCTGTTATGCTCAAAAAAGCTGGCGTTAGCGTCAAGCTTGCGGATATGCTGAAAGATGCAACCTTGGGAAGCTGGGTTCGGTTGGTGGAGCAGGGCAGAAGATGCTCTGTGGAGCAGGAGCCGGAACGCATCATCGACGGGCAGCCCTTTGCGCTCACGGATATGCAGCGGGCTTACTGGCTGGGGCGTCAAACGGTTTTTCCCCTGGGGGGAATTGCCGCGCACGGCTATCTGGAAATTCATGAGCCAAAGGGAAAATTTGATCTGCCGCGTCTGGAAAAAGCCCTCAACCAGACAATACTGGCCCATCCCATGCTGCGGACAGTGCTGACGCCAGATGGGCAGCAAAAGGTGCTGCCAGAGGTTCCCTGGTACCGTATACACAGCCGTTGCGGCACGCATGCCACGGCAGAGTGCAGGGAGGAGATGCGGGCGGAAGTGCTGCCAGCGGAAACGTGGCCGCTGTTTAACATATGCGTGAGCGGAACGGACAACGCGCCTTGCGCATATCTCCATATCAGCTTTGATATCCTGCTGCTTGATGTGGCCTCTCTGGCTTTGTGGCTGAACGAGCTGCACGGTCTTTACACTGGGCAGCAGAAAAAAGCCTGCATCAGTAACAGACAGTTCTCACAATATGTAGCGCAAGCTGAGGCCAGCAAAGAACTGGCGTCTGCAAAGAGGCACCGGGAGTGGTGGCAGGCGCGCGCGGCGCAGTTGCCCCTAGCGCCCCAGTTGCCGTTTGCCCATCAGCCAAGAGAACTCACGCCGCCCGTCATAGGTCGGCTTGCGTCGCACATGCAGGCCGATGCATGGCAAAGCCTCAAAAGTCACGCGGCAAGGGCTGGGGTGACAGCTGCGGGAATGTTCGCTGCCATTCTTGGTGAAACTCTTTCGCGGTTCAGCCGTTCGCCTCACATGACGCTGAACCTGACCCTGTTTGACCGGGCAGGGGAAAGAGCAGCCTATGACGGCGTGTTGGGTGATTTTACCTCAATGCTGCCGGTGACGGTGCGCGCTGGTGCGGGGCAGACTTTTCTTGCGCTATGCCGCGCCGCCCATGAGGATATTTGTCAGGCGCTGTCGCATGCGGATATCAGCGGGGCCGAGGTCAATGCAATCATCGCCCGCGCTCACGCTACACCCAACGAAAACCCACTTCCCGTTGTGTTGACCTGCGCCACGGGCATTGCAGGCGGCAGCTATCTGGATGCGGCTTCACGCTTCGGAGAGCTGATTTTTGCCTGCAATCAGGCTCCGCAGACATGGATAGACGCGCAGGTTGTGGAATATCGCGATGGACTTTCGCTGGTTTGGGATTATCCCCAAGGTCTTTTCCCTCCCGACCTTATTGAAAGCATGTTTGAGAAGTTTGTAGCTCTGGCCCATGCCCTGTCGGACGGCGGGGTGTGGGGGATGTCTGCTCAGACCGTGCGGCAGCCGCGTATCCAGCCAGCATCTCTGGCCTTGTTGCCGCCTGCCCGGCAGAGCCTGACAGGGCCTTTTTTGAAGCGCGCCGCGTCCTGCCCTGCGGCAACCGCCCTCATTACACCCGAGAAGACGCTCTCTTACGGCGAACTGGATAGGCTCAGCGGGGATCTGGCCCGTCGGCTGACCTCGGAGCCGCTGCTCAACAAGGGGGAACTGGTTGGCATTGCCCTTCCCAAGGGATGGCTTCAGGTGGTGGCCGTACTGGCGGTGCTGCGCGCTGGGGCGGCATACTTGCCCATGAACGTCAACGACCCGCAAAGCCGTATTTTGACCATCCTTGCGGAAGGCGGCGTTCGTCTTGCCCTGTGCGATGGGAAAAAACAAGGATTTCTGGCTGACGCAGACTGCCAGCTTGCAGAAATTTCTGTCGAAAACACACCTCTGCTGCTTGCGGATTTTTCCGGAAATGACACGGGGGGTACAAGGGCAACTGGAGCTGGCAAGAAGCAATCCAGCGGACAGACTGTTGCGGCTGACGCCTCGGTGGATGTCGATCCGGAAGCCACGGCCTATGTGATTTTTACTTCTGGGTCCACGGGCAAACCCAAGGGCGTGGCAGTTTCGCATCAATCCGCGCTGAATACGATTTTAGATGTCAATTCCAGGAATGCCGTGGGCCCAAATGACAGGGTGTTTGGCATCTCACAACTCAACTTTGATCTTTCCGTCTACGATATCTTCGGCACTCTGGCGGCTGGCGCGGCTTTGGTTTTGCCACAGGACGCGGATTTTGCCGAACCTCTGGAGTGGGTAAGGCTGGTGGAGCATACGCAGGTTACTGTGTGGAACTCTGTGCCAGCGCTGGCGCAATTGCTGCTGGATTCAGCCAAAGCCACAGGAGGAGGCCTGAAGCATTTGCGCCTCTTTATGCTCAGTGGAGACTGGCTGCCAGTAGAATTGGCCGCCAGCATCCTTGCCTTGCCGCAAGAACCGCGTCTGGTCAGCATGGGCGGAGCGACAGAAGCCGCAATCTGGTCAGTTGAAAAAGTTGTGGATGCGCTTTTGCCGGGGCAGAAGACAGTTCCTTATGGAAAACCGCTTTCCGGTCAGATGCTCTACGTTCTGGATGCATCCATGAGGCCATGCCCCCTGTGGGTACCCGGCGAAATATACATCGCGGGAGTGGGGCTCGCGCAGGAATATCTGCACAGGCCGGAACTGACGGAACAATCGTTTTTTTCTCACCCTCAGACTGGCGAGCGGCTCTACCGAACCGGCGACTGGGGAAGAATGCTGCCTGATGGCGATATTGAATTTATGGGCCGCGATGACACGCAGGTCAAAATCAACGGCATGCGCATTGAGCTTGGTGAAATTGAATCAGCCATTGCAGAGATGCCCGGTGTGCGGCAGGCCGTTGCCGTTGTGGCCGAGCACTCGCAGAGTATAAAAATCGTGGCTTTTGCCCAGCCGGACGGAGATCACAAGTTGGACGCCCAGCGTATCGGCCTGGCCCTGAAAGGTCGGTTGCCTTATTCCTGGCTGCCAGCGGAAATTTGTCTGGAATCAACATTCCCGCTCACTGCCAACGGCAAGGTTGACCGGCGCGCCTTGACTGCCCGGGCAAAGACCTCCCTGAGCAAGCCCCGCGCCAGAGAGGCGTCTGTTCCTGAAACAAAGGCCGAGCAGCAGATAGCGGATGCGTGGGCATCCGTGCTCAATGGAGCGCGGCCGGGCGTATCGGTATCCTTTTTTGATGCAGGCGGGACTTCATTTCTTGCCATGCAGCTGTCCACCAGGCTCACGGCGGTATTGCAGCGGCCTGTGCCTGTTCTTTCTGTTTTTCAGTACACAACCATAGCCAGTCAGGCGAAGCACCTCATTGATGCCGAAGTGCTCTGTTCCACAGAATCCGGGCACACTCAAGGCCGCGTTGAAAAGCTCCGCGCCATGGCGTCCCGCGTCCGCCCCAGGAGGTAACATGACAGAAAATTCTTTAAAAATAGCAATAGTTGGCATGGCTGGGCGCTTTCCTGGTGCGGAAAACCTGGATGCTTTCTGGGAAAATCTGCAAGCCGGAATTTCCGGTGGGAAGATGTTGGCCGATGCTGACGATGGTTTGGTTCACTACGGCTTTGCGCTTGAAAACAAAGATATGTTTGATGGCGATTTTTTTGATGTTCCCGCGCGCGAAGCAAGAATGCTGGACCCGCAGCACCGAATTTTTCTTGAATGCGCGTATGCGGCTCTGGAGCATGCGGGCATTGCCCCCAAAGCCAGCGGTCAGTTTGTTGGTGTGTTTGGAAGTTGCAATTTCAACGGCTACGCATTGCGGTTTGCAGACAGGATTCTGGACGCCAAGCCCCTTGATCTGGTGGATATGCTTGCAGCCAGCGACAAGGATTATCTGGCTGCGCGTGTTGCGTATAAGCTGAACCTGAAAGGTCCAGCAATGACGGTGCAAAGCGCCTGCTCATCGTCCCTTGCGGCTGCGGCGATGGCTTGTCAGGCTCTTCTCGCCGGGCAGTGCGATGTGGCTTTGGCGGGCGGTGCGGGGCTGAAGGCCGGGGTGAGCCCCGGCTACAGCTATGAGCCGGAAGGCCCGCTTTCATGCGATGGGCATGTCCGCGCCTACAGCGATGATGCCAGTGGAGTGAATGAAGGGGAAGGGGTTGGTGTTGTCGTGCTCAAACGCCT
This sequence comes from Desulfovibrio desulfuricans DSM 642, assembly GCF_000420465.1. Lineage (NCBI taxonomy): Bacteria > Pseudomonadati > Thermodesulfobacteriota > Desulfovibrionia > Desulfovibrionales > Desulfovibrionaceae > Desulfovibrio > Desulfovibrio desulfuricans. The sequence goes on along the minus strand of NZ_ATUZ01000002.1, from coordinate 51,520 downwards.
GGATGACGCGTTGCGCGACAGGGATATCATTTATGCCGTCATTTCCGGCTATGCCATTGGCAACGATGGCTCGGACAAAACGGGATTTTACGCGCCGTCCGTGTCTGGTCAGGCGGCGGTCATTGCCGATGCTCTGGCTATGTCTGGTGTTGACCCTCTGGAAATTGGCCTTGTGGAGGGGCACGGCACAGGGACGCCCATTGGCGACCCCATGGAAGTTGCGGCCCTTACTCAGGCATGGGCAATTCCCCAAAGCGCTCCCCGCCAGTATTGCCGCCTGGGGTCAGTAAAAACTGGCATAGGGCATCTGAACGCCGCCGCAGGCGTTGCCAGCCTGATCAAGACAGCGCTGGCGCTGCATCACAAGGTTATCCCCGCCTCGCTGGATTTTCACGCGCCCAATCCGAGGCTGGCGCTGGAGGCTACCCCTTTTAGAATTGCCAGCAAAACAGAAGCCTGGACTGTTGCGGCAGGCAAAACCCGCGTTGCAGCGGTAAATTCACTGGGTATAGGCGGCAACAATGTGCATCTGATTTTGGAGGAAGGCCCGGAGTCAACAGCTACGGATGCCCCTGGCGCAACCTTGATTACCCTTTCCGCCAAAACCACTGCCGCTCTTGAAAAAAAGGTGGTGGAACTGAGCACATGGGGGCAGGCGCATCCTGTCCCGCTGGCTGACCTCGCGCATACGCTGCTTTTGGGGCGCGACATGCAGGCCTGCCGCCTGAGCCTTGTTTGTCAGGATTCGGAGTCGCTTTTGCGCACGCTGCAATCTTCGGCTTTGTTGCGCCGGGCAAACAGGCTGGACGATCCAGACAAGGCCCGGCCCGTGGCTTTTCTGTTCCCCGGTTTCGGATCGCAGTATCCGGGCATGGCAAGGGAGCTTTGCGCATTACATTCAGAATTTGGAAATGTTTTCAATAGAATATGCGCGCTGTTTCAGCATGAGACCGGGATTGACGTGGCTGCGGCGCTTGATCGTCAGGAAGTGTCCACAGATACGCGTCTGGGTACGTTTGCCCTGTTTGCCGTGGAATACGCGCTGGCGATGCTGTTGCAAGATTTTGGAATACAGCCCTCCTTTGTGATGGGGCATTCGGCAGGGGAGTACGTAGCCGCAACCGTGGCGGGGGTCTTTGCCGAGAACGACGCCGTTCGCCTCATTGCAGAACGATCACGGCTTATTGACGATTCCCCGTCAGGGGCCATGCTTTTTGTGCCGATGGCGTCAGAAAAGCTGCAACTCCTTTTGCCAGAAGGGGTAAGCATTGCAACTGTAATCACGCCCAATGGATGCGTTGCCTCCGGCACTGCGCATGGAATCAATGCGCTTGAGGCTGCGCTGAATGCGGCAGACCTGCCGTTCTCAAAACTGGCAGCAGAAAAGGCGGGCCACTCCAGCCTGCTGCATTTCGCCATGCCGCTGCTGCGCAAGGCCTTTGAGGGCGTTGAGCTGCACAGACCGCAACTGCCCATACTTTCAAATGTCACAGGAAGCTGGCTCACAGAAGCTGAAGCCACGGATGCCGAATACTGGGTTCGCCAGTTGTGCGCCCCTGTGCAGCTATCTGACCAGATATCCACATTGTGCCATGAGGGCGAGGCCGTATTGCTTGAAGTTGGCCCTGCGCGAAAGCTGAGCGCCATGCTGCGCCGCCATCCGGCCTTCAAAAAACACTCGCCGATTATTCCCGTGATGCCTTCAGAACAGAGCAAGACCGGGGAGCATATGGCCCTTCTGGAAGCCATAGGACAACTCTGGCAACAGGGAGGCCGCGCTGACTGGGCAAAAATAGATGCCCTGAGCGGCGGCGGGCACGCTGTGCCTTTGCCGGCCTATCCCTTTGAGCGCCAGCGGTATTGGCTTGAACGGCATATGGCGGACAGCAAGATGTCTGCGGATCAGGGAATGGAGATTTCTGTCCTCTGCTGGCGGCAGATACCTGTGACAATGCCCGCAATGCCCCAGGGCGTTATAGGATTTTTGGGCAAAGATGGGGCGGATGTTGCCGAGGCGTTGCGCCAGCGTGGCTGGAATGCCCTGCTGTTCAAAACACTTGCGGATTTGCAGGGCAGTAGTGTCCTGCCGGATACATTGGTGGACTGCCGTTTTGCCGGACAAGGCGGTAATTCACTGGCATCTGCGGCGCGTACGTGCGGGGAGGCGGCGGAGTTGTGCGCATGGCTGGCCGAGTGCGCCAACGGGCAGGCCATGAGTGTTTACTGGCTCACCTCCGGGGTGGCGGCCTTTGGTACGGTCCTGCCGATCATTGACAGAAGCGCCTTGCTGGCTCCTGCCCGTGTGCTGCCGTTTGAGGCCAGAAATACCCTGGCTTGCGTGCTGGATGTGGAAGAAGGACTTTCCGCCCCGGTACTAGCCGACCTGCTGGAAAAGGCTGTGAGCAACCGCATGGCGGCTACCGCGCTGACGTCTCTTGTGGCTGTGCGCGCCGGAATTTTCTGGCAGGAGCAACCTGAATGCGTGCAGCAGTCTGAAAATATAAAAGAGCACATTCATCTGCGTGAAGGGGCGGCCTACCTTGTTTTTGGCGGCAGTGGCGGCATTGGCCGAACATTCATGCTCGATCTGGCCAGGCAGGCAGCCGAGCAGCAGCGCCGCATAACACTTGTCCCCCTACAGAAAACGCGCCGATCCGCAGAATTCTGGGAGAACTGCGCTAGTGAGTGGGCGATTGTCAGGCCGCGCTATGTCGACCTCAGCAAGCAGAATGAACTTATGCAGGTATTGGATGAGGTGCTTGCTGAACATAAAGATGTGGCTGGAATTGTGCATGCCAGCGGCGTCACTGGCGGTGGATTGATGCAGGCGCAAAGTTTGTCCGTTGAAAAGACGGAAAACTGGAGCGCCAAGGTTATTCCATTGCTTGGCATTGAAAAGGTGCTGAAGTTTTGTAACGTTGATTTTGTTGTTTTTAATACATCCATAGGCGCATTGTGCGGTTCTGTTGGACAACTGGATAACACTGTAGCCAACATAGTGCTGGATGCCTGGGCCATGCAGCAGCAGCGCGCGGGAACACGCGTCATGGGCATACGCTGGGACGTATGGCGTCAGGTGGGCATGATCAACAAGATGGCTTCACTGCATGCACGGCTTTCCGGAGAGGAGCTGAAGGGGGGCATCGCTCCAGATGCAGCCCTTGCGGCGGTTAAGACTTGCCTCGGAATAATGGTGGAGCTTCCTGTTGTCAGCGGTTGCAGCCTTGCCGCCATGCTTGAAGAGGCGCGAACCAAGCGCGGGCTTGCAACGGATGCTCTTGAGTCGGCCGACCTCAAGGCCGAAGGAAGCGTTGGGCAGCGCCCCCCGCTGATGGTGGAATGGCGCGGAGCACGTCATGCGCTGGACCGGGCTCTTGTTGATCTTTTTGAGTCGCGCCTTGGCTTAAGCGGCATAGGCATTGATGATGACTATGTGGAGCTTGGGGGCGACAGCCTCATGGCCATGCCCCTGGCAAAAGAAATCCGTGATCTCTTTGATCTCTCCGCGTTCAGCGTAGCGCAAATATTCCGTCAACGGACTGTGGCGAACATTGCAGACTACCTGACCGAATCGCAGGAGGAAAAGGAAAGGCTGTTTGCCCTCGCAGAACTGCTTGAATCTGTAAAGCACATGCGCCCAGAGGATGTTTCTGCGTCACTGGAGGCCTTGTCATGAGTTTCAGCGCCGAACAGTTGCAGCTTTTTTCCCGACTGGCAGGGCAAAAGGGGCTTGCCCGGGTAGAGCACAGCACCGTCCGTGAACAGAATTCTTGCCCTGTGCAGGAGGGCGTGCCCCAGGAATTTCCCATGACGGACGTGCAGCGCGCCTACTGGATTGGACGCACGGCTGGCGTCAACCTGAGCGGCGTGGGGAGCCACGGATATCAGGAGTTTGATTGCGGCGAGCTGGATGTTGAACGACTACAAAAAGCCTGGGACAGGGTTATTGCCCGTCACGACATGCTGCGCGCCACGGTAACGCGTGAGGGCATGTTTCACATCTTGCCGAAGGTGCCGCCTCTGCGCTGGGAAATTGAGGATTTGCGTCAGCTTGATACCGCAGAAAAGGAACAGCGCCTTGCAGCGCGGCGAAACAAGCTTTCGCACCGTGTCCCCGACCTTTCCGTATGGCCGGTAATAACACTTGGAGCAAGCATTATCGCCGATGACTTTGTGCGCGTGCACCTGAGCTGCGATGCTGTCATGGCGGACGTGTACAGCATTGGCAACTGTCTGCGAGAGCTAAGTTTTTTCTATACGCATCCCCAGGGTGACATGCCCGTTCCGGGCATGACTTTCGGTCAGTATGTGGAAGAGCAGAAGCGTAAGGAAGAGACCAGTTTTTATCATGAGTGCCGCAAATACTGGCAGAACAGGCTGGCGGACTTTCCCGCCGCGCCGCAATTGCCCACGCAGGAAGCACAGCCGCAGGTGCAGCGGTTCAAACGATTGAAGGCCGGTCTGGAGCCGGAGCAATGGGCAGCGTTCAAGGCCATGTGCAACCGGCACGCCCTTACCCCTTCCGTGGTATTGTACACCGTCTTTGCTGCCGTGATGGGCCAGTGGGCCGCCAGGCCGGATTTTTGCCTTAACATAACTGTTTTTAACAGGGAATCTGAAAATCCGGCCATTCAACAGGTGGTGGGCGATTTTACCACAACCATGCTTTCAGCGGCCAGAAAGATGCGCCCGCAGGAAAGCTTTATTGAGTACGCCAGAGAACTGGACGCCCGGTTCTGGCAGGATGTGGAACACAGCGCGTACTCTGGCATAAAGGTTCTTCAGGATATTTCCGAGCGGCAAAGGCGTCCGGTTCTTATGCCCATTGTTTTTACAAGTGCGCTGGGTGCCGGGGATGTGGGAGAAATTCTGGACACCAACAACGGCGTGTTCGGAAAACCCGCCTACACAATAACGCAGACTCCCCAGATATGGCTTGACCACCAGGTTCTTGAGGAAGATGGAAGGCTGGTTTTCAACTGGGATGTGGTGGAAGGGATTTTTGACGAGGCTCTTCAGAATGCCATTTTCCGCTGCTATGGCAGCTTGGTTGAAGCTCTTTGCAAGCCTGACGCAGATTGGCAACAGCCAGTCATGCCCGAATTGCCTGAAGAGCAGATGGTGCGACGCCACGATGCAGAGCCTTGTTTTGAAGACGATGGGCATTTGTTGCACCAGGGATTTCTGGAGCATGTGCTGGCGTTCCCCAACAAAAGGGCCGTTATTGCGCCCGACCGCACGCTGACGTTTGGCGAGCTGTTTCAGGCGGCTTACGCCGTGGCGCGGCAGTTGACGGGCGCTTTGCCGCAAAATACGCAGAATGTCCTTGTGGCCGTGGGGCTTCCCAAAGGCTGGGAACAGATTGCGGCTGTCATGGGTATTCTGCTTACGGGCGCGGCCTATGTACCGATTGACCCCACGTGGCCCCGTGCGCGGCGCTCGGCCATTCTGCAACAGGGAGTCATGGCTGTGGTTGCGGACCAAGGCGCAGCCGCCCATGACTGGGATGATCTGCCGCTGGCGGTCGTCAGACAGGAGGACGCCTCGGTAGATGCGGCGGCAGACGCGGCGGCTGATGCTCTTGTTGCCGCCCGGCAAACCTCGCCGGACAGGCTGGCCTACGTCATCTTTACCTCTGGAACAACAGGTACGCCCAAGGGCGTCATGATGACGCACCGTGCGGTGCAGAACACCATTCGCGATATCAATTCAAGATTCGGGGTTTCGTCAAACGACAGCGTATTCGCCATCTCCGCCCTGTCATTTGATCTTTCGGTCTATGATATTTTCGGTCTGCTTTCAGCTGGTGGGCATCTTGTACTGCCTGATGAACGTGAAATACGTGACCCTTCCGCCTGGGTGCGCCGTCTTGCCCGCCATCCGGCAACCCTGTGGAATTCTGTGCCGATGCTGTGGCAGATGTTTGTGGAACACGGTACGGCTGTAGAGCATATGCCCCGGCTGGCGTTGCTTTCCGGCGACTGGATTCCGCCGCGCCTGCCGGGCGACTCAGCGCACTTTTCTCCTGCAACCATGTTGATAAGTCTGGGAGGCGCCACGGAGGCCGCCATCTGGTCCATTGCTTACGAAATGTCGCCCAATGATCCCCCGGCAGGGTGGAAGTCCATTCCCTATGGCCGCGCGCTTGCGAATCAGAAAATGCTCGTTCTGCACGAGGACATGACCCCTTGCCCGGATGATGTGCCCGGAGAGTTGTATATCGGCGGAAGGGGCCTTGCCATGGGCTACCTGGGGGACAGGGCGCTCACTGACCAGCGTTTCATTACGCACCCGCGGAGTGGCGAGAGGCTCTATCGCACTGGCGACATGGCTCGGTGGCGCGGTAACGGGCAGATAGAATTTATGGGGCGCAACGACACTCAGGTGAAGGTAAATGGCTTTCGCATTGAACTTGGGGATATTGAGACTGCCCTTGCCTCCCTGCCGGGCGTGCAGGCTGCGGTTGCGGCTATAATGCCGCTGGCTGGCGCAGGCAAAGGGCTGGTGGGATATGTGGTCCCGCAGCAATCACAACGCTCGCTCTCCCAAAACGATCTGCACACGGCCCTCCGGGCCAGGCTGCCCCTGTATATGGTGCCTCAGCATTATGTGGTGCTTGAGCAGTTGCCGCTTTCCGATAATGGCAAGGTGGACAGAAAAAGCTTGCCAGCTCCCCAGCTTGAAGAAGCCGCCACGCAGGAAAAAGGCACGGAGCTTGAGGAGCGCATTCGTGAAGTTGTGGGGCTGCATCTGGGTATTTCGTCATTTGGCCTCCATGACAGGTTTTTTGACCTTGGAGCCACCTCACTACTGATGGTGAAGATTCATCGCAGTCTTAACCAGATACTCCCGCAGCAGATTGCCCTGATCCAGCTTTTTGAAGCACCCAGCGTCCACGCGCTGGCCAGTCTTATCATCAAGGGAAGGGCAGATGCCCCCGGCAAGGGACGCAGCCATGCGGAAAAAAGACTGGCTGCCAGAAATTCACGCCGGGGCAAGGCTGTGCAGCCGTAAGACGTATTTTTCATAATTGCCGGGATGGCGCATGCACAGACATATGCCGGATGCGCATTACCGCGCTTTTTTGCCAAAGAAATTGGAGAAGACGGATGACCAAGTGGAATGAAGACAGGCCTGATGCCGTTGCGGTTATCGGAGCAGCGGCACGTTTTCCGGGGGCGGTATCGCTCGATGCATTTTGGGATGCCGTGCGGACTGGTCGCAATTGTACCACAGATACCGCAATTGAGGATTTGAGGGCTGGAGGCGTTCCTGATGCCGACCTCGGTGTGGATGGCTACATTACAGCCATGGGTCGTCTTGATGATGTAATGGCCTTTGATGCCGGTTTTTTTGGTATAAGCGCTCACGAGGCGGAGTTGATGGACCCGCAGCAGCGTAAGTTTCTCGAATGCGCATACGAGGCTCTGGAAAGTGCGGGTTATGCGCCGGGCGTCAACGAAAACCGTGTGGGGGTCTACGCATCTGCCAGCCACAGCAGTTATCTGCCTTCGGCTATCCTTGGCGCGGGAACCGCCCGCGTGACGGAAGCATTGCAAATGGCCATTGGCAATGACAGGGATTACCTTGCCACGCGTATTTCCAATCTTCTTGATCTCACAGGCCCCAGCCTTACGGTGCAGACGGCCTGCTCGTCATCGCTTACCGCCATACACCTGGCCTGCCAGAGCCTGCTTGCGGGCGAATGCGATATGGCGCTGGCTGGTGGGGTGTCCATAACCTTGCCCCAGATGGACGGATACCGACACAGGGAAGGGCTTATTCTTTCGCGCAGCGGCGTATGCCGTCCTTTTGACGCGCAGGCAGATGGAACCGTCAACGGCAACGGCGTAGGGGTCATCCTGCTTAAGCCGCTTGATGCGGCGCTCAGGGATGGAGATGTCATCCATGCCATTGTGCGCGGAACCGCCGTCAACAATGACGGGGCCAGCAAGGTGGGCTATACGGCTCCGTCTGTTCATGGCGAGGCTGCGGCTGTGGCCGAGGCTCTTGGAGTAAGTTGCGTTTTGCCAGAGAAAATAGAATTCATTTCCACTCACGGCACCGCAACGGCAATAGGAGACCCCATTGAGATAGAGGCCCTCACGCGGGCCCTTGAAACCTCCAAAAGGGAATACTGCACACTTGGCGCTATAAAGGCCAATATTGGGCACCTTGACGCAGCGGCAGGCATAGCGGGTTTCATGGTGGCCATGCTGGCGCTTGAAAAGGCGGAGTTGCCGCCGATTGCCAATTTTTGCTCGCCCAATCCTGCCTTGCGGTTGAACGAAACCCCCTTTGTTATCAGAAAAACCGCAACCCGCTGGACGAATGCCACACGCTACGCCATGGCCAATGCGTTTGGTTTTGGCGGGACCAACGTTTCCATCGTGCTTGAATCTGCGCCAGAAGTGGCTGAACCCAATAAATATGACGATGATGGGCCGTTTATACTGCCGCTTTCAGCCCACACCCAAAGCGCGCTGGATGCGCTGGTGGATATATGGCGGCAGTACGCCGCTCAGTGCCCCCACCTGTCGCACGCCTGCTGGACAGCAGCCTGCCGCCGCAGCCACCGGGCCTACCGCATGGCTTTTGTGGGTAAATCCCGCGCGGAGCTTGTGGCCGCGCTTGCAGCGTATCCGCAAAAAAATGTCCTTGTGCAGAATGCGCAGGAAAACACCGCTATCGAGGCTGTAATGCCTGCCGCAACGCTGCTTCAAAGTCTTTGCCACAAGTTTGGCAATGCGCGTGAGACCATTGGACAGTATGCTGCCGAGGCCGCAATGGATCTGGAAACTGCTCTTGGGCAGCAGAAATTTTGCGCCGATGCGCTGGATAAATTTTGTCAGGCCATTGGAGTCGAACCATTGGCATTGCGACTCAGAGTTGCACCCGATGCGGGTGCAACTCTGCTGCATTTCTTGCAACATGTTGCCAGCGCCTATGCTTCTGGCAAACAGATAGGCTGGGATCACCTGCTTGACGGACGGATTACACGTATTCCTCTCACGCCCTTTTGTCGGGCGACGTACTGCCATGCGCTTGCGCAGCGGCGGGAATATGTTCCGCATGACCCGGTAGAGGCCGCGCAGGCGGCAGCAGCGCGCATGGCTGCAACAGCGGGGCATGTTCTTGAACCACATATGTTGGTGGAACGTGAGGCTCTGCTGGAGAATCTGTGCGCGGGCGCAGTGGCACGGGCCTTTGCCAGGCTGGGATTCCCCAGCAGGGCAACGGTTGCCCAAGCGCTTGAAGCCATGCGTATTCCCCCCCAGTTCTCGCAGCTTGTAGAAAGGCTGCTTCTGGCCCTGCACGAAAAAGGTCTGCTGCGTCGCGATGGGGATTTTTATCATGATCTTGCGCAAGTATCGGAAGCGGCATTCAGCGAGCTAGAGGCAGAAACGCAACCCGTCTGGGAAGCCTGGGGGGCAATGGAATCCGTAGTTCTTTCCACTGCGGAACGCTTGCCCGATCTGCTGACAGGGCAGCTTGACCTGCGGGAAACATTCATGCCGGGAGGCAACCTGAGCGGAGCGCGCAGGGTGTATTCCGAACTGCCCAATTCCGTATATTTCAACGCTCTTGTGCGGGAGCATGTGCGCGAATGGCTTGAAAAAACGGCATCGGGAGAGGCTGTACGCATTTTTGAAATAGGCGGTGGAACAGCCGCCACAGCCGAACGTATCTTGCCTCTGTTGCCGCCAGACAGATCCACATACATGTTTACCGATGTGTCACCCGTGTTTCTCAAACAGGCAAAGCAGCGGTTTTCAGAATATGGATTTCTTCGCACCGGTCTGTTCAACATGGAAGAGCGGCCGGAAATTCAGGGAGTTGAGACGGGCATCTATGATATCGTCATCGCTGCAAACGTGCTGCACGCCGCCAAAGACCTGAGCGTTGCCGTAAGGCATGCGGCCTCACTGCTGCGCCCTGGCGGCATGCTGCTTTTGTATGAGATAACCCGTGCCAATTTTCTGGGTGAGATAACCACGGGGCTTTTGCTGCCTGATATCACGGATTGCGATGCCCGTGGCATCCAGCCCATGGCCTCCAATAAAACATGGGAGTCTGTGCTCGCTGCCAGCGGATTTGGCGATATCCAGATTTTGCCGCGTGACGATCAGGCGGAGGCGGCCCTGCCGGACAGGGTGCTTTCGGCCCGGTATCTGACCAATAACGTCAAGGCAGGAGCGGTGCTTCCTGCCGGGTGCACCTATCAGACGGTTTGGGAACCAAGGGATATTACGGGCAAGGGGGCCGGGCTGGGCAGAATTTTACTGCTGGCAACCCATGAAGATGCCCCACAGTTTGCGGCAGAGGCAAAAAAACGCGGTCTGGTGCTTACGCTTGTTCCGGCAGAATGCACGGTGGCAGACCTGCGGGAGTGGACAGATAGGCAGGCCCTCTGCACCGTGCTTGACGCAAGAGCCCTGAGCGAAACAACGCACAGCACAAACTGCGCGGAGCAAGAGCGCCTTTGCGGTGGAATGCTCCATCTGCTTTCGCTGTTTACCGCCAGAGAACTGGGCGGAACAAAATGGCAATGGGCTACATTGACCAAGGGGGCCGCGCGCACTGTGCTGCATCCGGCCCAGGCCACCTATTGGGGAATGAACCGTGTTGTATCCATGGGCCATCCGGAACTGGGGCTGCGCCAGTTTGACCTTGCCGATGCGTCAGCCGGAACCATAAGCACTCTTTTTGACCTGCTTGAAAGCGGAGAATCTGAAGAACTCAACGCCATCGATGGGGGGCAGTGGCTGGTGCCAAGGCTTGAGCGCCGGGCTATTGCGGATCTTCCCCCATGCGGCAAAACGCCAGACACCACAGGCTGGCAGGTTATTGTGGGAGGTCTGGGCGGCATAGGAATGGCCTTGGCTAGGGAGCTGGTTTCCCAGGGTTTTCTGCGCATAGCACTGCTCAGCCGTCGCGCTCCCGGCCCGGAAGAACTGCAAGCCATTGCAGAGATAGAAAAAAGCGGCGCACAGGGTGCAAGTATAGTTTGTGTTCAGGCCGACGTAACGGACTACTCCGCACTTGCACTGGCAGCTGCCCATCTGGAATCACAGGCCGCAATACGCGCAGTATACCATTGCGCCGTGGTCAAGCGCGTCAGCGGTGCGGATGAACGCGATCCCTGGCCCGCCTTCTGGCAGATTATGGCTCCAAAGGTTCTTGGGGCATGGAATCTCCACCGCCTTTCCGAGGAGCGCAAGCTGACGCTGGACAGGATGGTGTTCTTTTCCTCCTCGGTCAGCATTGCTCCGCCGTACAGTTTGCCACATTACGTTGCCGCCAATACCTATCTGGACGCACTTGCCCTCTGGCGGCGCGATCAGGGCTTGCCCGCGCTTTCCGTCAGCTGGGGGGCGTGGAAGGACATCGGCACGGTTTCCGATCCTGCCCAGGCCGACCATCTGCGCAACGGCGGGCTATACGGTTTTTCACCTGCTGAAGGCATGGCCCTGCTGAACGCTGTTCTTGGCAGAGATACGGCGCATCTGGCGGTGATGAAGGTCGATTGGTCACGCCTGCTCAGGCAGTACGGGGAGCGCTTTCCTGCCTATTTTTCCCGGTTTTGCGGCAGGGGTGCGGCGCAACCGGTCACGTCCTCCAAGCATGGCGTCAATACGGCCAGCCCTGTTGCGGAGCGGTCACACATCCTTTCATCTCTGCGAAGCGCCAAGGGAGAAAACGAACGGCGCTCCATGCTGGAAGCGTGGCTTAAAGAGCGTTTTGCCGCACTGCTGAAGACAGGAGTGGAATCCATTGGCCGCACTGCAAGCCTCTTTGATCTGGGTGTGGACTCCCTGATGTTCATAGAGATGACAGATGGGCTTGAGAAAGACCTGGATATCAAAATTTCGCCAAGCAGCCTGCTTCAGAACTTCACTGTTGAAAACATTACGGCCAAGTTGCTGCCAGACCTGAAACTGGGGAGCAATACCGCAAGCCCGCTTGCAGAGTTGTTTATTCCAGAGCCGCACAAGCGGTACGAACCTTTCAACTTAACGGATGTGCAGCGGGCCTACTGGATTGGCCGTCGGCAGGAAATGGCCTTGGGTAATACCGCTTGCCAGGGATACATCGAATTTGACTGCGAAAATCTTGATGTGGAGCGGCTGCAAAGCGCCTGGCTATGTCTGATAGCCCGACATGATACCCTGAGAACCATAATTGGCGAGGACGGATTGCAGCGCGTACTTGAAAGTGCGCCGGATTTCAGCATTGCGGTGCATGACCTGACGGGCCTGACTGACGCTGAGCGGAATGATGCGCTGGTGGGCATACGCGGCAGGCTTTCGCACAAGGTGCACGATCCCATGCTGTGGCCTCTGTTTGATGTGGAGGTTTCGTTGCTTTCCGGCAGAATGCGGCGTTTGCATGTGCTTATGGACAATGTGGTGATGGATGGAAGGAGCATCAGTATCCTTCTGGCAGAGTGGGCTGCTTTGTACCATAATCCGGATCACTCCCTGCCGCCGGAAGAAATCTCATTCCGTGACTATATTTCCGCGCTTGAGCGTTACCGCAGAACAGAAGCCTACCAGCAGGCAGAAGCCTACTGGGATGCGGAGACAAAACTGCTGCCGCCAGCCCCGGAACTGCCGCTGGCAACACAGCCAGAATGCATAGAAAAACCCAGGTTTGCCAGGCACGACTACCGTATGGTTCCATACTTGTGGCAAGCTCTCAAAGCTGCCGCAGGGCGGCATGGGGTAACGTTTTCTTCTGTGCTGCTCACGGCCTATGCGGATGTTCTGGGCCTTTGGAGCCGGTCTTCCAGTTTGACGGTCAACGCCCCTGTCTTCACCCGTCTGCCGTTCCATCCCGCTGTAAACAATGTGCTTGGCGAGTTTACATCAAGTATACTGGTGCGTTGCGAAACAGGCCGGGGTATGCCCTTTGCCGACAAAGTCAAGGCTGTGCAGCAGCGTGTTTTTGACGGGCTGAAATATTGCCAGGTCAGCGGCATTGAGGTCATGCGCCGTAAAATACGTGACGGAGCTTCCTCACGATCAGTGCGGATGCCTGTTGTTTTTACCAGCACCTTTGGCCTCGCAAAAAAGGCGGATACAGGTTTTGCATCGTCCATTGAGGGATTTTCTTCTCTCGGGCGGGAAGTTTTTAATATCAGCCAAACACCACAGGTCTGGATAGATAATCATGTGCACGACCGTGATGGAACGCTGAGCATTTACTGGGATGTGGTGGAAGAACTGTTCCCGGCTGGAATGATAGACAGCATGTTTGCGGCCTATTGCGGTACGCTTGAACGACTGGCCAAAGACGATGCTGCCTGGATGGCCGATGTGCCCGCAGAGTTCGAGGTGAAGGTGGAGCAGCCTTTGCCGCTGAAGGAAAAAGCGCAATTGCTGCATGCCGGCTTTGTTCGCAATGCCGCTCAATATCCTGACCACACGGCTGTTATTGATGCAGACAGGGTGATGACCTACGGCGAACTTTTCAGGGAAGCAGCCATGCTGGCGGGGAGGATTGCCGCCCTGATTGCTCCAAAGAGTCACGAAATTCCTCTCGTGGCCGTGGCCTTGCCAAGAGGGCATCAGCAGGCAGTGGCGGTGCTGGCCGTGCTTTTTGCCGGTGCGGCCTATGTTCCCATTGATCCCGATTGGCCGTTGCCGCGCCGTAAGGCCGTGCTTGACGAGGCAAGGCCCGCTTGCGTGGTGTCCTTGATGGACGAAGACGCGGCAAACTGGAATAGCCTGCCCATGTGCCCTGTTCGGGATCTCGTAGCGGAAAATTGCGGTCAAGCCATAGTTCAGGATGCGTTGTTGCGCACGGATCCCGGCTCGCTTGCATACGTTATATTTACATCGGGCACCACGGGAGTGCCCAAGGGCGTCATGATGAGCCATGCCGCCGCAATGGTGACCATTGATGAAATCAACAGGCGGTTTTGCGTTAGGGAGCATGATCGGGTGCTTGCCCTGTCGGCATTGACCTTTGACCTCTCCGTGTACGATTTCTTTGGTATATGGGCCGCTGGCGGGGGAGTTGTCATGCTCCGTGAATCCACCATCCGCCGTCCGGATGTATGGCGGGTGCTCATGGAACAGCACGGTGTCACTGTATGGAATTCCGTCCCCATGTTCTGGCAGATGCTGCTTGAATCTGGCGAAATACCCCAAACACCACCGCGACTGGCCTTTTTGAGCGGCGACAGCATCCCTGTGAGCTTGCCTGCCGAAAGCGCAAAGCGGTTTCCGACAACGCATATGGTGAGCCTGGGAGGAGCCACAGAGGCTGGCATCTGGTCAATCTGCCACGAAATGGCTCCAGATGACCCGCAGCCGGGCTGGCAGAGTATCCCATACGGCAAGGCCCTTGCCGGGCAGAGTTTTCAGGTGCGGCATGAGGATATGCGTATATGCCCTGAACATGTGGCTGGAGAACTCTATATCGGCGGCGCAGCGCTGGCCCTTGGGTATCTGCATAATCTGGAGCTCACAGCCGCGCGGTTCGTCCATTCGCCGTCGGGCGGAGAGCGGCTCTATAAAACAGGCGATATGGGCGTCAGGCATGCCGATGGAGCTATCGAATTTCTTGGCCGTCTGGACACGCAGGTTAAAGTGGGCGGATTCCGCATAGAACTTGGCGATGTGGAGGCCGCTCTGGCCGCCCTGCCGGATGTGGCGCTCTGCGCGGCTGTGCTGGCAGGGGCGGGGCAACTGGCAGCCTTTGTGGTTCCAGCCAACACGCCCAGCGCGCCAACTGCGGAGGCTCTGCAAAAGGCGCTTGGGGAAGCACTTCCCCGGTACATGGTGCCCGCGCTCATCAGGGTTGTTGATCGAATGCCCCTCACCCCCAATGGAAAAATAGACCGGCGCGCGCTTGCTGAACTCGCCGGGCAGGCGGTTGCCCGTGCGCAGGGCGCCGTTCCTCCTTCAACTTCCTCGTATTCTTCCGAGGCAATGCTCTGCGATGTCTGGCGAGAGGTGCTGGGCGTGCCAGTTGCCCCTGCGGACAATGTTTTTGCCCTGGGCGCGGAGTCTCTTGGCGCGGTAAGAGCGGAGGCGCTCGTCAAAAAACGGTACGGTCTGAAACTTCCTTTGCAGACAGTGTTTGATCACCCTGTGGTGAGCGAAATGGCCAATTGCCTGGACGAGCGTTTGTTGCCGAATGTGGGCACTCTGCGCTCGTCAGCATCTTCAGAAGTGCTGTTCTGCCTCGGCGATGCGGTGACGGACGGAAGCAGTTTCCATGATTTTGCACGCTACTGGCCTCTGGGAAGCGTGAAAACAGTATCCGTGATGCCCATGAAAAGTGACACCCTTGAAACATCTGTTGCGCGGTTGTGCCGCCATATCTCACTTGCACAACCGCAAGGCCCGCTACGGGTGGCGGGCTATTGCGCAGGAGGCCTGCTTGCCTGGCTGGTGGCGGAACACCTGCAGGAAATGGGGCGCGTGGTGGACAGGCTTGTTCTGATTGACTGCATGCCCCTTCCGCCCGGCATCCACAACAATGCTTCAATGTTGGAAGGAATTGTGCTGGGTATGGCCGGACACTCCGCGCCTGAGTTGCTGGAAAACCTTGGCGGCCTGTGCGCACTGCTTGAGGGCGCGGAGTATAAAAAAACCGCCGTGCCCAGCGCCTTTGTGGAAAGTCAGGAAATAGTGGGACAGGGGCAGGGTTTTGAGTTCTGGCGTAACAGGGCAGACCTGCTCCACAAAATTCCCTCACCCGGAACACACGCCGACTGCCTGAAGCGCAAACAGCTTCTGGTGTGGCTTGGAGAATTTGTCGACTGGTTTGAAACAGCGGGGGAGGCGTAGCATGTCTAAGTTGAGCCCCTGGCTTATCTTTGATCGTTTGCCGGAGCCGGATGACCTGATTCTTTTCTGCCTGCACTTTGCAGGAGGGCAGGCGGCTGTTTTTCGGCAGTGGCAGGAAAATGCGCCGCAGGGCACAGCCATTTGCCGGGTGCAGCTGCCCGGGCACGGCACGCGCATGAATGAGCCGCTCCTGTCGGACATGGAATCGGTACTGGATGGACTGCTGCATGCGTCCAGTCCCTGGCTGGGTCAGCGATTTGCGTTTTTCGGGCATTCCATGGGCGGCACCATTGCCGCTGAATGGGCCATTCGGCTTCAGGAGGAAAACATGCCTTTGCCGCAGTGCCTTTTTATCAGCGCCTCGGAACCTGCGCACAAGCACTGGTGGCCTCCGTGCAGCGACTTGCCAACAGATGCGTTCAGATCGTTCATTTTCAGCAATGGGGGCATCCCGCGCGAAGTCATGGAGCATGAGGAACTGATGGAAATATTCGAGCCCATTCTTCGTGCGGACTACGCCCTACTTGAAAGCTGGGCTCCAAAACCAGTGCGTTCCATCCATGTTCCCATTGTGGCCTTTGCCGGTATGGATGACACCGTGGTTCCACAACCGGTGGTGCGCGAGTGGAAGCGTTTTGCGGCGTCTGCATGGGAACTGCGGCATATACCGGGCGGACATTTTTTTATTCAGACACATGCGGAGCTGGTGATGTCCAGCACTTTCGACTGCCTGACAAAATTGAATGAAGGAGCGCTGGAATGAGTAGCTTGCAGGCTGAAACGCAATCTGTTTACCGCCATGAAGCGCCCGCAACAATGCGCGCTGTGGTGCTCTACAAGGCGGAAGATGAAAAATTAATGTCCATTGCGGATGAGGATGAAAGGCTGAGAGCCGCAATCCATGTTGAACATGACGTTCCTGTTCCCAAGCCCGGTCCGGGCGAGGTGCTGGTCAAGGTTATGGCTGGCGCAATGAACTACAATACTCTTTGGGCGCTGCGTAGACACCCTGTCAGCACCTTTGACCGGCTGGGAAGATTCGCCAAGCTTGATCCTGATGCCGTGCGCCACAACCTGGATTACCAAATCATGGGCAGCGATGGGGCTGGCGTTGTTGTCAGCGTTGGGGATGGCGTAAAAAACTGCCAGCCTGGCGATAATATTGTGGTTTTCCCCGTGGTTTTTGATCACCAATCCCCACAGGCCATTGAGGATTACCTGTACGATGAAAAAAGCCGCATTTGGGGCTATGAAACCAATTTTGGCGCTTTTGCGGACTATTGCCTCATACGCGCCACGCAGGTGCTTCCCAAACCCAAACATCTTTCATGGGCAGAAGCCGCAGTGCTGACCGGAGGAAATTCCACCGTGTACCGTATGCTGGTTTCTCCCAACGGCGCCCAGATCAAGATTGGCGAAAGCGTTCTTGTTTGGGGGGCCAGCGGCGGCATAGGCAGCATGGCGGTACAGTACGCGTTGCGGGCTGGCGCAACGCCCGTCGGCATTGTCTCAACGGAGGAGAAGGCCGAACTTGTGCGCGCTCTCGGCTGCACGGCGGTGATTGTGCGGCCCAATGCGGAAAACAACTTTGTGAACGCGGATGGTACCCCAAACATGCGCAGGCTGGTTCGCTTTCGCCGGGATGTTTTGCAGGCAAACCAGGGGCGGGCGCCAGATGTGGTTTTTGAACATCCTGGGCGCGCAACCTTTTACGCCAGCGTTCTGGTGGCGGCCAACCGGGGGCGCATTGTGACCTGCGGGTCAACAACGGGTTACGAGCATCTTTACGATAACAGATACCTGTGGATGTATGGCAAACGTATCATTGGTTCGCACTGCGCTTCGTGGAATGAGGCCGCGCGGGCAAACGACCTGATCTGCCGGGGCGTGATTATGCCAGAACTGAGCAGCGCCTTTCCGCTGGAACGCTTTGATGATGCCGTTGCAATGCTGAACAGCGACCATGTGGGAAAAATAGCAATCCTGTGCAACGCCAGTACCGCTGACGAAGGCATTGAAGATATGGTTCTTCGTAATGAAATCGGTGAGCGGCAGTTCAGAATTTTCCGCAAAAAGGATGCATGATGGAACAGGTTAAGGAAACAGGGAAAAGCCCACTCTATGTATACTGGCAGGCTGCGCAGCCAGACAGGGGCAAGCTGCTGCTTACCCTGCTGCTTGCCTGCCTGGCTGCGGCGCTTGAAATTGTGCCCTTTGTCCTCATTTGGGTCATTGCCAGGGAGGCATTTGAGAACACGGCCGGAACAGACAGGGCGCTCTGGCTGACCGGGGGAATCCTGGGCGCAATACTGCTGCGTTTTGCCATACAGGGGGCCGTAACCATTCTTGGGCATCTGGCCGGATTCCGTTCAGAATGCCGGCTGCGTTGCCGCCTGATAGACCACATGAAAACTGTCATGCCCGCTGCCATTGAAGGAAAAAGCGCTCAGCTGAGCCGTGCCGCCATGGATGAAGTGGGTCGCCTCAACAGTATTTTGGCCCACACCATTCCAGATGCCATTGCTGGCGTGTTTATGTTCCTGATATGCGCCGTGCTGCTGCTCTGGGCAGACTGGCGGCTTGCCATGGTTTCGTGCAGCATGCTGGCCTTGGGCGCATGGGCGCAGGTGCGCATCGCCAAGGCTTCTCCAGAGATGTTCGTGCGCTGGGTGCAGGCAGACGGGCGGGCATCGTCGGCGCTTCTATTTTATGTCAGGGGGCTTGCCACATTGCGGGCCTTTAACCGGCAGGCAAGCTCTCTCAACGAAGTGACTGACAGCATCTTTGCCATTGGCAAGCTGGCGGGCGAGGTAACCCGAGCCTGCGCCGTGCCGTATTCGTTGTTTGGCCTTGCCATGACGTCACCCTTGCTCGTTATTCTGCCATGCGCGCTGCTACTCCACGAATACGGCTCGCTTGGCACGGCTGACCTTGTTTTTGCAACGGCCATCAGCGGAATTATGCTACTTCCGCTTACCAAGGTGGTCATGAGCCTTACCGCACTTCGCCTTTTGCAGGCCGCAGCCGCCCACATACGGGATATGATGGCGCTGCCGGCCTTTGCCGAACCCACCGCGTATAAACCTGTGACTGGTGCAGAAGTTGTTTTTGAAAATGTATCCTACAGCGTTGCGTCTGGTTCTGGAGAGAAGGTTTCCATACTCCGGAACATCAGCTTCACCCTGCCGCAAGGCCGCATTACAGCCGTTACAGGTCCATCCGGATCAGGAAAAACAACACTGGCCAGACTTCTGGCGCGTCTTGATGATGTTTCACAGGGCCGTATTCTCATTGGGGGGCAGGATATTCGCGATATCCCAATCCTCCAGTTTCAGAAACTTGTGAGCATTGTTTTTCAGGATGCCTTTTTGTTTCACGGCACGATCCGAGAGAATGTGTTGCTTGCCAAGCCTGACGCCACAGAAATCGAACTTGCAGATGCCATTGATGCTGCTGGTTGCGCTGACATGCTGAAATATATGCCCCTGGGGCTGGACACGCCAGTGGGGGATAAAGGGCTGGGGCTTTCAGGCGGTGAACAGCAGCGCATCGCCATTGCCCGGGCATTTCTGAAAAATGCGCCCATCCTGATTTTGGATGAAGCGACCGCCCATCTTGATCCCCTTGCCGCAAAGGATATTACGCGCAGTCTGAAGCGCCTGATGACTGACAAAACCGTTTTTGCCATCTCCCACCGTCTTAACGAGATAGAGAACGCCCATGCCACACTTGTTGTTGTGAACGGCTCCCTTGAAAAACAGGGAACGCATGGAGATTTGCTGACCTCTTCAGCGGTATATCAGAATCTTTGGCAGTTACAGACGCGTTCAAGCGCATGGAGGCTCGGCATGGAACGAGTCAGGGGAGAGGTGGCATGATTCGGGAATATCTGGGTTTTGATCTGACAGAACATCGAGATGATAAAATGATGCAGGGCATTTTTTTTGGCGCTCTGGGGGCCTGCGCCGAAGCCTTGCCCTGGTTTTTGGCAGCGTTTGCCTTGCCATACGTGCTGGAAGGGGGAAACACGCTTGCTGCTGTGGTAGCCGTTGCGGTACTGGGGATTGTGGGTTTTCTGCTGGGACTCATGGCAAAGGTTAAGGCTTTGTGCGCCAATTTTGACGCAACATACGCGTTGGTTTCGCATGCCAGAATCGGCTTGGCCAACCATCTTGCAAAATTGCCATTGGGCCGGGTGCTGTTGCAAAGGGACGGGGCCTGGGCCGAACTGATAACCGCGCAGTTCAGCATGTATCAAGACATAGTAACCCTGGTTTGGGGCTGCGTGGTGGCCGGAACAGCCTTGCCCGTACTGTTGTGGTTGATGCTGCTCTGGCTCAACTGGGCCAGTGCGGCGGTGCTGTTGCTGGCGCTGCCTTGCGCCATGCTGAGTGTGCCCTTGGCGTATCGATTGCTGGACAGGGCCGCAGCCAAGGTAGCCCAAGCGCGGCAAGATGCCTCCGTAAACGTGCTTGAGGTCATAACAGGAGCCAGGGATCTGCGCTTTTTCGACCCTCTGGGGCAACGTGCCGAAACTGCACTGCAATCCCTGCGCGATTACCGCGATCAATCCATGAAAACAGAAGTGGCGCCTGCCCCTGCATTACTGCTGTTTAGCCTGGTCATCTTTATCGGGGCCGCAGTGGCCATTGGTGTGGCAAGTCTGCAATTTGCCGCGCAAGGGGGCAGCCCGGCATCGTTTTTTGTGGTGATTTTGCTGACGCTGCGCCTGGCCATGGCAATCAATGAATTTGGTCCATACCTGGCGGAAATGCGTTTTGTTGGCACAATCATTCAGCGTATCCGTGATGTTATGGATGAACCGATCATGCCGCAAACCCATCAGGGGCAACAGCCGCAGGATGGCGGCATTGACGTGTCGCATGTGACATTCAGCTATGGCGGTGCGGATGTCATTCATAATGCTTCACTTCAGGTAGGCAATGGGAAAATGGCCGCCCTGGTGGGGCCATCTGGGTCTGGAAAAAGTACCCTAGCAGCGCTGACGGCCCGTTTGTGGGACGTCAAAGGTGGGGCAATTCGCATCGGCAATGTGGATTTGCGGGATATGGACGAACGCACCCTACAGGAAACAGTGAGCATGGTGTTGCAGGATGTGGTTCTGTTCCCCATGACTGTTGCGGATAATATCCGTCTTGGGCGTCCTGACGCTTCAATGGACAAGGTGATTGAGGTCGCCAAGGCGGCCTGCATCCACGAGCGTGTGCTGCAACTGCCTCAAGGGTATGAGACCCTACTTGAAAGCGGAGATGTAGCGCTTTCAGGCGGGGAACGTCAGCGGTTGGCCATTGCCAGGGCCATTCTGAAAGATGCGCCTGTTCTTATTCTGGATGAAGCAACGGCAAGTCTTGATCTGGAAAATGAAACAGCGGTGCAGCAAGCCCTCGCCAATCTTTGCCGGGAGAAAACCACACTTGTGATTGCACACCGCCTTTGGACTATTCAGGATGCAGACTGCATTTTTGTGATGGACAAAGGTGCCATAGTTGAGCGCGGAACCCATGTTGAACTGATGAACGCAGCGGGATTGTACGCAAAAATGTGGGAAGTGCAGAATGAAGGAGGGTAAGTTTTTGCGCAGAATATGTTTTTGCGGTTTTCATATTGATGGTTCCGGAATATTTGTTTCTGCGTCGTGCTCCTGTAGTGGCAATTGCTTCTAATCATTTAAAGGAGACAACATGGAAAACAAGGAAATGTACGCTGACGCCGGGGAATTTTATGACGTGATGGCAGGCAATTTGTGGCAGCGGCGCAAGGGATTTCTGAAAGCGCTTTCTGGTCTTGCGGATGTGGAAGGGGCTGTTCTGGATATCGGCTCTGGCACCGGGCATGGCCTTGTTGCCGTGGGCCGCGTGCTGCCCGATGTGGAAATGTTTGCCATAGAGCCTTCCCCGACTATGCGCGCCGTGCTTGTATCGCGGATCATGCAGACAGAAGGCCTGCAAAAGCGAACTACCGTGATTCCATCAACCTTTGAAGACGCTGATCTGCCCGAAAAAGTCCGTGCTGTGCTGTTTCTTGCCTGCATCGGTCTTATGGACGATGCGGTCCGGCGTAATTTCTGGGGCAGGCTTGCTAAACATATGTCGCCCGGCGGTTTGGTGCTTTTTGACGTGATGATGATTGATAAACCTCAGCCTGTTGAAAAGATTCATGTGGCGGAAGTGCCCATGGGACGCAATGTTTACCATGCCTGGTCTGAAGGTGTCCCGCTGGATGAGCAGCGTGAAAAATGGGTGTCCACATATCAGATTGTCCGTGACGGCAAAGTAGTTCTGGAAAGCCATGCTGAGTATACATGGCAGACTGTAAGCCTCAAGGATGTTGCGCGGGAGGCGGCCCCCCATGGCTTTGAATTTGAACCCGTAAATGATGATACACTTATTCCTTCGGGTATACTGCGCAAACTGCCAGCGTAATCTGTTCTGCTCCGGCACCGGGAGTATGCGAATCTTATTGCACCCTCGTCATTGCCATCGGCATGGATTTTTACTGCTCTGTAGTGCGATGCACGGCATGAAGGACAGTATCATCTCAGAATAGCAGGTCTTTTGGCTGGTATGTCGCATGATGTGCCAGCCAAAAGATTGCATCACGCGGATTGTTATTCGTGGCAGTAGCGTGGAATGGGGCCGAACCAGTTTTGGGGTACGCCGGTGGGATCTTTTGTTCTGCGGTGGCGTAGTAATATTTAATGAATTGAAAATTCATTTTCATTTTTAATTAGAGTAAATTCGAGAGGTGACATCATGAAAAATCCGGGCGAATGCTCAAGCCTTGAAGATATCCGCTATGAAATAGATCTGCTGGATAAAGAAATGGTCAACCTGCTTGGTCGCCGCCTGGAGTATGTCCTAGCGGCTGCTGCTTTCAAAAAGGGTGAGGAGGACATCCCCGCGCCAGATCGGGTAAGAAGCATGCTGGCGCAAAGGCGGGCATGGGCCAGGGATTGCGGGCTTGCGGAAGACTTTGTTGAAAAGTTGTTTATTCGTATTACCGACTGGTACATTGCCACGCAGATCGGGCATTGGCGGCAAACCTACATGCCGGGCAGGGCGGGTGAATGATGTTTGACGTTATCCGCCATTCCCTGCTTTTCGCAATGGACACCGCGAGCAAGAAAGCATCCGCAGAAGGACGGTCGGTGCTTGCAGTTGCAAGTATACCTGTGCCTCATGCGGATTTGCTTTCTATATTTGCCCGCTATTCTCGTCAGGATGATGTAAGCTTGTGGCTTGGGCTTGCGGGCAGATCCATACTCGGCGTGGGGAGCGCCCTGGAGTGTTTGGGACAGAACAGCCGTAGATTTTCCACGGTTTCTGTTGAATGGCATGCAGCCATTGATGGGGCTGTTGTGGTAGGCGGTATCGCGCCATTTGCGCTGGGTGGTTTTCGGTTTGACCCTGCCTGCAAGATTTCGCCAATGTGGAAAAATTTTAAGGATGGGGCACTGTCGATACCTCGTCTGGCAGTTTTGCATCTGGAAGACGGCGGTTGCCATGTGGTCGCTGCGGATTACGTTCCTCCCCATGCTGATCTGGTCGGCAGGTTTGAGCGCATGGTTTCTTTATGGAAAAACAGGGATTCAATCGCTGGGTCTGCCCCTTTAGCACAGCCAGTGTTACTTGAGTCAGAAAAAGAGAAACTCCGTTGGCATACTCTGGTGCATGCTGCCCTGCGCGATATTTCGCAGGGCAAGGCCAGAAAGATTGTTGCCGCGCGTATGCTGCGGGTCAAAGCCGACGTGCCATTTACTGTGCCTGCCATTGTGCAGCGTTTGAAGGTGGACAATCCCAAAGCTGCGCTTTTCGCTTTTGGGCGAAAGGGGGCTTATTTTATAGGCGCTACTCCGGAGGTTCTCCTTGCCGCAAATGCTGGAGTTTTTCGCACAATGGCCCTGGCAGGCAGCGCTCCGCGAAGTGAAGACCCCGTTCAGGATGCAGCATTTGGACAAGGGTTGTTGGCCTCTGAAAAGGAACGGCAGGAGCATGATTTTGTAGTGCAGGCCGTATCGCAGGCGCTCAGATCGCGCTGCAGATGCATTGCTATGGATGCCTCGCCCTCGCTGCACAAACTGAAAAGTGTGCAACATCTAGTAACCCATTTTGAGGGTGAGATTATGCATCCATGCAATATTCTTGATATTATTGAACATCTGCATCCCACTCCCGCTGTGGGTGGGGTACCTTGTAATAGTGCGCTGGAATTCTTGCGTGCCCATGAAGGTTTTGACCGAGGCTGGTACGCAGGGCCGGTAGGTTGGCTTGATGCTCTTGGCAACGGGGAGTTTATGGTCTCGCTACGGTCTGGCATCATCGACGGACGAAGCGCAACACTTTTTGCCGGTTGCGGTCTGGTGGCTGGTTCTGATCCTGAAAAAGAATATCGGGAAACGCAGCTAAAATTTTCCACCATGTTGGACGGGGTATGCCCAGAGTGGAAAAAAAATAAGCCAATGCGCGTTTAAATTCGGTGAGGTTATTATTGGAATGGAAAAAAGAAAATTCAATCGAACAATGTGAATCGTCAGAAAACTAAGCAGTGCCCGCAACTACTTTTTGCTGTGATTTTTGGAAGGATATCCCCATTATGTATAAAAAATGAGTCGTTACAGGCTGTCGCTTGTAACGACTCTTAAAAGATTGTGAAGGGGAGACTCGGCATCACTTGATATGTGGAATTTCAACAGTCTGAAATTGTTGTAATTTATTTTTTGTTCACGAAGGCTTGTGACCCCGTTTGTGACCCCATAGTAGCTGTGACTTACGTGGAAATCTAGCGGAACAAATAGCCCAGTCGGCGCATTGCCAATTCTTCAATTCATCCCCAACAGTCTTTGCGACTTTGCTGCAGGGACTTGATCTACTCCCGCATCAAGTGCTCGCGGCACACGGCCATAAAATCCCGCAAGCACGGGGAAAGCCATTTATCTTTGTGCCACAGCATGAATACGCCAGTTTCAAAAGGCCCGCCAATCAACGGCAACTGCCGCAACGCACCAGCTGCAATGTGGTCACGCACAGCCATTTTGGGAAGTATGGTCAAGCCAAGACCAGCGCGAACCATGCTGATCGCGGCGGCAACGCAGTCACATTCCACTGAGGGTTGGGGCAGGTTGGCTGTTTCCGACAAAAAGATTTCAAACGTTCGGCGATAGCTACAATCTGAAGCCGCCAGCAGGAGGCTATGCTTCAGGATGTCTGCCGGTTCCACCATCTTCATGCCAGCCAACGGATGCTCCGGTGCAGCCACGGCCACAAGCTCATCCGTGCCCAAAAATGCCGCATTAATATCCCGTGCTGACGGCTCGTAGGCAAACACAAAGGCCAAATCCGTCACCCCCCGGCGCAAATCTTCGGCCACGTTACCCGTGATACAAGGAAGAATGCGAACTCTGCCTGTTGGGATCTTGCGCCGAAACGCAAGCAGAACGCCGGGCATCCGGTGACATTCCAGAGATTCCGGAACCTTTATGGTCACGTTACCGGATGCGGCATTGTCACTGACAGAAGCCCTGGCTTCCCCCTCTATTTCGAGCATTTTTCTGGCATACTGTAACAGCTTGAGTCCAGATTCCGTCAAAACAACCTTGCGGCCCAACCGCTCGAACAGGCGAACATCAAGCTCGTCTTCAAGCGTCTTAATACGCATAGATACGGTGGATTGCGCTGCATTCAGGACCTTCCCCGTTTGGTTAAAATTGAGCAGTGACGCTAGAGTGACGAATGTTCGCAGGTCGCGCAGTTCCATTTTATACTCTTCATTCAGGCCGATTGTTGTAATAGAAAATTATCATTGGAAACGATTTCATAGGTGTGAAATACATTTAATTAATCAGTTCGGCCAGTGAAATGGTTGGGGCAATAAACAATCAGCCACATGTGAGGCAAACGATGCACAAAATATGCTCGCAAATAACGGTTGGCGGCGCAACTTTCGGTGGTTATCCCAGATCAGGCAGCCTTATCGAAACAGACTGGCTTGAGGCGAACATTGATAATCCGACGTTAAGAATTTTCGATTGTAGCGCGTACTTTCACGCAGAACCGGGAACAGGAATAACCAACTGGCAGAACGGGCATATTCCTGGAAGCGCCTACGTGGATTTGCTGGAGGAGCTCTCAGATCCGGATAGTGACCTGCCCTTGATGATGCCAACGCCAGAACGGTTTTCTCAGGTGATGGGGGGATTGGGATTGGGGCGTGGAACAACGGCCGTTCTTTACGATGACACGAGCAACATTTGTGCTGCCAGACTGTGGTGGATGCTCCATGCCTACGGCTTTAACGACGCCGTGGTCCTTAACGGTGGTTGGCGGAAGTGGAGCATGGAACACCGCCGGGTCACACGGGAGCAGCCCGTTTGGTGCAAGGCCGAATTCCCCCTGCAACCGGCTCCTACAGTTTTTGTTGACAAACAGGCGGTACTGAAAAACTTGCAAACCAACCGGGCCCTGCTTATCGACGCGTTGGCCCCGGAGATATTTGACGGATCGTTGCAACGGTATGTGAGACCAGGGCATATTCCTGGCAGCTTCAATGTTCCTGCAAAAGCGTTGGTGGATTTAAAGACCATGGCTTTCCTGCCCGCAGTGGCCCTCAGGAAAATATTCTCGGAGGCGGGGTTGAGTGTGTTAAGGCCCACTATTTCATATTGTGGAGGTGGATTGGCCGCCTGTAGTGTTGCTTTTGCCTTACACCTGCTAGGTGCTGATAACATAACTGTTTACGACGCGTCGCTGTTCGAATGGGCTGCAGACCCGACGTTGCCTCTTGAGACAGGGAAAGTTGAGAGGTAAACAGCAGACTGCAGCGGTTCGAAGAAAAAACGCCCATCTGAAAGGCTTGCCTCCAAACAGGTACGGACCTCGCGATCCTGCTTAACCAATCAGTCAGTACCAATAGGAGTCATCGACTATACAGGGCAAAAAATGACGCCCATCCGCGTACCGTTGTCGCAGACAATCTCAAACCGGTCAGCTCACCAACTCTAATTTTGTTGCAATGTGGAAACGTTGCCGAGTACGCTTGTCAGTCAGTCCGCCAGTATACAGGGCACGCCCAATTGTGCAATGAACGGATAAACTCACAAGGCTAGAGCAATTGCCGGGCCTTATACCATTTTTAATCAGGGCTTTCCGTTGGGATATCGGTTCTGTTACTTTGGCGCCTGCCAAGGTCAGCCCGTTTAACGAAAGATTATGCCCAGCAAGGCCGGATCGGTGCCACAATGCTGGGCATAATCGTCAATAGTTAAACCTTCAATTCATCCCAAATTGCCTTTGCAGCTTTTAGCAGGGCAATTGCAATGACAAGCCATGCTGAGGCGTCAAGACTGCTGGCAGGATTATTTTCAGCCATTCTTGTCTCCTTTCAGTAATGCAGCCTGCAGTATGGTAAACATGGCAGGCACCAGATCGGGCAAGTCGTTGACCACCTTGCTGGTGTGCGGCAGAAGGAAGGTTATGTGCTCATTCCTGATGCCAATACCATAAACTTCAATGCCAAGTTTTTGCGCCACCCCTATGGCGTTGTTTGCAGCTAGTGGGTTGTCCGGCATGCCGTCAGTAATAACCAGAATCATCCTACGCTGCTCTTTGAGGGGCAGCATGGTTTGCAGCACCCACCATAAAGCCGCAGCCAACGGTGTCCCGCCAGAAGCCCGAATATCAAACAAGTCTGGCACTGCCTGCCCGTGCCGCATGATGGGGAATACAGAGTTCGTGCCTGCGGTAGCAGGGAAGGCAGTCACTGCCGGATTCACGCCACGAATGTGCCCCAGCGCCTTTGCCACGGCAAAGCAGGCCCGATTGGCGAGATTAATCGGTGCACCGGCCATGCTGCCGCTTACGTCCAGCAGGATGTGGACAGCTGTATTAAGGCCTTGGTGCTCAGATTCTTTTTGGAAAACACGAGTATTGCCAACCTGCAGGCGGTACAGAGAACTGGTATGGAGTTTGCCCCTGTGCCCAATGCTGCATCGCTTCTGGGTCTGCGCCTGCAGAAAGCCCTGAAGGCGAGTGCGTAGGGCGATGCTGGCTTGAAGAGCTTGCTGCTTCAGTTCAGCTGACAACGGTGCTGCTTGCCGGGTGCCTTCCACTGCAACGGTCAGAGCGTCGCCGGTGGATTCTGTGCTGCAATTGGTAAGCTCACTCGCCATTATTTCCCCGATGTTTTGAGGCAGATCCTGCGTCTCCGCATGGAAAAGGGCTTTGAGCGGTAAAGCGCTTAAGGCCTGCAGTGGAGCTACTGCTTCAGGCGAGTGGGCGGGATGCCCCTGTCGCTTAATATGCGTGGTAGAATCGTTGGGCTTTTTTGTAGCCCAATGCTCAGAGTCTTTATGGTTTGTGTTGCCTTTGCGCAGTGATTCGCCGTGGATTCGTTTGTTTTGCGTGGTGTTTTCGTGGGGCTTGCGTCGTTGTTGTGATGGTTCCCACTGCCGGATGCACAGGGCAATCTGCCTTGCGTATTCAACCGCAGCCTTTGTATCCGGGCAATGGATATAGACCTTGACCAATATGGCATCGAGGGCTTCTTTCAGGCCGGGAAAGTGCAAATCTATGATACTCGCCGCGTTTCGGCGTGCTGGGGTCACTTCGTCCACATCCCAAGCTCGCACCGTCAGCAGCACATAGTCTAAAACCGCAAGGGCCGGGGAATCATCCCCGGCCCTTGGCTGTGCTCGCTCTACAAAGAATCGTCGTATCAACCAGTTCAAGTTTTTCCGGCAGCCAGGGAAAATACCCGACAGCATCTTTTCAACGCGCCAGTCCTCAAGACAATTGAATAAATGGAAGGTCACAGGATCAAGATTTGCAGCTTTCAGCACGCTAAAATCTGTGTGCCGTAGATGAGCCGCCTCATGGTCTGTAAATCCCTTGGCGAGTGCCAGCAATTCCGGCTCACAATCCATAGGTAATGAGGGCAAGAAAATGACCTTACCACTGGTGCAGGCCTCCTTGCCGCCGATACGAACCTGCACCCCATAGCGGTCACCTAGGATGGACGCCACCAGGGGCAGGCAGTTGAGAACGTCTTTTGTGCGTATCATAATGTCACCACAGGCCCAGGCTGGGGATGGCAGGATGCGACAACGGGCTGTCCGCCTTGGTGATGTCTGATAGAATGGGATCATCGTCCATATCCACATCCACTGTGCCATCCATCTGTCCACCAGGACCGCCCGGCTCGTGGATAACGTCCGGACCAGCCAATAGAGCCTCCAGCACAAATGCTGGGCCGTAGCCTTCAATAACTTTTTGGGCGTGGCCTACAAGAGCCGTACTGTCCTTGAGTAGGCAGACCAGCCCCTGCAAAAGCAGTAGGTCTGTGCCGGTGATGTTGCCCTTCTTGGGCATGCGCAGCAGAGCAGCCTGCACGATGTCAGCTACCGGGGCCACATGCGGCTCTACAAATGACAACCCCGTGAGCTTGGCATGCAGAGTTCGCAGTGGCGAAAGAGCCTTGTGGGTCACTTCCGTCCTGCCGTGGTAAACCCTGCGCCATATATCGCCAGCCGACTTGGTCACCTCATCAAACAGGGTACCACCAAGACCGTGAACCTCTTCAGCAAGACCGGCTTCAAGCACTGCTGTATTGTCCGCATGCTGTTCCAGGGGAGCTACCTTATACAGTTGCCAGCGAAAATCCATGCGGGCGCGTACATAGTCAGGCCCCACGATGGAGTTGCGGATGATTTCGCCCCACTGATGGTGCTTCTCAATCCATGCCTGCACATTTTGGTCGTAGCCAGCCAGGAACGCTTCCTTTTCTTTCTGGAATACGGTGCGGATGTTGAGCAGTTCCTGTACGATTTCGCCGGCCTTTTCTTCAGGTATGGCCCAGCCAGACATGAACCGTACCCCATGACGGTCAAGGTAGTTGAAGGCGCGAGCCTTGAGTGTGCCGAAAACTTTGAGGTTTTCCGGGTCGGCAATGCGCTTTGAGCCCAATGAAGCCAAATCTTCAGGGGGCAGCTCTGCGCCGCCCAAGTCTTCCTGACTCATTTTGCGTCGGGCTGACCATAAACTGACGTTAAGGTTGAGGGCCAATAGATTGTCCAAAATGTGGATGTCAGAAACAAGTTGTGTCATTATAACCTCCTACATTGATTTATCGGAAGATGTAGCGTTGAGACCTTCAGTTTCCACTAGTTGCGGGAACATGCGTTGAGCCAATTCATGCAACATGGCGCGAGTTTCACGGCTGGCTCGGAATCCCAGCGCCCGGTCAAGGGCATAGGTGACTGGCTGTATGCCCTGATGGGCCAGCGGCTGAAAGCGAACGGTCAGATCACCCCAGCGAAGCAAGCTGCGAGTGGAGAATGTTACTTCAATGGTATTGGTTAGATTGCTCGTAGAGGACTCGCCCATGAACAGTTTGCGAACCTCATTAGCGTAGTCCACCATGGTGGCGCACAACGATTCGGGCAGCGATGGGAAACGCCGGGTAAGCAGACTCTTTTCCACATCGGCAGAAGGGTAGCCCACTTCGCAGATAGTAAAGCGGTCCAGCCATGCAAGGTTCTGCCGCTGGGTGCCCTGGTAGAGGCCGGTGTCATCGCCACCGCCATTGGTATTGGCCGTGGCAACCAGACGGAACATGGGGTGCGGCCCAATCAATTCCCCGCTGTTTTCCGCTATGCACAGGGGGGAGCCGTCCAACACGCTGTTCAAGCCTGCGGCGATTTCTGGTGAGGTCAGATCGATTTCATTGATCAGAAGAAGTGCGCCGTAGCGCATGGCAAGCGCAAGCGGGCCGTACTCAAAGATCATGTTGCTGTCCTTGACCGCTAGGTGACCAACCAGATCGGCAAATTCCAGCCGTCCGTGTCCGGTGACCTCAAAAACGGGATAGTTAAGCCTGGCTGCAAGTTGCTTGATGCATGTCGTTTTACCGCAGCCTGTGGGGCCGAAGACGTACAGCGGTTCCTGTGGGTTGAGAAACCAGACCACAACGTCACGGCTGGACTCATGGAAAAGATAGTTGTGGTCAATGGCCGGGGTGTAGGTCGAAGGGACGGCGTAGCCCCTGACCGTGGTGCCAGAAGGTTTGCCGCTGAAGACTTGGCCTGCATCAAGGTCGGTGGGTTGAAGAGAGTCAAGGCCAGAAGTAAGATTGGTGTGCATCACTTCTCCTGTGTGTTCTATTGACACGTTTAACTTGAATGTACACAATGAAGACAAAGGAGATTCCCATGTCTACGGTAACAGCGCGATTGGATGCGGATACGCAGGCGCAGCTTGAAAAGCTTGCCGCTTCTACCTCACGTTCTCGTTCATGGTTGGTGGCAGAGGCGGTAAGGCAATATGTGGCCGAACAGTCTTGGCAGATAGAGGCCATTCAGGAAGGCGTTCGTCAGGCAGATGAGGGGAAGTTTGCTTCTGACCAAGAGGTAACGGACGCCTTTGCTCGTTGGGGCGTTCATGCAAAATAGGCCTGTGCGGTGGCTCGCTCTAGCCATTGAGGATTTGGAAGGCATAGCGGCGTATTTAGCTGAAAAGGACTCAGATGCAGGGAAACAAATAGCCCAATGCGTATGGAATGCTGGGCAAAGCCTTGCCTCCCTGCCTTCACGAGGAAGGGCTGGCAGGGTCGCAGGGACTCGTGAGCTTGTTCTGACAGAATTTTCGTATTTTATTGCATACCGCGTCGTGAAATCGGAAGTACAGATACTTCGTGTTCTTCATACCGCCCGCCGTTATCCGCAATAATCACGCAAATGCGATTTTTCTTTCCACATATATCCCAAACGGTTTGCCACGAAAGCTACCGCGAGTTTCAGTGTCGTCATAATCTTCGCCAAGACGGATGAACCGGAAGTCTTGGTCGGGCAAGCTGTCCGTTAGTTTTGCTACAAAGGCCACTTCATCAAATTCTGCGTACCACTTTTCTCCCTCCCAAAGAAAGACAACGGAGCCTGAGTCTTCATCGATTTTGCTGGGTTCGCCACCTATGAGCATTTTGATTGCTGCAAAGTTGTCAGGATTGTTTTTTCTACCTCTGCAAGAGCTGCTTTTAACTGACCCATGCAATTTTTTGTCAGGCACAGGGCCACAAGAATAATATCCCATGATAATCTCCCGAAGCTCAGTTTATGGGCGAAATGCTCAATTTTTCGAAAGGTGAGCCTGTGCGCTCGCAACGGGCCAGCAAGGTGTCCACATCGGTGCCGCCCATGTGCTCAGAGTTAAAAATTTCGGCCAACTCCCCGCGCAGAGCATCCCTGTCCAACGTGGTTCGGCCTGCTGTCACTGACATGCGAAAGCGGTAGGTGCCGGTGTCTACCCAATCCCGTGTGCCAGCCTGGCGGTGAACAAGCTTGAGCACAGTTTCCATCTCTTTTATTTCGCTATCTAAAGCGGTGCGCTGCTCCTTGAGGGCCGCCAGCTTTTCCAGTGCTGGCTCCCATTGGGGCATCTGTATGCCCTGCGGAAATTTGGGGCAGTCACCATTGTGCTCGCAGTACGAGCACAATGGGTAAAAGCCTTGAGCGCAATCCACATGTGCCAGAGTTATGTGCCCAGCGCGGAATGCTGCAAGCTCGCCCCAAAGCTGGGCCGCATGGTCAAGGGCAGTGTCGAGCATGGCCTGATTGAAACCGTAGGGGCCGAACGCTTTAATCTCTTTCATGGAAAGGCAGAGCAACCATGCCTCCATACTTGTCTCGGCAGCCGTTGCGGGCAGCTGAAGGCCAAGTTGGGCACGGCAAAGTTGTGAAAATGTCATTTGGTCATGCATAAGCGTGCCGTCCTCAGCACGAAGGCTGAAGACGGGTTTGTTCCAAGCTTTTGTCAGAAGACCGATCTGGCCATGCAATTGCAGAAGATGAGAATCATGCGGCGAAGCTGGCAGTTTGTCTGTGCTTTTCACTTCCAGAATGCGTATGGCGTTGACCGGTGCGCCCCAGGCCAGCACAAAATCGAGATGAGCCTTGATGGGCACGCCATGATGCTGCCAATTGATCTCAAGCTGGGGCAGAACATGCAGGCCGAGCGATACTAGAGCTTGCCCAACCCCGGATTCAAACCAGTGCCCACGCTGCAGTGTGAGCAGACGCTCTAGGCTGTTTGTGGTAGGCAGCACCTTTCTGGCCAGTGCAGCCCGTGGGCATTCCCAATGTTGGCCGATGTCGCTCATTCCCACATAGCTGGAGCGATCGCCCAGATAGGCAAGCGTGTCTTTGTGGGCGACCGCTTGTAGACCCTGTCTGATTAGAGCCCGTAATCCTTCAGTGCGGTTCATCTGTTTCATAAGTTAGCCTCCACAAAAGTAAGAGGGCCGCCATCAGGCAGCCCTCTTACTCGGTATTTTGATTTTTGTTATGCGGCATCAACATACTTCCACCACAATTTCCTCTGCGGGTTCCAGCGGAAGCCCGAACCGGTCAGCAGTTCCTTTTTTGCTTGCGTGTTTCCGGTAGCAATGATGCAAGGACGTCCGTCCTGGGCAGTAACTTGCTGGTAGGTGACGCCTTCTAACGGCGGAAGATTTTCAAGGTTTGCTGGCGGGTGACTTAAGGGGCTTGAAATGTTGTTTGCGGTAGATTGGTCGCGTTGTCGCGCTTTTTGTGATTCAGGGGCAATTACGGGCAATTTTGGCCGTGTCAGCGATTTTTTGCCATTTTTAGCCCCTTCACCATCGTCATCTTCAGTTACCATGCCCAACATGGCGGTTAGAGCATAGCGGCGGGCATAGGTAATTGCCGATCCCATGCCCTGCGGATCGGCCTTGGGTAAAGGAACCACGGCAAGAGAGCTTTGCCACTGGCCAGACTCTGCATGCGTCAGCTTGGTAACCAGCCCCAATGAGTTGGGCTGCTCCACAGGCACAGGGTACTGGCACAGCCAGATGCCATTTTCAATGAGAGCATCACGGCAGGCGTCCATGACGCTGTTGAGGCTGGCGTACCAGCTTTTGGTGAAGGGATTTTCAGCGTCTTTTGTAGCAGGTTGAACGGTTCGTTGCACGTTAAGCAGGGCCTTAGCCAAATCGGTGATATTTTCAGTTTGATATGTAACCATGACATGTCTCCAGATGTGGTGAATCCCTGCCCAACAAGGGCTGGACAGAGATTTTAGAACTGATTTGAAACGTAATTTCAGTTGCCTTGATTCAGTAATATATCCCTAAAACTGGATGATTAATGATTCCACTAATATCAATCTCCACGCTTTAGCTTTGTCATATAGGTTTTCTCTGGCCGCTATGCGCAGTCGATTCATTGCGCATCGTAACTATTTACAAAATTTTCATTTTCCGGCTGTCCGAAAGGAATAACCGAGGCCATTCCATGACGTGGCTAAAAGATGAAGCTAGTGGCGGGATAAAAATTTACCTTTGTGGCTCCCCGTCACACGCCTTAGAAAAGTCCTTTGTCAGATAGCAAAGCATGTCATGCAGCTCTGTACATGAACTATCTGATATTAATAACAAAAAATAAATGAAAGCACCGGGCGGCGGAAAGGATGGAGGCCGTGGACGAACCTTCATAAGTTAGCAGGGCGAACGCATGAAAATTTGAAATTGTATGCGCGCGTGCCTGCCTCCTCATGGAGGGCATTAAAAAAATGCACCAATTTAATTGTTGCAAATATCTTGACGTGTGAGTGAATCATCGATAGAAGTTTAAGCAGCACTGAGATTGGTGCAAAAACAAGGAGGATCAAATGGCAAGAGACACTCACCGAGTTCTCCCCACAGGCGACGGAGACTGGAAGGTTCAGCGCGATGGCAACTCCAAGCCTTCGCACGTCACTTCAACCCAGCAGGAGGCTATTCAAATAGCCCGCCAGATCAGTGGCAACCAAGGGACGGAACTGCAAATTCATGGCAGAGACGGTCGAATCAGGCAGTCGGATAGCCACGGAAACGACCCGTTCCCTCCCAAAGGTTAGGTAAGCATCATGGTTGAACGCCTCAAAAAACAAACGACCGGATGCGCCAACATCCAGCCGTTTGGTGAGGTGATCCTGCCCACAACGGAACCGCTGCAGGTACTCAGGCGAAACCTCGATCGGATTTAGAAGAATACATGGTTTTGTGCTGAGGTTCAAGGCGGCTCCATATCCTGCCGGAGGCAGTATGGATATTCTTTCTTTTGAAGATTCTCTTGCAATTGCGGGGGAAAAGCGCCATCTCATGCTCGGAAATGGTTTCAGTGTGGCAATTCGGCCCGACATCTTTCGCTATGGGTCATTATTTGAAAAAGCTGATTTTTCACACTTTCCTGAGGTCAGACAAACCTTCGATGCCATCGGCTCCGAAGATTTTGAAGAAGCTGTGGAAGCTCTCGAACGAGCGGCGTTGGTGCTTGCCGCATTCACAGAGGATGCCCCGCCCATCAGCAAACGGATGCGCGAATGCGCCGCAAAAATTAAAGACGTGCTGGTGCAAACCATCGCAGGGCAACACCCCGAAGGCCCTGGCGATATTACAGATCAGCAATATGAAGCCTGTATCAATTTTCTGCGCAACTTTCGAGCCGCCCCAAGTGATGGCAGAATTTTTACCCTGAATTACGACATCCTCCTGTACTGGGCACTCATGCACGGAAAAACCAAAAAAATGATCAGCTTTGATGACGGATTCAGAACAGATCGCAACAATGCTGATGCGGGATATGTCGTGTGGGATGACTCGGCACATAAGCAAAATGTTTACTATCTTCACGGAGCGCTTCACTTGTTTGACGGCGGGCATGAATTGCAAAAATATACATGGAATAGAACGGACATTGCACTTGTTGCACAAACAAGGGAAGCCATCGCAAAGAATTTGTTTCCCCTTTTTGTTGCGGAAGGGTCTTCACAGAAAAAATTGGATAAAATTTATCACCACGGCTATTTGAGCAAGGGATTGCGCAGCCTCAGCAGTATCCAGAATTCTCTTTTCCTTTATGGCGTCTCGCTTTCCCCAAATGACGAGCATCTCATTAACATCGTTGTGAAAAATATAAATATACGCAAGCTGTTCGTCAGTTTGTTCGGCTCGCCGAAAAGTTCCGGCAACCAACAAACCATCGCTGCAGCCCTGGCAGCTAGCGCACGCAGGGATGCCAGGCACCCTCTGGAAGTACATTTTTATGATAGCGAAACCGCCAAAGTTTGGGGATGAAGCGCATGACTGCCATAAGATGCCAGAGCTACCGCTTGAATATGACAATTTTACGCAAAAATGGCATATAGATATGAAAAAAACACTTTTTTTGCGGGATGTTGCCGAAATTAGTGCCGGTTATCCCTTCCGCGTTGGCCTAAGCGACGACCCCGGTGGCAAAATCCGGGTTGTTCAGATGAGGGACGTGAGCCCCGCCATGGGAGTTAACTGGGCATCAACCGTCCGGGTTCAGCATGAAGCCAACATGGAGAGCTATTTTCTCCGGCATGACGATATCCTATTTGTCATGCGCGGCGGCAATTATTACGGAACATTGCTCGCCAATCCTCCGGATTTGTCACTGGCAGCGCTACATTTCTTTCGTGTACGTGTGACGCAACCCCGGATGATCCTGCCAGCCTTTCTCGCGTGGCAGCTAGGGCAACATCAGGCACAGCGCTATTACAACAATGTGGAAGCCGGGAGCGCACAAAAAAGCATGCGTCGTGCCGACTTTGCCGATATGCCCATCACTGTGCTGCCGCTAAATCGTCAGAAGACGCTTCTAGACGCCGTGGAGAGCATCCAAAAAAATATTGCGGTGCTGCAATCCGGCATTGCCAATTGTCACAACCTGTTGTCCGCCATTGCCGGTAAGGAACTTGCCGCGTTGTATAAGGAGTCTGTATGACCACCATGATTGACCAGAATGAAGTGAACAAAGCGGTATGGAGCGCCTGCGACACGTTTCGCGGTACAATTTCCTCAGAGATATATAAAGACTATGTGCTGACCATGCTGTTCCTGAAATATTTGAGCGACGTGTGGCAGGACAAGTACGATGCCTACAAAAAAGAGTTCGGCGATAAAAAAATGGTTCAAGCCATGCTGCAAACGGAACGCTTTGTGCTGCCCATGGGAGCGGATTTCTATTCTCTCTACGCAAAACGCTTTGAGCCGGGCAACGGCGAACGCATCGACAAGGCCCTGCACGCCATTGAGGAAGCCAACATCACCAAACTGGACAGGGTGTTTCAGGACATCAGTTTCAACTCCGGCAAACTGGGGGAAGAAACACAAAAAAACGATCTCCTGCGCCTGTTGCTGGAAGATTTCAACAAACCCACCCTCAACTTACGCCCCAGCCGCGTGGGCACACTGGATATCATCGGCAATGCCTATGAATACCTGATCAAGATGTTCGCTTCCGACGCCGGGAAAAAGGCCGGGGAATACTACACCCCGGCGGAAGTCTCGCAACTTATTGCTGAACTGGTGGACCCGCAGGAAGGTGACGAAATTTGCGATCCGGCCTGCGGCTCCGCGTCGCTGCTGATGAAATGCGGCTACAAAGTGCGCGACAAGGCAGGGGCGCGCAAATATGCCTTGTTCGGACAGGAGAGCATAGGCTCCACCTGGTCGCTGGCGAAGATGAATCTTTTTTTGCACGGAGAAGACAACCACAAGGTGGAGTGGGGCGACACCCTGCGCAATCCCCTGTTGCTGGACGGCAACGACAAGCTCAAACACTTTGACGTGGTGGTGGCAAATCCCCCCTTCTCACTGGACAAGTGGGGCCAAGACAGCGCGGCAGACGACAAGTTCGGACGCTTTCGGCGTGGTTTGCCCCCGCGCACCAAGGGCGATTACGCCTTTATCCTGCACATGATTGAAGTTATGAAGCCCGCTGTGGGGCGCATGGCCGTGGTGGCTCCGCACGGTGTGCTCTTTCGCGGCGCGGCGGAAGGAAAAATTCGGGCCAAGCTTATTGACGAGAATCTTCTTGATGCAGTCATCGGGCTGCCGGAAAAGCTTTTCTTTGGCACGGGCATCCCGGCTGCCATTCTGGTGTTCCGCAAGCGTAAGGCTGACGACAAGGTGCTCTTTATCGACGCTTCCCGCGACTATGCGGACGGCAAAAATCAAAACGCCTTACGCCCACAGGACATACAAAAGATCGTGGAAACCTTTCGTGCACGGCAAAGTGTGGAAAAATACGCCTACCTTGCCACGGTGGAAGAGATCAAGGCCAACGACTACAACCTGAACATCCCCCGCTATGTGGATACCTTTGAAGAAGAGCCGGAAATAGACATGCACGCCCTGCTGGCGGAACGTGCGGGCCTGAAAGCGGAATTGGAAAGGCTGGAAGGGGAAATGGAAAAATACCTCAAGGAGCTGGGTTATGTTCAATAGCCTGACGCCGGGGCACAGCGGCCCCTTGCCCAAACTTGCCAGCACCTACACCCGGCTGGATGCCCTCAAGGCCAAGCTTGACGCCCATCGTCCCCTGGCCCCGGAGGTGGTAAAAAACCTGCACGCCGATATGGTGGTGCGGTACACCTATCACTCCAACGCCATTGAAGGAAACACCCTGACCATTTCCGAAACCAAGGTTGTTTTGGAAGATGGGGTAACCATTGGCGGCAAAAGCATGCGCGAGCATCTGGAAGCCATCAATCACAGGGAAGCCATTGACTATGTGGTGGAACTGGCCGGGCAACCCGGCGCACTTACGGAAGCCGAGATAAAAAATTTACATCAGATTGTGCTCAAATCCGTGGATTCATCCAATGCCGGACGTTACCGGCAGCAGAACGTGCTCATCAGCGGTGCGGGATTTACCCCGCCAAATTTTCTGCATGTGCGGGAACACATGGAAGCCTTTTGCGCATGGTGCGCAGGCGCGGCGGCGAGTTTGCACCCCGTGGAACGTGCCGCCCGTGTGCATGCGGATTTTGTGAACATCCATCCCTTTGTGGACGGCAACGGCAGAACGGCCCGGCTGCTCATGAATCTGGAGCTGATGCGGGCGGGATTTCCCGTGGTGATCGTGCCAGTGGAAGAACGCAGCGTATATTACGCCAACTTGGATACCGTGGCGGTAAAGGGTGACTATGCGCCCTTTGTGGAACAGGTATGCGATCTGGTGGAAAAGAGCTTTGCGCCGTACTGGTTTGTGCTGGGGGTGGGGGATGAGTGAGAAGTTACCGAAAGGGTGGAGTGCAGCCCACCTTGCCTCGATTGCTCTTGTAACGTCTGGCGGTACACCTGCCAGAAGCCAAGCAATATACTGGAATGGAGATATCCCGTGGGTGACCACAGGCGAAGTTTCATTCAATATCATAACAACAACTAATGAGTGTATCACAGAAATTGGACTCGCAAATTCTGCGGCAAAAATTTTCCCTGCTGAAACCTTGCTTATTGCATTATATGGACAAGGAAAAACTAGAGGAACAGTTGCCAAGCTCGGAATTTCTGCAGCAACAAACCAGGCATGCGCTGCAATAATTTTTAATTCCCAGCACAACCAATCTTTTTATTTCTACTATTTTCAAAATAAATATAATGAATTAAGAGAACTGAGCAATTCTGGATCTCAAAAAAATCTCAGTTTAGATTTATTGAAGTCACTGTTAATATGTTCACCACCACTTGCTGAACAGCAAAAAATCGCTCACATCCTCACCACTTGGGATGCCGCCATAACCTGCACCCAAAGACTGCTTGAAAACAGCAAGCAGCAAAAAAATGCGTTGATGCAGCAGCTTCTGACAGGGCGGCGGCGCTTGCCGGGATTTAATACTCCATGGGCACAAAGTATGATTCGTGAATTATCAAAGAGGGTAACCCGCAAGTCTGACGGTAAGCCACACCCGATTTTGACTATTTCTTCTACTTCTGGATTTGTAAGGCAAGATTCTAAATATAGAAGATATATGGCAGGAGAGAGCGTCAATAACTATATTCTTTTATATAACGGGGAATTTGCATACAACAAGGGAAATTCAAAAACATATGAATTGGGTTGTATATTCCCGTTAAGTAATTTCGAAACAGGGCTTGTTCCTCATGTGTATGTTTGTTTTAAACTTCATAGTAAATATTGTGCAGAATTCTATAAGTACCTCTTCGAAAATGACCATTTAAAAAAACAACTTAGCGACATGGTGAACACAGGCGTCAGGAACAATGGTTTGCTCAATATCAAGCCTGAAGAGTTCCTTCAGGCTACGGTTCCCGTCCCCCCCCTCGACGAACAAAAGGCGATCGCTGAAGTCCTCAACGCCGCTGATGCGTTCATCGCCCAATACGAGGCCAAACTTGCCCATCTGCAAATGCAGAAAAAGGCCCTCATGCAGCAGCTGCTCACTGGAAAAATCCGCGTCATGCCTGACTCTTCGGGCAACGCGGGTGCAACACCCGCATAAGGGGGAACCATGTCCACCGTTCCCAATATGTCAGAAGAATACATCGCCAAGATCCCCGCCCTGCAAATGCTTATGGCCCTTGGCTGGCAATACATCCCCCCGGCGGAGTGTCTGAAAAAACGCGGCAACAACCGTGAAGTCATCCTGCGGGACGAGCTTGTGGCCTTTTTGCAAACACGGCGCTTTTCCTACAAGGGCAAGGACTACCCCCTCTCCCCCAATGCTGTGGACCAGATTGTGCGCGAGGTGAGCTCACCCCCCATGCAGGAAGGATTGCTCACCGCCAATGAACGTATCTACGACAAACTCTGTCTGGGGGTGACGGTCACGGAATTTGTGGACGGCCAAAAAATAAGTGCCACCATCCCCCTGCTGGACTGGAACGGACTGGACGCCACTGGCACAACGCACAACCGCTTTGTGGTAACGGAAGAAATGGAAGTGCTGTGCGCCGATGGCCTGCACACCCGGCGGCCCGACATGGTGGCATTTGTTAACGGCCTGCCCCTGGTGGTCATGGAGGCCAAAAAGCCGGAGTCCGGCAACCCCAACAAAAACATGGTGGACGAAGGGGTAAGCCAGAATATTCGCAACCAGAAGTATGACGAAATTCCTCTGCTTTTCGTCTACTCCCAGCTTTTGCTGGCGATCAGCGGCACGGACGGCAAATACGGCACCACCAAGACCATAGATACGTTTTGGCAACGCTGGCACGAGGAGGAACTCTCCCCGGCAGAGGTGGAAAACCTGAAAAACTGCATCCCCACGCAGGAAGAACAGCACAAGCTTTTTGACTGGCGTGAAGACGGCCACGCCATGCGGACTTTTTTTCAGTCACTCTGGTCGCAGCCTATGCAAGCCACGGAGCAGGACACTATGCTGGTCAGCCTGCTCGGCAAGGGGCGTCTGCTGGAGATCATCCGCTATTTCACGCTCTTTGACAGAAAAAAGGGCAAGGTGGTGGCCCGCTATCCCCAGATGTTCGGCGTGCGGCGCATGCTGGAACGCATTCAGCAGCATAAGGCACCCCGCGAAGGCGGCGGACGCCAGGGAGGTGTCATCTGGCACACCACAGGCTCCGGCAAATCCTTGACCATGGTCTTTTTGTGCAAGGCGTTGCTGCTGCATCCAGCCCTGGCGCAATGTCGCATCATTGTGGTCACCGACCGCGTTGATTTGGAAAAACAACTGGCGGGAACCTTTCAGGATGCCGGGGCCTATGGCGGAGCCATTGCCAGCAAAAGTGCGGAAAAATCCAAGGCCAAATCCGGTCGTGATCTCGCATTGCGCATAGGCAAGGGTGTTGAACGGATTATTTTCACCCTGGTGCAGAAATTCAACTCTGCAGCCAAGCTCAAGGAATGCCATAACCCCAGTGAAGACATCATCGTGCTGGTGGACGAAGGCCATCGCAGCCAACAGGGCGGAACACACGAACGCATGCGCGCGGCCTTGCCCAATGCGGCCTATATCGCCTTTACCGGTACGCCGCTGCTGAAAAAGGAAAAAACCGTCAGCAAGTTCGGTCCCATTATCCATGCCTATACCATGCAAAGGGCAGTGCAGGATGAAGCGGTGCGCCCACTCTTGTATGAAGAGCGCAAGCCGGAACTGGACATCAACCAAAAAGCCATTGACGCATGGTTCGAGCGCATTACTGACGGCCTCAGCGACCAGCAAAAAGCCGACATCAAACGCAAGTTCGACAACAAGGACACCGTATACGGTTCCGACAACCGCATTGAATTGATCGCCTGGGATATTGCCAAGCATTTTAAGGATTATGTGCGCGATTTAGGCCCGGAACTCAAGGGGCAACTGGCCACGGACAGCAAGATTGCGGCTATCCGTTACAAACAGCATTTGGACGAAACCGGCTGGGTCACGTCAGCCGTGGTCATATCGCCGCCAGACACCCGCGAAGGCAACAAAAGTGTGGACGAGGACGACGATGCCCTGCCGCTGGTGCACCGATGGTACAAGAAAACCGTGGGTAAAACGCCCCCGCAGGATTACGAACGCGGCGTCATTGAAGACTTTGCTACCGACGGCGCGCCCGACATCCTCATTGTGGTGGACAAGCTGCTCACGGGCTTTGACGAGCCACGCAATGCCGTTCTGTATATCGATAAGCCGCTGGAAGGGCACAATATCATTCAGGCCATCGCCCGTGTGAACCGGCTGCACCCTGCCAAGGAATACGGCCTGCTCATTGACTACAGGGGGATTCTCGCCAAGCTAGACACAGCGGTCGCCGGGTATCAACTTTTGGAAGAACGCACGCTGGAAGGCTATGAGGTTAAAGACATCGAAGGCCTCTACCATCAGGTGAACACGGAATATAAGCGCCTCCCGGTCTTGCATGACGCTCTGTGGGCTATTTTTAATGATGTGGGCAATAAGAAGGACATTCAGCAGTTTCGGCAGGTGCTTACCCCGCAGTATGCCACCGATCCCGGCGAAGATGGCGACCTTTATGATATCCGTCAGAAGATTCGTGAAGATTTTTATCAGGCTCTTACCGCCTTCGGCCTTTGCCTGAAGGTGGCGCTGGCTTCTCGTTCCTTTTATGAAGATGGCGCTTTTGGTGAAAAAACCGTCGCCATGTATAAAAAAGATTTGGCCTTTTTTATTGAGCTGCGCAAAATTGCCCGCCGCGACGCCCAAGAGACTGTGGACTACAGTATATATGAAGAACAAATCCGAAAGCTTGTGGACAAACATGTGATGGGGGAAGGCATCTCCGTTGCGGAAGATCATTACCTTGTGGATGAACTGGGCAAGGTGCAAGACCCTTCTGCATGGAGCAAGGAAAAGTTGCGCAACGAAACGGACATCATCAAGAGCCGTGTGCGCAAGAGCATTGATCAGGAATTGGCCTTTGACCCCTATGCTCAAAAATACTTTTCGCAGTTGCTGAAAGAGGCCATTGCCAAGGCCGAGGAGATGTTCAACCACCCATACAAGCAGTTTGCCCTGTTTCAGGAATTTGAGGAGAGGGTGCGGCAGCGCCGAATGGCGGATATCCCCGAAGCATTGCGTGAAAAGGAAAGGGCACGCGCATTTTTTGGTATTTTTCGTATGGCGGAAAGCACGCAAGCCCCAGAGCAGCAGGACAAACTTGTGGAAGAGGCATTGGCCGCAGAGCGTATTGTTTCACTGGCCATTGCCGAAAATTCTCTTAATCCTCAAGATATTGAAGCGGAGATTACCAAAGGACTCCTGCCGCGCCTGTATTCCTGGCTTGGCCTTGAACGTGCCCAAAAAGTTATTGACGGCATTATCAAATCTACCCGCTATGGGAGCCGGGCATTCACGCCGGGTGGGAAAGAAGCGTGAACGAAGCCGTGCAAACTGTCCATTATGGTGCGGACAGTATTCATTATGTCATCCGGCGTCATGCGGGCAGGCACTCCCGTGTGCGCATTCATGTGCATCCTGACGGATTGGTCGAGGTGGAAGCACCGGAAGAGGCGGACAGCCATGCGATACGCGAGGCTG
Organism: Desulfovibrio desulfuricans DSM 642; assembly: GCF_000420465.1. NCBI lineage: Bacteria > Pseudomonadati > Thermodesulfobacteriota > Desulfovibrionia > Desulfovibrionales > Desulfovibrionaceae > Desulfovibrio > Desulfovibrio desulfuricans. The sequence continues at coordinate 7,881 of NZ_ATUZ01000002.1, read as the reverse complement.
TGCGCGCCCGCGCTCAGTGGATTGTGGGGCATCTGCGGGAAATAGAAAAGCGACGGCAACATGTGCTGCCACGAGATTATGTAAGCGGGGAGAGCCATTTTTATCTGGGGCGGCGTTACATGCTGAAGGTTGTGGTTCTGGATGCGGCTGCCTTGCGATGTAAGCTCAGCCAAGGGAAACAGCCCGCGAAAACTGGAGTGAAGCTCTCCGGCGCGTATTTAACAGTCACCATTCGGCAACCGCAACTCTTGAGAATTCATGAAGATGACAGGGCGCACCGAAGGCCAGTAATCTTGACCTCCTGTGAGGACAAGGCCATGCAGGCCGCTAGGCGTCAGCGCGTTAAGATTTTGCTGCGTGACTGGTACAGGGAGCATGCCGCCGCGTATTTTCAAAAACGCCTTGTGGCACTGCAACAGAATATTTCATGGCTTGACAGCATCCCTGCCTTCCGCCTGCAATCCATGCAAAAACAGTGGGGTAGCTGTTCCCCTGCGGGCGTTCTGCTGCTGAACCAGCATCTTATCAAGGCTCCGGCCCGTTGTGTTGACTATGTGTTGCTGCACGAAATCTGCCACTTGCTGGAGCATAATCACGGAAAAGCCTTTTATGCTTTGCTGGAATCTCTGTTGCCTGACTGGCAATGTGTAAAAGACAAATTGGATAATATGGCTGAAATACTGCTCAATGAGTGAGCAGACCTTCAGTGGAACGGGGAATTACCATGTTATTTTACCTTGTACGGGCCTGAAGTAACGGCGAGTTTGAAGATAATTTTTTTGCACGACAACTGACAGTTTTTCCATCAACCGAGACCCGTGCGGCTTTTCCATGCAGTACTGCAGCTAGCATCATAACTTTTTCAATTTTCCTGATACGCACGCTCGATGAGCACTTTGGCGTTGGCAAAACTGGCGGCATCGCGGATGATGACTTCAACATCGCCTGTTCCCCAATGTCCTGTATTGTGAACATGCCGGATGAAACCTTTTTCTTCGGCAATTTCTTCAGGCTTCAGTTTCAGCCAAAGCTTCATGTGCGGCTCCTGAGGAAAAATAGCCAAGCATGCAAAATTCTTGAGACGGCTGAAAGCCATATAGTATTTTACGGTTTTGGCGTTGATGTCGTCGCCCAGCGTAGTGATGAAGGCAAACACATCATCATACAACCGTTTGAAGTCTCCAGACAACGCGCCCAGGTTGTCCGAAAATGTCTGCTCCTTCTTGACCGACTGTTTTGTAGACGATTCCGCCGATGCTCCCTGATCGGCAGGTTGCGGCTTGGACTGCACAAGATTTATCCATTCCAGCATGAGTAAGTCGCGCGAAAAGTATTTATACCGGATAAGCTCGATATTGCGGCCAATCTGAGCAACGGCGTGCTCGTCAAACTTGGTAAAATCTCCGGCTACGCACAAAACGCGAGTGCCGTTCCATTCAATGGAGTCAGCCTTCTCTTTGCCATAACGCTCCATGACCAGCAGTTTAAATTCGGCCTGGTGGTCGAGCAGCCAGTCCAGGTAGTACAAACCCTGATTGATGACGTTTTCGTTGGTCTGACGTTTGTATTCGATGATGACAGGGCAATAATTTTCATCCAGGCCCAAAGAATCTATGCGGCCTCTATGTTGCTTGCCGGTGCTGTATTCGTGCGCCACAAAGCGGATGCCTAAAAAACACTCCATGTGCTTTTCCATCAAATCGTGTAATTCACGCTCGACTAAGGCGGAGCGTCCCGCCAGTTCTTCGGCTTTGTCATTAGAAAAGTGGAATAATTTGATATCACTCATACTGCCTCCTGCGCGAAAATTGCATGCACGTCTATTTTGCCGGTAACAGCGGCGGATAGTCAAAGTCATTTTTCAAAGAAAAGTTCAATTCGTTAATTGGGGCTTCTCTCATTGTCAAAATAGTTATAGGCCGAGTAGAGCACCCACTTCAAGTGTGGTTTAACGTTAGTTAACCGTATTTTCTGATCCTTTCTGATAATCCCAAAACTCCTGCCACACCCCACCATGCTGCACGCCTTTTACGACGCGGCAACTCAGGGGCTGCTGAGCAGCACGGCAGAACCGCTCACTGATCTCCGGTGGCATGATTGTGTCGTCAGCGCTGCTCAAATGGAGTTGCGGCATATTCTGTAAAGATGGGGCAACGGCAATGGGGTTAAGCGACTCCTCTAGCGGACTTATGCCTTGCAACTTGGCCCAGGCATCCGTATCCAAATTGCCCGCGACAGTGCCAAGAAAAATCACATCGGTTCGCTGGGCAGCCAGCAGCAGCGCTGCCCCTCCACCACCTGAAAATCCAACCAGTATAATCTTCTCAGCGCCGAATGTTGCTTTGGCCTTGTTGATGGCCTCGTTAAGGCTGGCGATAACTTCTGGCGCAAGGCGGGCGGATGTCCAATATTTCGCAGAACAGTTCCGTAGGTCACTCCCTGTAACGAACTGGCACGGACGCGCCAGATATAGCACCGGATCGAGACTGGGATCAGCCATCGCCAGTCGTAAACCCACAGGGTCTCGCGGTGTTGGGTCACCCGATGGCCTTGTGCGAGTGCTCCAGGCATGACCATCTCCTTCAATATAGACTCGCAGCGTTTTCCTTTCTCCATGATCGCTGGGCCGGAATTGCCCGTATAAGGTAAATTGCTCTGTTGGAAAACGCACCTCCGTAAATCCTGAAGATTTGGCAAGGTGCAAGGTAGCCTCACGCGGGGTTGTAGAACAGCCTGCGAGGAAAATTAGAAATAGGGTCAGCGTAGCGAACTTGCTTTGCATTTGATCTTACTATCCATTTGCAAAAGGGTTGAATAGTATTTTGTCTTTGTGGGGGCTGTTGTGCCAGAATAAAACGAGGAGGGGGCAGATGCAAAAAAATGGGCCCTGATCCAGCAGAGCCCATAAGGGGAAGATAAACAGCCATGCGCGCATGCGGCGCTAATCGTCTTCAGATCGCCCGCTGCCGTCGCAGTCCGGGCAGGTCACCCAGTTATCCCCTCCGCATGAGGGACAATTTTCAGGGTGGCGATCAGTGCCGTATTCCAGCGGGCATTCAATTCTTCCCTTACCATTGCACCGGCTGCATCTGCTCATAATTCTTCTCCTTCTGCGCCATCTTTTTTAGGTGGTATCCAGCCATTTTTTTTCATAATACTCCCGATCGCCATTTTTTCAGCCCAGCAATCAGAGTTCTGGCACCGCTGAATCAACTCATCCCTGCTATAATCGCGGTATTTCGACTGATATTTTGCAATCTCCTTGTTTTTTTCATCCACCAAATTATCAACGAAATCCCATACCTTTTTGGCGTACCGGAACGCCGTTTCCAGCATGGCCATTTTTGTCAGCTCCAGTTCGTTTGATTTTTCAGTTACAGTCTTTGGAAAGGACCACTGTCCAGAAAGACAGTAGCCCACTCTGCTAAAATTCCAGGCGCAGAAGAGCATTCACGCCGTGTGAAGCATGGTGTTCAGAGAATTGATAGTCGTAGTTGGCTGTTATGGAAAAATCACCGATGCCGTATTTAAGCCCGGCTCCGACTTCTCCTGTCTGGTTGTCCAGCATTGGACCATTTGCTGAAGCCACACCAGTGCTGCCGGGCATGCGGACGTCATACTTCAGGTGCGTATCAGCCACACTGGAAATCCAACGGGCGCGCAGCTCTGGCGTCAAAACGCCATTGCCGAGAGAAAAGTCCATATTCGCGCGAATGCCCACGGGAATGTTGACGATGTTCAGCTGTGCCCGACCATTATTGGCAATGGCAGAACCTTGCATCTCGGTGTCAAATTTGTGCTGATCATAGAATCCGTAACTGACACCCAAGCTGGGGATGATGTTCACGCTGGCGGCATGCAAGGTGTACTCCGCCAGCAGATTGGCAGACCAAAGATCAGCGTCATAGTCGGCAGTGAGATTCCCGGCCACATTTTCCTGATCTAGGCTGTTGTGGGTACGCATCCAGCCGCCGCTGGCAGTCAGCGTGAAGGGTTCAAGATTCCAACTGCCGTAAAGGTTCACGCCGCCGTAATTGAGATGGTTCTTTGTTTTGGCCAGGTCTCCGGTTGACTGCACATAGCCTGCGCCAAGATTGCCAGCCACACCCACCCGATAGTTTTCGAAGGTGTAGTCCGCACCGAACACAAGACCATAGGTGTCAGCGTTATAGCCAGTATCAAAGCTGCCCACACTGATGCCGAATCCACGATCATGCATGTAAACGGGACTGGCCCATATGCCCAATCCCTGTTTCCACAACGGGACATCTAACGAATCGCCCGCACTCATGCCGGACTGGCCTCCTGAATCTCCAGAAAGTGATGCGGTAACGCTTCCCGGAGCCATAGCTTGGCCTGAAGCTCGGGCAGCGATTGCCCCAAGGTTTTGTGTGTTTGTGGAAACTGCGGCCATGCCCCCGGCCCCTACAGAGGAAGCATAGGAGGCCGATGTAACGGCCTGAGCTGCCGATGATCCCTTGGTCACCGCCGAATCCATGAAAGCATTGGTCCCAGGGGTGTAACCATCAACAATTCCAGCCAGTTCTTTCGGCAACATAGGCATGGCCGCCTGAGCCGCTCTGCGCGATACTGAAGCCAGCAAAGAGTTGCCGCTGTACGTTAGGCCGGACATGGAAAAGAGCACATCATTGGTCGTTAGCTGCACCGCTGACAAGTTTGAAACGGGAATGGCTGCATTGCCTTGATCAATAGAGGTCACGCCGGTGACGAGATAAATGCTCTGGGTCTGTCCCACTCCTATTTTTGCCTTGGTAACGTCTGTAACCAGGCCATTGATGCTAATGGTGCCGAGATCAACCGTTCCAGCCTGATGCGGGTTAAAGCTGAGAACACCGCTACCACTCGCTGCATACCCGTTGCCCGCGTATCCAAGGTTGATGGGCGCATCAGATGCTTGCGTTGCCACCAGCGGGATGTTTATCCGTGAACTGTCTATCCCCAGGCTGCTTGTGGTCATGCTTCCTGCCCTTGAGCCTAGCGTGACTGTCGTTCCTTCACGGATGGACATGCTATTGCTCACCAGAGACGCGTTGTCCCCAAACACTACAGAACCTCCCCGGATCACAGCTCAACCATTGAGCCGGTCTTCAAGGGCACTGACGCCCTGTACGGAGATGGAGCCGCTGTTTTCCAGATGGAGCGGAGCTGTGCCCAATCCTGTCGCCTGATTAAGCGTTCCATTGTTGAGTAGCAGAGTTGTTCCGCTGCTGATGGCAATGTTCTCCGACTGCGAGGTAGCAGTTGTGGAAGTCACTGCCGTATCGCTGCTGAGCGTTATTCCTCCAGTGGTGTCCCATATGTCGGCAGCGTTTGAGCTGATGGGGTTTACCGCCACTAGGGCTAATGCCAAGACTACCTTCTGCATTGATCTAAATCCCATTTTCCCTCCTTGCCCTTGGCAGTGTTTTGATTGGTTCAAGCGTCAAGCCAGCTCAATTCTAGCTATATAGACCTTAAAAGTCGATAATTAAATTTAAAAATCTTAGGCTGGTGATGCAAATTTCATGGCAAATGTAATTAAGAGGTATGCTTATGAAACTTGCAGAGCTTGTTGGAGAGAATATCACTGTACGCCGCAGGCAACTTGGTCTGAGCCAAAAGGAATTGGCAACATTACTGGGCATAACTCAGGATGCCATGACACGGATGGAAAAAGGGAAGATCGCGCCTAAAATGAGCCGCCTTGAAGACCTCGCTGCCCATCTGCAATGTCCTGTCAGCTATTTTTTCAGAACCCAATCGGATGAGGTCCTTGAAAAAGCTACTTCCATTGCGGAAATCCTAATGACCGTTCCTGATGATGGGCAGGAAGCATTGGTCAACTTGGTGGCAGAGGCTGCCCGGGTGATGAATCTGAAGAATGAGAAATGAAGGTGAGTGTTGCTCGTGAAAACAACACTCACCTTTTCTAATGATTTTCTTTTGTTATATATCTAGATCCTCATGAAATTTTGTACGTCAACATCAGCAGAATCAGCAACTTTTACTTGCTATTACTCTTAGTTCGTCTGCTTGAGGATGACACCCTTGATCCCTTAGGGTTGTGCTCCTTGGATTTGATTTTAGCCAGATAACTGCCAGCATAAACAACGTTATTCATCTGCTGTTCAAAATTATCAGAATTTCTGTCGATCATGATGCCTTGCTGTCCGTTGCTCTCTGAAAAATGCACAAGTCCATCATTGTCAGTATCAAGCTTGTTTTTTACCTGTTTGTTAAGTTCAGAGAAAATGGAGTAGCCATTCTGGATGGCATTGCCATTAGCAAATGCCATGACATGGAAATGAGGGTTAGCCTCTGGCGATGTTTGTTCTGTTGTTGTGATGAATTTTATATCAGGCTTGTTCTTTGAATCCTTACATCTTGAGTTGATGTTCCGTTTGGTGTTCTCAATAGCACGTGTAACATCTCTTCTTGTGAGAACTTTTTCAGAATCTTGTTCTGAGTGTATGTCTGCTCTTACAGCAAGAACCCTTGAGTGATTTTCTGACATATACTCAATGGTATCCACGAGTTGGTCTAAAGTTTTCGTGCTGCATGGCAAGTTGTTGTCTTTGCCTGTGTTGATAGAGTAGCCACGATACGTGTTTGATTTAGTGGTCTTTGGCATGATAGTTCTCCAGTTTTTATAAAAGTCATTTTATTTAGGTGGTTGAATAAATAATAACAGGGGTATGCATCTTGGTAATGCATACCCCTGTGTTGTTTGCTAATGGTGGGTAATGGCTATCCTAGCCTTTTATGCTTGTTTATAACTACTTAAAGATATTACCAATTAACCGGGTAGTGGCTTCGTGCTCTTTCCCTCACCTCTCAGTATGTTTTTTTAGCCCCCCCCATCCACTCAGTATATTATATTATGCGACAAAGTTGCTCGCTCACATATTTCCATCATCTGGAATCCCCGGCAGAGTTAACGGCCAGCCTCTCTACATATGGACGCCGAAGAGCAAGAGGGTCTGGTCGTCGTTGGCAATCGGGCTTGAGCTGAGCACACCTGAAGAAAGAATTAAGCGATGGCATCCCATACGAGGGCCATGAAATTGCTGTTGTTGCCAGTTGCCCCCAAAGTAGGATTTCGTCGGGTCTCGTCAAAGGATACTGATTGCCACCATGCTTTAAGGGGCGACTCATGAACTTTGCTGGTTGATTCTGCGTCGCTTGATCGATCTGACATTCACTCCTTAAAGTCAGGCTGCGCTAGGGGAATTAGGACTGAAGGCCAGCGTTCCTTCTTTGTGCTAGAATAAGATTTTTCGCGGACCACCCTATATAAAAAGGGCCTCGCGTAAAAGGATATCATTATATGAAGGCAATAATACGTAATAAACATTTATTTATTGGTTTATTGGCAAGAGTTGATTTAAGAAAACATGGTATTAGGAAATACGAAGTTGGTATGGAGTTGACCCTCCCCCCGAAAAGTATGCCATTGAAAAGTTAGTGTTCCTGACATAGGAGCACAAGAATGAAACGTAGCAGATTCACCGAAGAACAGATTATTGGAATTTTGCGGCAAGCCGAGGCTGGAGTTCGCGTTGTCGATCTATGCCGTCAGCATGGCATCTCGGATGCGACCTTTTACAAGTGGCGCAGCAAGTTCGGTGGAATGAACATCTCTGACGCAAAGCGATTACGCCAGTTAGAGGAAGAAAACGCACGGCTGAAAAGACTTGTAGGCGAGCAGGCACTTGATATTGTCGTCCTAAAGGACGTGATCTCAAAAAACTTTTGAAGCCCGCAGCCAACAGGGAAGCCGTGCATCACATTCAGGCTGCACATGGCTACTCAGAGCGGCGGGCTTGCCGAGTGATTCAGTTTAACCGCAGTTCAGCCAGGCGATCACCATCTGAAGACCGT
>NZ_ATUZ01000001.1 GCF_000420465.1 Desulfovibrio desulfuricans DSM 642 | reverse complement strand
TGCCTGCTCGCCTACAAGTCTTTTCAGCCGTGCGTTTTCTTCCTCTAACTGGCGTAATCGCTTTGCGTCAGAGATGTTCATTCCACCGAACTTGCTGCGCCACTTGTAAAAGGTCGCATCCGAGATGCCATGCTGACGGCATAGATCGACAACGCGAACTCCAGCCTCGGCTTGCCGCAAAATTCCAATAATCTGTTCTTCGGTGAATCTGCTACGTTTCATTCTTGTGCTCCTATGTCAGGAACACTAACTTTTCAATGGCATACTTTTCGGGGGGAGGGTCAAGGGTAGGGAGTTTGCCCAAGCTGGCAAACGCTAGGTCGAGAGTGTTACTGGCTGAAAAGCTGTAGGCAACAATCTCGTTATTGTACAAATCTTGGATGGCTGACAGGTAAATGAAGGTCAATCGAGGTTGGGAGGGTCACTTTTCGGTAGGAGGGTCACCTCGATAAAAAATGGGCATACCAAACAAAGCCGGTATGCCCGCCAGGGCATCCGCAATAAAGATTGTGCGGGCAACTCGTGCGCGGAACGCCTAAAAAAACACTGCATCGGCAAGTAGATATTCTTTGCCCTTGAATCGGTAGGCAATATCGTTCCTGCTCGGGTGTGCAGTTTGAACGAGGCCCTGTGGAGTTACGTTGAGTTGTACCTCAGCAAGAGCATTAACAAATTCGAAACAATCTTGCTGTGCCCAGAAGGCAATATTAGCGTAAGATTGTATGGTAGTTATTAGTTTATTATGGGCCTCAAGGCGTTGTTCCTTACTCTCCCAATCATACTGATAACGTGGTGAGAACGGGTGATCAAGATAACCAAAAATCCCTTCGGCCTGATACTGCGCTTCAAATGCCATAACGTGAGCGATAACGCTATGGTGCTGACGGCGGTAACAGTCCCCATGCAGCATAGACTGCTGGCTGATAGTTACAATGGGGGCGTCTACAAAAGGGACCACGCCAGCTCTTCCCACCATGTATTCGGGGTCATTATGAATAATGCCGGAAACGAAGCCTGTAAAACCTGTCTTAGCCAAAGCTTGCACCGCGTAGGGCTGGTTGGTGTGAAAGGGGGATACCGCCAGTTTTACAGGAGTCAGCGAAGGGAAAAGTTCTTCAAAGCGCTTGCGCGAGGTTGCAGCATCACTCACCGCAGCTTCTGGTGTGGGCCCCCAGCTGAGTTGATGCATGTGAGAATGCGAAAGTAGCGTTCCTCCTGCGTCAGATACTGCCTGCAAGAGGGCAAGGTCGTCAGGTTTCAGGTCAAGGCTTGTTTTAAGGGCAAGTGAAAAAGGGATGCCTTCTCCTGAATACCAATCAAAAACATCCTTGGCTGAGGCCACATCCTCATCGCAATCCAGGCGCATAGTCACCAGACAGCGGTATCCAGCGGGAGCCTGTTTTAAACAAGGTAAGCAGGGCATGTCATCAGAACGCCAGTCACTGATAAAACGCTCAACAATGCTCCATTCTGTGCTGTCTAAAGGCCCTACAGGGCGCGCGCACCATAAGATGGAAGATGTTGGTGTATCATGCAGGGATAGATAACAGCCCGCGTAGTGGCACTGTTGCTGGGCATCTCGTAGTTGAATGGAAGCCAGTTCGATTGCGCCATCAGATTCAATGCCCCCCTCAACAGCCCATGGTGAATTATCAGTTCTGATGCGCCCAAATCCCAGGTTGTTCCATTCATCTTCGTAATCAAAACGTGTAAAAGGCCGCCTGTGGAGGTGATTTGCTAGACCCGCCAAAAGAGGGTGTGAAATGTAATTCAAAACGGCAGGACTTTCCGTAAACGGGAGTTCTCCCCGGGCGGGGGCGCATGCATCTTGCCCGACAATAGAAGGCAGCGCAGGGGTATTTTTCAGCCCGAGGAGACGCAACATTCCATCAGTAGGCCTGCCCAGTACCAGTACTTTACCGCAATAAGGGGCTCCGCTAGCCCAGGAGGATGCTTTACCGCATGGAATTACAAGGCCCCCGTCAAAAGGAATAATTTTAGGGGTATGCCCAAGACTGCGCCTGAGAGCTGCGGCTACAATACTCTCGGTGTAGGCCATTGTGCTGGCCATATTTGAAAATTGCATGGGGTGTTGTCCTAGTCTGTCAGTCTCTTGATGCGAATAAAAATTCTATGGGGTTTTGTCAGGCCTCTAATCAGTGGAATTAGAATACATCCAGTTGCCCCGAGCATATTTGCAGGCTGCATTGCGACATTGGGGCGGCAGTTTGCCTTGAGCAAGATATCGGCGCATTTCACGGTAGTTAGCGCCATTCCAGATTTCTTCTGGCTGTTGTAGCCTTATGTTCCCAAAAGTTTGTTGTACGTGGCAGCACGGGCGCACATCGCCATTAACATTAACCAGCATCCATTCCCAGGGGGCAACACAATCAATGGGGCATGCCGTTCTCTGCGATGCTGCTGGCTTGGTGGAGGACGCCGCTGACACTGTATGGCGTTTTTCCATGGGTTTGATATGGGTTTTTCCACCCATGGGCCAGATGATTGGCACACCAAGTGTTTCTGAAAGTGCAACGGCCTCGTCAAGGACGCTGTTGGCGTGTTGCGCGTCTGCCTCGTCTTGACCAAGCATCTGGTCTCTGTAGTTGAACTTCCAACCATTGCGGTTCACATTCCACCCCTCAGCGTCAATGTCGCCATAATCGTGAAGGGGCCAGAACTGTATGGCGTCAACTCCTAGCGAATGGGACAGCTTTATAAATTGGGGTAGTTCATCGATGTTTTCGCGCATTAGGGTCATATTGAGCATGACACGTGGAGATTTTGTATTATCTTTGCCGCGGCATTGCAGAAGGTGGCGGATGTGCTCAACCGTGCGCATAAAGTCGCCGTTGCGGATCTTCCGGTAGGTTTCTGGGGTTGCGGCGTCAAGCGAAAAACTTACTTCCCTCAATGGTGAACTCAGCAGTTTTGCGGCAATATATGGTGTCATGGCTGCAGCATTGCTGCTGATGCCGATGGTGGGTTTCATATAGGAAGGATTATTGCCAATAATCTCCATAATTTTCCAGAAAGCAGGGCTGATGAGCGGCTCTCCTGAACCCATGAGCTGAAATTCTCCTGCGGCTGGGAGCATATTTGCAAGGCGGCCCAACAATTCCAGGTTGAAATGCTTTCCGATTCGGGGATGGGAGAAAACATGAGAACACATGATGCACTGAAGGTTACAGACAGAGGTGGACTCTATTTCCAGTTTCCATGGGCTGGCCTTCATTACTTCGACGCGGGCATCGAGATCCTGAATATAGCGATGCCAGTTGGTGTTTCTTTTATCCTGATGCGGAAAAAAGCGGTAGCGGAAGGCGCTTCCTGCAAAGTGAAAGGCCTTTTCGCAAAAGTGGGCTAAGCCCTTCCTTTGTAAAATTGAAACAGCTCTTTTTAGAGTGGACACGTAGCAGCCTCTATATTGCCAATAAGATTTTTTTCAAGTTGGGTAACAATGCGTTCCGCGGCGTTTCCGTCTCCATAAGGGTTGGCACCAGGCAAGCCTGTGGAGGCGGACAAGACAAAAAGCTCTTCAGCCGCTGTAATGATGTTATTCTTTGATGCACCCACAAGGCGACAAAAACCAGCCTCCACCCCCTCGGGGCGCTCTGTACGGTCGCGCATTACCAGCACCCTTTTGCCAAAAGATGGCGACTCTTCTTGAATGCCGCCGGAATCACTCAAAACGAATAGGCAATTATCCAGAAGGCGTAAAAAAGGGCGGTACCCGCATGGTTCAGTTAGTATTACATTTGGAAGATTTGACAGGCGTTGCTCCACAATTTTTCGTACTTGTGGATTGAGGTGAACTGGGTAGATGAAAAAACAGTTCGGGTGCAAGTGAGCCAACGATTCAATGGCCGAACAAATGTCTTCCATTCCTTGCCCAAAATTTTCTCTGCGATGCGCAGTAATAAGCACATACGGGGCATTAGCTCGCAAAATGTCTTCGATAACTGGGGGCAGCGGCGGCGGTGTCTGCCTGATCACAGCCCGCATGTACATCAACGCATCAACCACGGTATTGCCGGAAATGAGAACTCTATCAGCCGCGACCCCTTCTTGAAGCAGATTGTTTGCTGCGCCTTGGGTTGGAGCAAAATGCCATGTAGCAGCCAAGCTTATGGCCCTGCGATTGAATTCTTCGGGATAGGGAGCATACATGTCGCCCGAACGAAGACCTGCTTCTACGTGCCCCACCGGAATTTTTGTGTAAAAACCACTTACTGCACCTGCATAGGCGGTTGTTGTATCGCCTTGCACAAGAATACAGGCGGGGGATACATCGCTAAGCATTTTCTCGAGCCTAAGAAACAACCTGCCGGCGAGGCCTGTGAGCGTTTGCTCTTCTTGCATGACAGTCAGATTTATATCGGGATGGATGTTGAAATCGGCCAGAGCCTGGTTCAGCATTTCTCTATGCTGCCCTGTAGAGCAGATAACAGGTTGGAACACGGCTGACTGTTGGAGGCGCAAAATGATAGGAGCCATCTTTATGGCTTCGGGGCGTGTGCCCACAAGGGCAAGTACTGGTTTTGCGCTCATGTTTTTGTGCCTTTTCTATCCTCGTGTGGCCAATACGTTGTTGTATACGGCAATCAGTTGTTGGGCGGCATGCTTCCACGTGTAATGCTCTTTTACAAATGTGGAAAATTCCGGCCTTCGGGGTGAATTCACCGCAGTTTGTACGGCATGGCAAATGCTTGTGGTGTCGTATGGGTTCATGTATTCGGCAAAATCTCGGAAATATTCACGCGTGCAACCTTCCTGCGTAACGGCAATGCGGCATCCGGCAGCGGCGGCTTCCAACGCTGCGAGACCGGGAGTTTCCAGTGTTGAAGGCAAAATCAGGGCTTCTGTTGCAGCGTAGGCCGAACGTTGCAGATTGCTACCATGCTCTAACACCCCGACAAAGTGCACAGTTGCATCAGCCGCGGCGTGGCATTGCAAAGCATAGTCTGCTTCCCTCTCCTGACCTGCCAGCACAAGGTGGAGACCTGATCCTTTCAGCGCCTCAATCAGACGTAATTGATTTTTGCGCGCCTCTATGTTGCCCATGCAGAGAACAAATTTGTTCTGGATGCCAAATTGATTGCGAAAAACGGCAGGATCAGCATGAACAAAAAAGATATCATCCACCCCATTCACGATTGGGGAAAAGAGTGAGGGCGACATGTCAAAGATGTTGGCAAGCTGATCGCACTCCGCCTGTGAATTGGGGAGGATGTGGTTAGCCATACGCAGCGTAGCACCAATCTCTTCCATGCCATACTTGGCTGGGTCGTCAATCCAGATAATAGGTGAAATAATCAGCGGAAGCATGCGCACCGTTTGTGCATGCACACAAAAACGCCAAGAACCACCTTGCACAGAAAAATAATGAACTATGTCAGCCTGATCGAACTGTTTTTTTGCATTCCACGGGTCAAAGCAAATCACGTGGACTCCGGCCTTTTCCAGTTGCTCCATATACTTGAGCAACTGAATCTCACCGCCACCAGGGCAATCAAATGCAACGGGGTATGTGTTGAAAAGGACAGTAAGTGACATTTATGCATCACCCTTAACAATGCGTATAAGCTCATCAGTCGGCAACTGTTTAAGAACTGGTATTGCTGCGCGGCGTTCTTCTTCGCTTGCGCGGGTCAAGAAATTCTTGATTACTTGCGCAGCTGATGGCGGATTCTCGTTAAGAATTATGCCTCCGCCATTAAGAGTTTCCAGTACTGCGGGCTGTGGTGTGGCGGCTACCGGCAGATTGCAGGCTGCAGCTTCTGCAAGTGGCATGCAATAACCCTCATGAGCACTTGTGCAGAGGAGAAGGTCTGAGTGCTTGTAAAGCCAAGCGAGCTGTTCATCAGATATGTTTTGCATAAACTGCACACGTGACTGGGCTTCGGCTGGAAGAGCAGCCAAGCAGGCATCAATGTGTTCTGCGAAGCTTGGGAAATCATAGCGCCCACCACCAACAAAGGTAAGGGATGCGTCTACGCCAGATTTTACAAGTTCGTCAAAGACTTTCAGAGCTAAGTCGGGCCGTTTGTGTGGAGTAATGCGACCAACCCAGAGTAATGAATATCTGCTTTTAAGTGTAGGTGCAGGGCATGCTGCCTTTACCGTTTGTGGTTTCAACGAAAAATAGGGGGGGAATATGGAGAGCGCAGCGTCTTTACGTAGGAACGGGCTAATTTGCTCCAAGCTGAAATCAGAATTCGCTATCACTGTGTCAAAAGAAGAAAATAGAGGGTACTGCGATTGGGCAGAGTCAAGGTGCTGACCATATTGTGGAAAGCACGATGAAAACCAATGACCTGGCGTAACATTATGATAATATAATATTTTTTTCCCAGCATGGATCTCTGCTATGTAAGGGAAAAAAGGATCTGTTATTGAGTAATTATAAAAAATTGTTTCGCCATAGGCTGCTTGGGGGATCTGGAAAAGGGAGCAGACCCTTCCTGCGAGCTCCGGAGAAAAGTCGTGTGCGTATATATAGGTTAGATATCCACATTTGTTAAAAAAATTTGATAATTCAAGGCAGAAATTGCCCACGGCATCATGCGGCATAACATTGCGCGATATAATGTGCATGCTTTTTGAATGTGCCATCCTACCGAAATGGCAGCCATTATTGCTAACACCAACTGATTGATACCACGCTTTTTCAGCAGCGATGTTTTGCAGCAGAACTGAGTATGATACGTGCCATGCGTATACTGCGGGGTCAGGATCCTCAACGTATAGTTGAAGAATGCACCAAGGTCTGTATGAAGGTTGAGCAAGATGCCGCGCTTCTCTTGGAAGAAGAACTTCCGGAATTATTGAACCGTCTTTTCGGCGAAGAATGGGGTCAGAGGCACTGTTGTGCAGCTCTACTTGCTGTCCACTCAAAAATTTCCAGGTTTTTTGTCTGCCTTGGCTATGAATTGTTAAAAAAATATGTAATTTTTTAATGTAAATTAGTTCTGGCGCTATGGAAATCGCAACGTCATTATTTCGAAAGATAGATTGACCTGCATGAACATGAATTGGTGGTGGAAAGTGATCTTTATCAAAGAATATCTGTTTGAGTTTATATTCTCCGCTGGGATAAAAACGGTAGCAAGCTCTTTTTGACATATATGCTACTCCACAATTTTAATTTTCTCTAAATTTCTTGAAGACATATGTAACTTCAACTGAACAACTTGTAACACTAATGTTTTCCAGTCGCTACATTGGTATGCCTCACCGGAGAGTGAGTATAGCTGACTGATATTTCAAATAAATAGTAATAGTGTACTTATTTCTCAGCGTCTGAGGAATATGGACACTATTACTATTTTCACTGAAACATTTTTTTAGGGCACGCGAAAAAATTAAAAATATCTAATAGTATCATTTTATATTTATTTCAGACATCTATTTTGATATAATTACACTTCCATACCTGTCAGTTAAATAAAATTTAACAATCTTTTTTGGAGGATTAGACATTGAT
This sequence comes from Desulfovibrio desulfuricans DSM 642, assembly GCF_000420465.1. Classification (NCBI taxonomy): domain Bacteria; kingdom Pseudomonadati; phylum Thermodesulfobacteriota; class Desulfovibrionia; order Desulfovibrionales; family Desulfovibrionaceae; genus Desulfovibrio; species Desulfovibrio desulfuricans. The sequence continues at coordinate 94,262 of NZ_ATUZ01000001.1, read as the reverse complement.
AGTTTTGCCTCAAACTCTTGTAAAGCTCTCCTTGCACCAAATAACGTTTCAGAATTGTAATCATGTATAAATATATATCCCCCAGAATTCAGTCTAGGATAAAAAAAATCAAGACAATCAAGTATTGGTTTGTACAGATCACAGTCAATTGAGACAAATGAAAATGTTAAATCAAGATCAGTTGCAGCTGTTTCTGGAAAATACCCCTTTCTAATAATTACTTTATCTTTGTTTGGCATTCTTTCTAGGCATGCGGCAACAGGATCGTCTACTTTCTTGGATGCATTACAGTAATCCAATGTATCGAGGTGTTCAATTGATACATCACTGTTGCTTAACTCTATCTCCACGTCGCGCATGTCAAAACCCTGAAAGGTATCATATAGATAAATATTTTTATCTGGAAGGTATCTATTAATTATTGCAGCAGTACCAGCTAAATATACTCCAACTTCAGCAGCGACTCCAGGAATTTTATTTTGTGAGACGTGTTGAAGATGTAGTTCAAAAGACCTATATCGTGTATAGTCCATTGTCTCGGGCCAATCTTGAATCGAAGTTTCAGCAATATGGTCTATCGTCATTGGCCATGCAATTGCATAGCTTTCATTGCCAAAATTTTTCAAATTTTCAAATTTTGCACTTTTGACTTTCTCACGCTCCGAACTGAGCACGATGTTTTTAATACAAATGCCTAATTCTCTTTCATCGCCAGCCGCGAAAACAGTATTAGAACAGGAAAAGAGTAAAAAATCTTCATTATCGTCAAATAGAATGCCACATCTTGACCATCGATTTGAAACAAAAAATTTATCTTGCTTCCCAGACGGTCTGATTATTGTTATTTCCATATTCTCAAGTGAATGAACCTCAAAGATCATTCCACTATAATTTCGAGGAATACATAAAGAAAATTGTCTTTTTGTCCAAAAAAATACATCTTCTTTATCAAATTCTTTGTTGTAAGTACCTGAAAATAAAGAATAAGCGTTCTCTGTGGTAGAGTTCATAGGATTCCTCTTGGGGTGCTGTAGTTGAAGGTGCTGAATAATTTTTTAGAAATTTGCTAAAAGTGCGGGCTAACTATTCTGGCAAAGGGGGATGGGCTTCATCAAGGTACCGCCATCCTGATTGAAGAGCTTCATAGTCACATGCCGAGCAGCGGAATGCCTCCCAACAAATAATTGGTTCTGAAAGGTAGTCAAAATTGGGATCTTGAATGTTGCCGATTGGTTGGTAATGAGGTAATGCCCATTTCCCAAAAAGTTTAGAGCGGTCAAGGGCACTCATGCAAGGGTAGACATCCCCAGCCGGATCTATATGGAAATTTTTATGACCAGCGGGGCACAGTATTAATGACTGTTTGTTTGCAAACATATTTCCAGATTGCTGCAAAGCCATGCTGTTATCCGCTTGTTCCTGCATGCCGATGTCTTGCAGTTCTTGAGTCATCTCTTTCGCTTTGTCCGACAGGACATGCTGTTTGCCATTTGGCAAACAGCATGTGTCGTAGCGTCTGATTATGTTGCGGGTTTCCAGGTCATCTTTGATCTCAAGCAGGCTTGGGATGTCGCTCGAATAAAGCACCGATTCAACGAGTATTTTGGTAAATCCATTCAAAATTAGTTTATCTATTTTTTCAAGAAACTGAGCCTTTGTTGTTTCTGACGGGTGATAACTAAACATCAGCATTTCAAATCGGTCTGGATCAATACGTGATATGAATTTGTCCACATCAAATGAGGGGCCAAGATTGCTTGTTATTCTGCATTTGATTTGAGGGTCAAGCATACTGATCATAGGGAAAAGATGCTTGTACAAAGTTGGCTCGCCCCCGGTAAAATAGATAAATGCGGGCAGCAGTCTGTTAAATGTTTGTGCAAGCTTAGCCGGATCAAAGTCTATATTTTTCTGGGCTGCATAGCTGGTAGTTTCTGCGCGTTGCCAACAAAAAGGGCATTTGTATGTGCACTTATAGGTTACGAAGAAAGTAATACCACTTCGTATTTTATTTGTGCATTCTTGATATTGCAGGTCGCTACATATTGTTTCGGTGTTATATTTCTGTTTGAAATTAAAAAAATCAAAAAAATTTTTCCGAACCTTCATATCAAAAATTTTTAAGTTGCCAGTGCTATTTATTGTGCAAGTCTCGAAAGAAATATTTTGAGGGATTCTGAGGGCCAAAAAATTACTGAGGCCTGGCAATATGTCGGCTGAAAAAACAATATTTCCGTCTGGAGAGGCAACCTCTAATACTCCGGGATTGTCGGTCGAATATATAATATCAATGTATTGGTATTCAGCGTATTTCATTGTATTCCTGCCTAGTGGTATATGAATATTGTTGTCCCTACCAAGTGCTATCTTCATTCTTTAAGTGTTATGACATTTTTACTTTCCCATCAGTTTTCTTGCATATAATAAACAGCATTCCCCCCGAGCACATTGTTTTCATGCCTGCTTGTAGCGAGCGCCAGAATGATATCCCGCTTCCGAGGTTAAATGCTGCAAATTCTTCGGCGCTAGCATTTTGCAGGAAAGAAACGAGTTCTCCTGGCAGGTTGTCTCCATATAAATCATGGGCTCGCAGCCAATGCTTAGCTGACATAAAACTATTTCCTATGAGCTGAGAGCTAATTACAGAAAAATATGACGAAAAGAGTTTAATTGTGTGATCTAACGGTTCAATACCTATATGCCCATCAACAAGTACCATTCTCGCGTAGTCAGAAGGAGAGAGTACTGTGGGGTCAAACTTGTCTGTTTCAATAAAATGAATCGTTGTTCCATTGCTTTTCAATACTCTTGAAATCTCTTCAAGGCAATTTCGTTTTTTTTCAACAGGGATGTGTCCAAATACATCAGCAGAAACTACATAGTCGAAGCTGTCATCCGGAAAGGGAATTTGCTCTGCAGATGCGGTCAGGCAAGAGGTGTATCCGCGCTTGAGGGCTACTCTGCAGTTTTCTATAGACAGGTCGATGGCTGTAAGTTTTATATCGTTTTGAGATAGAAATCCCAGCGTCCCTTTACCGCAGCCGATTTCCAGAACAGACGAACCTCTTTTAATGTTGTTTGATAATAATATTTCACGCTTACAATCGACACTTAAAGACTGTAAAACATCATTTTGGTCAATGTTGATTGGAGGGAGTGCCTTTTTTTGGTAAAATTGATCTTGTTCATGTGTTACTAATCCATGCAGGGTGGAAACCCACGTTTCAGTTGTATCCTCTTCATCGCGAAGGTTTACTGCATGTGAAATAATTTCATTGATTGAGGCTATTTCTTCAACTCTCTCGATGTTGTCTGTTATTGCCCAATATGAGAGCATTGCTCCTAAAAATCTTGAATCTCCTTTACATTCCAAACTATGCGAAAAAGATATGGTAAGCATTTGTTCTTTGCTATTTTCCGACAGTGGAATAAAATAACTTTGCCATCCTTTGTGTATTGCTAACTCAAAGTCGTCAAAGTTTCCTGATTGGTTAGATATGAGTGCTTTCTTCAATGGATCATCAAAGGGGTAACCCAATCGCAATTCAAAAAAACAATTTTTTGTTGTTGCCGGTATTTGTAATTGTGTTTTTTGGGGAAGCCAAACAAAATTTACTCTTCCATCGAATTCATAAGTGATATTTAAATGCGGTAATAGCTTGAACATCGTTAATCCTTTAGTCGCTTGAATGAAAAAGATCATTCCTTGTGAATATTTTGAATTTTACTTCGTGTCTTTTTCACGTTAATTTTTTTGCAAAGTTGTTTTTTGAAGTGATTCAAAAAAAATGTTTGCGGAAAGGAATTTTCTTTGGCGCATATTTTTTTCCTGATTGGTAACGATAGATTTGTGAAAATTACTGTCTAAGCAGATATTTAATATGTCATGAGCAATGTCAGAATGTTGTATGCTTGTGTTAAACTGTAACCCTGACTGTCCTAGCAGGCTCGCTGTAGACGTTGTTTGCCGGGCTACTATTGGTAATTTGAATGAGAGCGCGTCAATGATTGATCCACTGTATCCTTCGTGACTACACGCACTAAAAAAGAGCTTTGCTCTTTTATAAAGGTACTTTAGTTGTCCTTCGTTACAGCTTTGCAAAAAAACAATCCTCGAAGCGTACTGGGAATATATGTTTTCGCGCAAGAAGCGTAAATAATCCCAGTAGCCATTGATAAAAGGCCATCCCGCAATAACAAGACCTAGAGACGGATGCTGTTTTGCAACTTCGGCAAAGATTTGAAGGGTTGTTTCATGATGTCTGTCCGGGCGGAAAGAACCAACGGAAAGGATAAACATTTCAGGATGGTGACATTCCTCTTCATTTATTTTATCCCAATTTTTGCGCCAGAGTGAAGGTGGAAAACTCCCTAGCGATTGTGGAATGCCTGGTTTTGTCATAGTGAGCGCCAAGCGTTGAGGCAGAAATTCTGGACTTCCTTTGGGCAGAGTGCAGAAAAGTGTTTCTGTTGAGCATTTCGGCGAGTTTGAATTTTTGTCACAAATGCCAATGGGGCTTATGGTCACTATTCCATCGGGTGTTTGGCATGCTCCCCACTCCTCTAACAGGCTCAGAGATGCTTGCTTGTATAAAGACTGGGTTACAATCTTTTTAGTGTATTCTGATTCATAGCATATGCCGTCAAATTTCATTATCAGATGTTGTTGGTCAGCTAATTCTTCGAGCTTCCTTGCAAACTCGGCGTCAAATGCCTGATACCTTCTATAGTCCGGAAGGTGCATGTGGTAGAGAATTTTTTTACACGACAAGTTTGCAACGATAGATAACGCTGGGCCACCTTCTGCTAGTACAAAAAAAATGAGGTCTTCTTTTTTTGCATCATGGCAAAGATATTCAACGGGCTGAACTGACTTGCGCTGTGTGTTGCTGTACTCGTGCGCATAAATTTTAAATGAAATATTGTTTTTGCTTAGCAGTACAGCTAGCTGACGACACAGTGTTTGCGAACCTTTCGAGTTTAAAGACCCAAAAACAATCTTCACCCTTTGTTGCGCAGGCCAGATGAACCATCGTAACGGCATGTCATCTGGCAGATCGCCCAGGTTAACGCATGGTTTGCTTGCTTCAAGTTTTTTTTGATCGGGGTAAAGACTGATGGGATCATTAAAAAGAATAGTTGTCGAGCGCCATTCTCTGACAACAAGGTGCATAATGAGGGTGCGTCCTGCAATGTGAAATTTGTCGTTTTGCCAAAAGGTCTGTGCGGACTCTCCATTAAAAAAAGTTGTTAACCCTTTTTCCGTGCACGTTACGCGAACGTCCACTGAAGTACTGCCAGTCAGGGGATATTCCCACCAGCCTGCGTGTCCGTTAGGGTGTGAATGGTCATCCGCAGCATAAATATCCACAATGAAGACATTGCCAGATGTTAGGGCTTCTCCCTTTGGAAAAACTCGAAAAGCAATTTCGTCTTTGTCAGAAAACGCAAACTCATTTTCGTCAATCACAAGATATGCAGGGGTGGGATGACTCATTTTTTCCATGTGTCTTTCCCTCTTTTGATGGCGCTACGTGTTAGTTCAAGGTATTGTGAACCAGAGCTGACCGTGGATTCTATTTGAGTGTTCTCGTGGAATTCATTGAAAGTAGAAATTATCATTATATCAGGTGGTTGAGGGAGCGTGTAGGCGGTGTCCCACATTTGGCGATAGACCTTGCCATCCTCACGCGGAACATTGCGGTGGGAATTCCACTGACGCGCGGAGGCAACAAGCGCTGTGTCATCGTAGCCAGGGGAAACTGTAAAGCATCGGATGCCTTGCTGTCCTGCGCTGGCATGGCTGTATGCCTCTCTCCAGAGTTTTTCTCTATGCTCTGGAGAAGCCAATTCCAGAGGAGAAAATAGCGACCACCCATCAAACGCGCCAAAGGTCAGTGCGGGCTCCTCATGCGGTGGGTACAGGCGAAGGCTGGAGGCTAACAATGTAACGGGTGCAGAGTGTTTTCGCAGATTTTTCAAAAATGCGACGTCTCCATCGTACTGACCTGTCCAAAAAATTGAAAGAAGTGGTTTACCTTTGAATTGTTGGTAGTTTGGATGACGAAACACCTTGCTGAATAGTGTTATCCAAATTTTTTCAAGTATCGCTTCCGTGCAATCGTAGAGACATAGCTGTAGACAAATTTTGACAGATGATTTCAAGTAGGCCGCTCTCTCCAGCATAAGGCTAAAAGCCTCCATTTCTCGCTGAATTGGGCCATTGCTATTGATGTGCAGGTTAAAGAAGAAAAAATCTAACCCCACATTCTCTGCCATATGTAAGTGCTGCTCAAGTATATCGCCACTTGTAGAACTATAATAACCAAGTTGCGGCATTTCCGTTACTGTGCCAGTTTCGGCAGAGTCATTCCAGTGCTCGCTTCCCAGTCCATTCCCGTACCAGCCATAGTAATGGGCGCCGAAAATAGGACCATCATTTGAGCTGGTTAGCTGCAAAGAATTTTTGTTTTTCCACGCGTCATGGGCGTCTTCTAATTCTTCTAGCAGTTCTTTTGCTGTGCGATCCCAGCTGTATTGCTGTGCCAATTCACGACCGTGGACTCCCATTGCAGCGGACTCCAGCGGGTGCTGTTTGAGCCACAATAGCTTTTCGGCCAGTACATCTGCGTGGGGAGGAATGAGGAACGAGCAGCGGTCATCTACTACTTCAATATAACCGCCCTCGTTGACTGCAACCAATGGTTTTGCTGCAGCCATGGCCTCTAGTGCAACGATACCAAAAGGTTCTCTCACCGGCATGAAGACTACTGCCAATGCACGTGAAAAGACTATCTGGATTTCGTGGTTTGTGAGGTCAGAGAGAAAAAATGTTCTGTCATACACTCCAAGTTCTTTCGCTTGGCGTATAAGTTGTTGCTTTTCAGGACCACTCCCCACGATATATAGTTGCATATTATCCATCAAACGCATGCTTTGCAGAATTAGGTGGATACGTTTATGGGGCCAAAGTTGTGCTATTGTAAGAATATACTCATTGGCTATTGGTGGCAAAAAATCTTCAACAGTTACGCCAGGGTAAACTACACGGCTTGCTTGCCTTCCATATACTGATTCGATGTATGAAGCACAATATTTACTATTAGCAACAATGCGAAAAGGGTTTCCTGTCTTGTCAAAAGATGAAGCTGACCGCAACATTGGCTGGAAAAAAGATTTATTTACATTATCATAATTATATTTAGGATAAATATGAACTCTTCTTTCCTCTTCACTAGTTATAGAAATGAGGTCTTTATCATTTTTTAAGTCATAAAGCATTCTGAGTGGTTCGTGTGGGTACCACACCGCAGGTTCTAGATCTAATAAATGTAGCGGCCACAGGTGTGTATTGTACACATCGTGCTGCCCAATTTCTCCGCTCCATAGTTTTGGCGTGAATGTAGCGTTTAGCAAAAAAGAATATGTGTTTCCTTCAATTTGAGGAGAAAGTGTGCGAAGTGCTACATCGCGGCCAATGCCGTGCTCCTCAAGCATCTCAGAGTTAAAACGTTCTGCATAAATTGTTATTTTGTGCTTATGTTGCCAGCGCGTGATGCATTCTACGACAAGACGCTCTGCGCCGCCGTATTTGGATAATTGTGGGATGACAACACCGATGTCCAACATGTTAAATCTTCCTGTCTATGTTATCTTTTTGCGTTAGATGCATTTTAGACGCTACCTTTCTGGCACAAAAAGCTCCCCCCCATCTTTTTTGTATTTTGTGGCGAGGATGTGGTGTGCGCAATCTTTCTGTGCGGACTCGTTCCGCGCTGTACGGCAACGCGTTTGCCTGTTCATATGCTTCAACAACTTCATCCGCTGGCCCGACCATCTTGATTTTTTTGTCTTCAATCCAGGCAGCTCGTGTGCAATATTGTTTTACACTCTCCAGGGCATGGGAAACCAAAATCATGGTAACTTCAGGGTTATTTTTAAAATTCTCAAAGACCTTGCCGCATTTTTGTTGAAAGCGGATATCACCGACTGCCAGAATTTCATCAAGTAGAAGAATTTCTGGCTTCAAATTGGCTACTATGGCAAATCCCAGTTTTGCATACATGCCGGATGAGTAAGTCCGGACTGGCTGGTCTATGAATTCTCCAATTTCTGCGAATTCAATTATTTTTTGCTCGTGGGCAAGAACTTCTTGTTTTGTTAACCCCATCAATACACCGTTCAGGAGGATGTTGGCGCGACCAGAAAGTTCCGGGTGGAAACCCGCGCCCAGTTCCAACAGGGGGGACACCCGGCCGTTGATCTGCACACTCCCCTTGTCTGGTGTGAGAACCCCAGCAATGAGACCTAGCGTGGTCGATTTGCCCGCGCCATTCTTACCAATAAAGCCGAATTTTTCCCCTTTGTGTATGGAAAAACTGATGCCTTCCAGTGCTGCTCTACGACTGTTGAGTTCTTTTATTGCCTGCGGAAGGTGGAATAAAAAACTTTTTATTCCACCAGTAATTTGATTGTATGATGGGTAGCTTTTATAGACATCGTCAAAGCGGATTACAGTGTCAGACATTAGAGGGCCTCCGCAAAACGATGCTGGAGTTTTTTAAAACATAAAAGTCCTAGAATGAGAAAAAATACTGCAAATAATACTGCAAAAGGCAAAAATTCTAGATTGATTGAATTTTCGAGTAAAAGAGACCGCCAGCAGATTATAATAGGAGCTGATGGGTTTGCCTTAAAGCACCAGTAATATTGCTCAGGAACCTGGGCCAGAGTGTACATTATCGGCGTGCCAAAAAAGGCAATTTGCGTAAGTATGACGGTCAAATTGCCGAGATCACGGAAGAAAAGGTTTAGAGAGCCAAGAAAAAGTGAGATGCCATAGATTGTGACTAGCGTCAGAAGCAGCAAAAGCGGAACTCCTGCTAGCCAGATCAGACCGGGGCGAAGTCCGTCTGCGAGCATAAAAACAACATAGATTGGCAATGCTATGCAAAAATGCACCATATTCTGCAGATTCATGACAAGAGGGATAGCCTGCCGAGGGAAGGCCACTTTTTTTATCAGCGTGGGGTTCCCGCTAAAGCAGTGCGGCCCTTCATTGACGCAGTTGACAAACCATTGCCAAGGAAACATCGCTGCAAGCAGGGTTACCAGGTAGTGTTCTATCTGGAACCGCATGTAAACGTTGAATACAACATAAAAAACCAGTGCCTGCGCCAACGGGTTCAGTAAAGACCAAACAAAGCCCAGCAAACTTCCCTTATACCGTACTGTAAGCTCCTTATGCAAAAGAACTGACAGCATGTCTCGGTACCACTGCCACTTTTCATTCGGGATCATGCATTCTCCCGAATGATATAGGAAAATTTGCCACGGATACCGACAAATACAAGATCCTCAGGGTCAATACGTCGCAAAGGCAATGTCGGAAATTGTTTCTTTACAGCCTGTTGCGTTTGTTCCCATTGTTCCGGGTTGACCACCAGGCGCAGTTCCTTGGCTATCTGATTGGCAACAAGAATTTGAAAGTCATCAATGGGGCCGCATCGGTCAAGGATGTCCTGTACATAGTGTGTCGGATAGCTTGAGCCATTGATGTTGACAGCATCGTGGGTTCTGCCTGCAAGATGTGTAATCCACCAACCGTTGTTACGTTCTGCAAGCCTGCCAACGTCCCCCATGCGGTAGCGAATCAGCGGCATTACAGGGTTGCGAAGATTGGTGAACACGAGCTCAGTTGGTTCACTAGCTTTACTGTCAATGGTTTCTGGCCATACCAAGGAATCGGAAACGAGCAGTTCATCGACAGGCCCTGTTGCCAGTTCTTGGGCCATAACCCCAAATTCGCAGGCTCCATAACGATTGGATACTCGCGCCGAAAAGATTTTTTCTATAAGCACTCTTTGCTCTGCGGTGAGGAGTTCACCGGTTGAGACAAATACTTCAAAAAGTCCTGGGGCTGTTTTGCTCTGTTTTTCAAGGTAACGGGCTAAAGCAAACATGGAGGAAGGGTGCCCTTGAACGAACACTGCCTTGGCGTTTTGCAAATCCTCCAGCAGGCGAAGTTGAGCTTGGTTTCCAAAACCCTCAGTGTAAATATTTTTGCGGTGTAGGACAAAACACTTTTTTGCTTCAACACTCGCCGCTTCAGGTGGCATTGCTGCAAATAGGGTAGAGAGGTGGGCTTCTCTATGGTAGCGGCGTTTACCTCCCCATCCAAGCACCATGATGTTCTGCGCAGCAGTCCAGTCCAGCCCTTCCTGATCATAATAAATTGTGGCAGCAAGGCCTGTGGAGCTGCCTGTTTTTTGTTCGCGCACAATGGCATCCGCATGCGTGCTGCTGATGAGGCGGCGCCCTTGCTCGCGCACTATATCTTTTGTCAGGAAAGGGATGTCTTCAAAATAGCGCATGTCTTTGCGAAGACATTCGGGATCAAAATTTAGCGAAGTGAAAAGATCTTGATAGTAAGGTACGGTTGCTTTTGCATGGGAAAGTACGCCAATAAGGCGTTCCTTCGCAATTGCCTTGCGCTGTACAAAGGGGGCCGCAGCCTCTGCCCGAAGAATGCGCAATTTGGGAGTGATAAGGCGTTTTTGCATTCGTTCTGCCACCGGGTAGAGTAGCAGAACTTTGAGTAGCCCCTGAATGTTTTGGAGGTATCTATACATGGGAAGTAGTCTCGTTGCGTATGGTCTGGGGAAAAACTTCTTCAAGTATTTTTTCCATGCGCGTGAACCGGGCTTCCCATGAATGATGGTGGCAGGCGGCATCAATCTCTTCCTGGTCTCGGCGAGCGCCATTGAGTACATCTGTGATGGCGGCTTGAAAGTCTTCTGGTGTGTCACAAGGGAAATACAATGATTCAAATTCCTTAAGGGCTGGAATCCTTGTGCAGATCACGGGTAGCCCCGCTGCCAGGAATTCAAAGAATTTCATGGGGAACATAGCGTCCGTGTAGTTGTTGCGTGCAATAGGCAAGACCGCCATTTCGCAATGTGCCATAAAATAAGGCAGGTGCCCGTAGGTGCGTGGGCCCAACATGTGTATATTGGCCCCAACTGGAGGACGGCGGCTGTCTGGCTGCCCTTCGCCCTCCGGACCGATAAGTATCCAGTGCTGTTCCGGCATGTCGCGGGCGATGGTTTCCATCAGGTCATAATTGATCTTGTATTCACTTAAGGCTCCCACGAAGAGAAGCCGGGGGTGGGGAATCTTCGTGAGTTCTGCTGGTTCAGCAGGTTTAAGCCTTGCAGTTTCAAAAAAAGCCTGGTCACAGACATTCGGTTCATAGATGACGCGGGGGAAAAGAGGGGCCATTCGTTCGTAGAGAATCGGGGATGTTGCGAAACACAGTTGAGCAATATTTCCTAATTTTGCTTCTGCTTTCTGAATTGTGGCCGGGTCAATACGGGGGCAGGCTCCCAAATCGTCAACGCAGTGGTAGACAATGCCGGAATTGGGAATTTTTGAGCAAAGTTCAACGATGACAGGATTATATGTCCAGATCAATGGGCGAGGCATGCCGATGCGTGCTAGATAGTATTTCACTTGTGCGCGCAGAAGAGCTGCGTCAAATGAACGCACCATGGAAATTGAATGGAAAGGAAGGACAAGTGGTGAAATACGCCACAGATTGGGCCGCACTTCGTGAACAGTCGGCAAGGCTTTGACCAAGCGTTTTACTATTCTTTTTAAATCACGCTTATGCAAGGTTGGTCGGCGTAGCCCTAAAGAATCCAAATACAACACGCGATACCCTCGCTTATTAAACAGGGCCGCCATATGCTGTTTATTCGTCCAGAAAGGATTGTCCCAATCTGCAGTTGAAATGAGAAGAATATCCTGCAAGTTAACCCTTCCCTGAAGGTGTACCTGATCAATTCTGTCTACAATAGCACCGCAAAATCTCTTTCGTGCAAGTGAGCACACTAGCACTTTTTAAGAATTCAGCAAGGCATGGAAATCCACCTCCCCCAGAGAAAGCATTATTAAATAGAAGTGTTGGGGAAAAACTACGGAGATTTTTGTAGTAAAAAAGGATTTTTCTTGGCAGCCAGGATGGCGACTTTGACCCTCCCCCAAAAAAGTATGCCATTAAAAAGTTAGTGTTCTTGGCATAGGAGCACAAAATGAAACGTCGCAGATTCACTGAAGAGCAGATTATTGGGATATTGCGGCAAGCTGAGGCAGGAGTGCGTGTTGTTGACCTGTGCCCGCAGAATGGCATCTCTGATGCGACCTTTTACAAATGGCGCAGCAAGTTCAATGGAATGAACATCTCTGACGCAAAGCGGTTGCGCCAGTTGGAGAAAGAGAACGCCCGTCTGGAAAGACTTCTCGGCGAGCAGGCTCTTGATATTGTCGTCCGGAGGGATGTGCTCTCAAAAAAATTTTGAAGCCCGCAGCCAACATGGAAGCCGTGCATCACAGTCGTACTGGGCCTGGCTACTCAGAGCGGCTGGCTTGCCGAGTGATTCAGTTTAACCGCTGTTCAGTCAGACGGCCATGGTCATTGCCTGGAGTTAGAGTCGTGCACGTCCTTGAAAACCTACGCCTTCAAGGAAGGTTGCCGCAGCGTATCAAGGTTGATAACGGCCCAGAATTTAGCGGTAACGCTCTGGATGCATGGGCTTTTGAGCATGACGTACAGGTAGAGTTTACTCGTCCGGGAAGCTCACGGATAATGGGCACATTGAAAGTTTTAACGGAAAATTCCGGGATGGCTGTTTGAATCAGAACGTGTTTCTGTCCCTGTACGATGCTCCTTGAAGATTGGCGACAGGATTACACCCTCGGCGACCGCACAGCTCATTGGACTGGCTGACACCGGAAGATTACCGTGAAAAGAATATACCTGCAACCCATTGGGAACCAATAACTTACAGGTGGTATACGCAGTGGGGCGAGGTAACACAAGAAGCTTTACCAGCAGATTCCTCAATGAGTTTTGCCTCGCGTCCGCCTTGACGGTAAACAATGTAGTAAGTATTTTCCTTGCCGATGACATCAAACCTGAAGTAGCTCCCTGCATATTTTTGAGATTTTTCACTTTTTGATTTTTTTCATGGATACTCTCGGTTGTGTGTTGGGATGCTTTTTGCCCAACACAAATCATGAAATACAGTAAAAATTGGTAGTAGCCAATCTAACAACAATTCATAAAAATTCAATAACTCTGGTGACTAATGAGAATTAGTAAAAATTCATAGGAGTGCCGTACTCGCCTTCGCAAGGCGGGGGTCGAGGGTTCAAATCCCTTCTTCTCCAGCATAATATCAAGGGGTTACGGATAATACCGTGGCCCCTTTTTTTATGCATTTCATGTCCGTAAAAGCTGTAGGGCGGACTTGTGGGGTTTGTGTACATGGCGACCAGATTCCGTGCGGAATCTGGTCGCACCAAAATACATTGGCAATCGGGCTGCAAGTTGGATAAAAGGTATGCATTGCTCTCTTGGTCTGGAATGAAAAAGGCAATGCATCAATATAATTCAGAAGAGGGACGTCATGGGCAATTCACTTTCATGCTTCAAAGCCTACGATATCCGGGGCCGTGTGCCGGGTGTTCTCAATGCGCCCCTGGCGCGCGCACTGGGCAGGGCCGTTGTTGAAATACTGGGCGCAAAAAGCGTTGTGATTGGCCGTGATGCCCGGCTTTCCGGCCCCGAACTGCGTGATGCGCTGGCCTTGGGTTTGCGTGAGGCAGGGGCGCAGGTGACGGACATAGGCATGTGCGGCACGGAAGAAATCTATTATGCCGCCGCCAATCAGCCCTTTGGGGCGGGCGTCATGATTACGGGCAGTCACAATCCGGCGGACGAAAACGGCTTCAAGCTGGTGCGCGGCGGGGCCATACCCATCAGCGGCGATTCCGGCCTGTTTGCCCTGCGCGACCGTGTGGAGGCCATTCTTGCCGAGAGCGGCGACACTGCCGATCCCCTTGATGCATCCCCTCTGCACCATGCTTCGTTTCGTGCCGACTATGTGGCCTGGTTGCTGGAATACAGCGGGGCTGGGCAGCTTGCACCGGTTGCTGGCCGCAAGCCCCTGAAGATTGTGGCTGATGCTGGTAATGGCTGCGCCGGACTGGTGCTGAACAATCTGATGGCCGCGTTGCCCTTTGAATTTGTCTGCCGACAGATGCAGCCTGACGGAACTTTTCCCGATGGCGTACCCAACCCCCTGCTGCCAGAGCGCCGGGCGGCTACAGCCGCTGCCGTGCGCGAATCTGGCGCGGACATGGGCGTAGCCTGGGACGGCGATTTTGACCGCTGCTTTTTTTATGACGCGGACGGCAATTTTATTGAAGGTTACTACTGCATAGGCCTGCTGGCGCAGGAGCTGCTGCGGCGTGTGCCTGGCGGCAAGGTGGTGCACGACACCAGAGTGTACTGGAACACCCGCGAGGTGGTGCAGGCCGCAGGCGGCCAGCCCGTTATGGGCAAGACCGGACACGCCTTTATGAAGGAACGCATGCGCGCCGAAGATGCCGTGTATGGCGGCGAGATGAGCGCGCATCATTATTTTCGCGATTTTGCGTACTGCGATTCGGGCATGCTGCCCTGGCTGCTGGTGGCCTCGCTGCTGCACCGCACAGGCAAGCCCCTGGCCGCGCTGGTGTCAGAACGCATGGCGGCCTACCCGTGCAGCGGTGAAATCAACCGCCGTGTGCAGGATGCGCCTACTCTCATGCGGCAGGTGAGGGAGCGTTATGCGGCTTCGGCTCTGCACGAAGACAGCATGGACGGCGTTAATCTTGAATTTACCGACTGGCGTTTCAATCTGCGCATGTCCAATACCGAACCCCTGCTGCGCCTGAATGTGGAGAGCAGGGGGAACCGTGTGCTGGTGGAAGAAAAAACGGCTGAAATACTGCGTTTTCTGGAAGAACAGGGCGGGGCCGTACCTGCTTGAGGAACTCGTGAGCGGCTCTGCCGCTTACGGTTGGAGCAATGCCAGATATGCAAGGTCGCGAGGCGCTTGTTTGCTGGCGTTTGATGGCGTAACATTGACTAGTTCGCCCTACTGGCAGTGCGTCAGACCGGTGTTCCAACATTGATGCAATGGTGAGGAAATTCATGCAGAATATTGCCCCTGTGATTCTGTGCGGTGGTAGTGGTACGCGTTTGTGGCCGCTTTCGCGCGAAACATACCCAAAGCAGTTTGTGGATATGGGCGGCGGGAAAACGCTGTTCAAGGATACCGTGCTGCGGGCGAAGCACACGCCGGACAGCATGGAGCCTGTTATTGTGTGCAATGAGGCTCACCGTTTTTATGTGACCGCCGAACTGTACGAATGCGGCGTGCATGGCAAAATCCTGCTGGAACC
Organism: Desulfovibrio desulfuricans DSM 642; assembly: GCF_000420465.1. Taxonomy (NCBI): domain Bacteria; kingdom Pseudomonadati; phylum Thermodesulfobacteriota; class Desulfovibrionia; order Desulfovibrionales; family Desulfovibrionaceae; genus Desulfovibrio; species Desulfovibrio desulfuricans. The sequence continues at coordinate 78,971 of NZ_ATUZ01000001.1, read as the reverse complement.
CGCGCCGCGCAACACTGCTCCGGCTATTGCGCTGGCGGCCTTTGCCCTGAAGGAAGACGGCGCAGATCCGCTCATGCTGATATTGCCCTCTGACCATGCCATTGGCGATGAAGGCCTCTTTTTTGAAGGCGTAAAACGCGCGGCGGCTCTGGCGGAACAGGGGCGTATTGTTACCTTTGGCATAGCACCCACCGGTCCGGAAACCGGCTTTGGCTACATTGAACAAGGCGAGGCTCTCGGCGTGAACGGCTACCGGGTTGCCCGTTTTGTGGAAAAACCAGATGCGGACAAAGCTGCAGGCATGCTGTCCAAGGGCGGTTATTCGTGGAACAGCGGCATGTTTATGTTGCGGGCTTCTGTGTATCTGAAAGAGCTGGAACGTTTTGCTCCCCAGATATACGCCGCCTGCAATGCCGCCTGGATGGGCCGCAAGGATGATCAGGCTTTTTTCCGCCCGGACAGCGAGGCGTTTCTTTCCTCTCCGTCTGATTCCATAGACTATGCGGTCATGGAGCAAACGGATCTTGCGGCTGTTGTGCCGCTGGGCGTCAGCTGGAGCGACCTTGGTTCGTGGGAAGCCTTTTATCAGATAGGGCAGCAAGACGATTCCGGCAACGTATGCTCCGGCGATGTTATGACCGAGGGTGCCGAGGATTGCTATTTTAACGCCAACCACAGGCTGCTGGCGGCCATAGGCGTGAGCGGGCTTGTGGTTGTGGAAACGCAGGATGCCGTGCTTGTAGCGCCGCGCGACCGTGTGCAGGACGTAAAAAAGATTGTTGGCCGCCTGCAAAGCGCACAGCGGCCCGAATGCAGGCAACATCCCCTGGTGTACCGCCCTTGGGGCAGCTATGAAACTCTTGTCATGGACGGGCGTTTTCAGGTCAAGCGCATCATTGTGAACCCGGGTGCCGAGCTTTCTTTGCAGATGCACCACCACCGCGCTGAGCATTGGGTCGTAGTGAGCGGCACGGCAGAAGTGACCAACGGCGATCTGGTTAAACTGTTTACAGAAAACCAGTCGACCTACATACCAGTCGGCACCATGCATCGCTTGAAAAATCCTGGGGTTATCCCTCTGGTGCTTATCGAAATCCAGTCCGGCTCTTATCTGGGCGAGGACGATATCGTGCGTTTTGCCGATGTGTACGGGCGGGAAGGGTAGCATTGCTGGCAGTATGGCTACGGCACGACCGCTTCAACCAGTGGACAATGGTAGCCTTGCAAGGTATTTTACCCGCCTCCTTGCTGCCAGTAGGGAGTTTCAGCCCTCGTAGCTTCACTATCAAAAAGACAATATACTGAAATTATGAAAAAAGCGCTTATAACCGGCATCACTGGTCAGGATGGGGCTTACCTCGCGGAGTTTCTGTTGCAGAAGGGCTACGAGGTGCATGGCATCAAAAGGCGCGCCTCGTTGTTCAACACCGACCGCATTGACCATCTGTATGAAGACCCGCATGCCAATCGGCGGCGCTTTATTCTGCATTATGGAGACCTGAGCGACTCCAGCAATCTGGTGCGTCTGATGCAGGAAGTAAAGCCGGACGAGGTGTATAATCTGGCGGCGCAGAGCCATGTGCAGGTTTCTTTTGAGTCGCCCGAATACACTGCGGATGTGGATGCCCTCGGAACCCTGCGTCTGCTTGAGGCCATCCGTATTGCCGGACTCACGGGGACCACGCGTTTTTATCAGGCCTCTACCTCTGAGCTTTTTGGGCTGGTGCAGGAAGTGCCGCAGACGGAAAAAACGCCATTCTATCCGCGTTCTCCCTACGCCTGCGCCAAGCTTTACGCCTACTGGATTACGGTCAACTACCGTGAAGCTTACGGCATGTATGCCTGCAACGGCATTCTTTTCAATCACGAATCACCCATCCGCGGTGAAACCTTTGTGACCCGCAAGATCACCCGCGCCATGTCGCGCATGGTGCTTGGCTTGCAGGAGTGCCTGTACCTCGGCAACATGGACGCCAAGCGCGACTGGGGTCACGCCCGTGATTACGTTGAAATGCAGTGGCTTATGTTGCAGCAGGAACAGCCCGATGATTTTGTGATCGCTACCGGGCGGCAGTTTTCTGTGCGCGATTTTGTCAATGCCGCAGCCGCAGAGCTTGGCGTCCGCCTCAGCTGGCAGGGCACTGGCGTGGAGGAAACCGGCACGGTGGCAAGCATTGACGTGAGCCGATTGCAGCAGGTCGCTGGCAACCGTCAGGGGCTGGAATGCCATCTCAAACCCGGCGATGTTATTGTGCGCGTTGACCCGCGCTACTTCCGCCCCACCGAAGTGGAAACCCTGCTGGGCCAGCCGGCCAAAGCCAAGGAAAAGCTGGGTTGGGAGCCGAAAACCTCCTTTGAAGACATGGTTGCCGAAATGGCGCGCGAAGATCTGGCCCTGAGCATGCGCGACGCCGTGTGCAAAGTGGCTGGCTTTAAAACCTTCAGCCACAACGAGTAAACCATGCATAAGGATGTTCTGGTCTATGTGGCTGGCCATCGGGGTCTGGTGGGTAGCGCTCTGTGTCGCGCCTTGGCGCGTTCTGGCTATGAGCGGCAGATCACCCGCACGCATGCGGAACTGGATTTGTGCGATCAGGCCGGGGTGCGGGCTTTTTTTGCCCAGCACAGGCCTGACGTGGTGATTCTGGCCGCAGCCAAGGTGGGGGGCATCCACGCCAATGCCGCATATCCCGCAGAGTTCATTTACCAGAACCTGCAAATCCAGAACAACGTCATCGACAGCGCATACCGCAACGGCTGCAAAAAACTGCTGTTTCTCGGCTCATCGTGCATTTACCCCAAGATGTGCCCGCAACCCATCAAGGAAGAGTATCTGCTCACCGGGCCGCTGGAACCGACCAACGATGCCTACGCACTGGCCAAAATCTCGGGCATCAAGATGTGCCAGGCCTACCGCAGGCAGTATGGCTTTGATGCCATCAGCGCCATGCCCACCAATCTGTATGGCCCTGGCGACAACTATCACCCGGAAAACAGCCATGTGATTCCTGGGCTTATCCGCCGTTTTCATGAAGCAAAAGAACGCGGGGCCTCAGAGGTTGCCATTTGGGGTACAGGCAAAGCCCTACGCGAATTTCTGCACGTGGACGACATGGCGGAAGCCTGCGTATTTTTGCTTGAAAACTATTCTGACTTTGAGCATGTGAATGTGGGTAGCGGAGTGGAACACTCCATTCTGGAAACAGCCCATCTGGTTGCCAAGGTTGTGGGGTTTAACGGCAACATCGTTACCGACCCCTCAAAACCGGATGGTACCCCCCGCAAGCTGATGGATTCAGGCAGACTTTTGGGCATGGGCTGGAAACCGCGCGTAGGGCTTGAAGAAGGTTTGCGCGATGCGTACAGCGATTTTTCCAAAAGACAATAAATGTCGGCATATATTTTCTCCAACCATTTCAGCGAACGAATTCTGCTGATTGATGATTCAAGGGCATCCTTTGTTACTCGATGTAGTTTTTTGCTGCTATATCGAGGACGCTTCTGACGTTTTTTCATCTTTTATATTTTAGAATGATGTCTTTTGAATCATAACGCGTGAGAGGAAGATTTTTTGTGAATATGATTGCCAGTCTGAAAAAAATTTACGCAATGCTGCCTGTATTGCGTCAGCGCCAGTTGCGCTGGCTGACCGTTGGGATGCTCGCGCAAAGTATTGTGGAATTGGCTTTGGCTGGTGCCATATCATTGTTGGGTGTTGCTTTGGCTGCGCCTGACAGTCTGGAAAAAATTGCTCCCCTGTGGCGAATATATCAAATGCTGCCCAGTTTTGGCGACGATATCCCAAGCAGTATCCGGTTGCTGATTCTTTTGATGAGCATGGTCTGTATTGCAACGGTATTGAAAAATATTATTACTGCTCTGATGACCTACTGGCAGGGCGAAGTGTCGCAGTCCATGTCCTGGGATGTTGCTACAAAAATATTTGGCAGCTATCTGCGCGAACCGTATGTCTGGCATACGCAAAAAAATCCTGCCGAGCTGATTGGACAAGTGCAATGGAGATCATATGTAGGATATTTTTCCTTGGGCGCTCTGCAGGTGTTTAGTCAGGCTGGCATAATAATACTTCTGCTGGTTGGGGCCCTTGTTGCGGCACCAATAGTGTCAGTTATACTATATGGGGTGGCTACGGTTGTTGCTCTGTTTGTATACCGAGCCACGCAACGTAAAATACGAGATGCCGGCGAGCTTGTTGCAAATTCTGGCATCGCTGCAGATAAGGTTGTTCACGCCGCGCTATACGGTATCCGTGAAGTGCAGATATATCGTCAAGGATCTGCTTTCTATAACAGTTTGATCAAGCGTTCCGCTCCCGTGATCACGGGGGCAACAAGGCAAATAGCATATGCCCCCATTCCCAACTGGGTTCTGGAATCCCTTGGAATGCTGCTTTTGCTGGCAGGAGTTATTTTTATGGTTTTTCGGGGCGAAAGCGTAGCCAGTATTACTGGCACTCTCTCGCTCATGGCGGCCACTTCATGGCGAATATTGCCAGCTATGAACAAGATAGTCGGCGGCATTCTGCAACTCAAAGCCAACAGTTACATGGTTCAGAAACTGTTGGAAAATTACAAGGATATTTCTTCCAGCGCAGTTGAAGGTGATACACGCAGAGCATATGCACATTCACTTGAATTGCAGGATGTCTCTTTTACATACCCCAATGCAAGTAGCGCGTCATTGAAAAATGTCAGCCTTACAATACGCAAAGGTTCTATGGTCGGGTTGATTGGCCTGTCGGGAGCCGGTAAAAGTACACTCGTAGGCGTGTTGACGGGCCTTTTGAGGGTTGATTCTGGAAAAGTGCTGGTTGACGGGGCCAGCGCAGTTCCCTCGCCAGGTTTTTTGAATATTGGTTATGTACCCCAAAGCCCGTATATAGTTGATGCGACGCTGGCTGAGAATGTGGCCTTCAGTGAATGGGGTTCTCCTCCCGACGAGGATAGGGTGCGGGCGTGCTGCCAGATGGCGTCCATTGATTTTCTGGATGATCTGCCAGATGGAATTCACACGATGTTGGGCGACCATGGGCTGCGTCTTTCTGGCGGGCAGGTGCAGCGTGTTGCTATTGCCAGAGCGCTTTACGTTAATCCTGATATCTTACTTTTTGATGAGGCTACAAGCGCGCTGGATGGAGCGGCAGAGGCTGCTATACAGCGTACAGTCCTGAATCTTCGCAAAAATATTACCATAATAGTTGTCGCTCACAGATTGACCACTGTTCAAGGCTGTGATGTTTTATACTGGGTTGATAACGGGCAGATAAAGCAACATGGGGCAGTTGCAGAAGTGCTGCCCTCGTATGAAGAGTTTTTACAGCTGAATGAAGTGCATGTGCCAAGCCAACCACAGCAGGCTTAGCACGTAAGGAGGGCTTTATGCTTACAATAGTATTGCCGATGGCGGGCAGGGGCAGTCGTTTTGCAAATGCAGGATATACAACCCCCAAACCCTTTATTCCTATTCACGATGTCCCCATGATCAAGGTCGTCGTGGATAACTTGCGCCCTTCTTGCCCACATCGGTTTGTGTTCATATGTCAGCAGGAACATATTGAAGCGTACGACCTCAATAGAAAGCTTCCATCTTATGCTGAGCATGTTGAAATTATAGGTATAAATGGCATTACCGAGGGGCAGGTTTGTACTGCCTTGCTGGCAAAAAAGTTTTTTGACAATGATGAACCCCTGTTAAATGCTAATGCTGATCAATTTATTGATTGCGATATCAACGAGTTTATTGCTTCAATGCTAGACAGAAAGCTGGATGGTTTGATCATGACGATGAAAAGCCAGGATCCCAAATGGTCATATGCTAAGACAGATGATAACGGGCTGGTTGTTGAAACGGCAGAAAAAAAAGTTATTTCACATGATGCCACTGTTGGGATTTTTGGTTTTGCACGAGGGCGTGATCTTGTGCGCTCTGCAGAACAGATGATTGCTGATAATATCCGTGTTAATAATGAGTTTTATACCTGCCCTTGCTATAATTATCTGATTCGTGACCAGAAAAAAATTGGTATTTTCCCGATTGGCGAAGAATATAACGGGATGTATGGGTTGGGGACCCCTTCAGATCTTAATTTTTTTGTTAAGCATCCTGTATCGCAAAGGGTCAAGAAATGATCATTCTTTCACACCGTGGGTACTGGAAACATCCGGGCGAGAAAAACACGCGTCAGGCCTTTGTGCGCAGTTTTGATATGGGGTATGGAACAGAAACAGATGTAAGGGACTGCGCTGGTAAACTCGTTATTTCGCACGATATGCCGTGTGGTACCGAGATGCTTTTTGAAGAAGTTCTGCAAATAATGGATGGGCGCAATCTACCGCTTGCGATCAATATCAAGGCGGATGGCCTTGGCGAGGCAATCGGGGCTTTGCTGGGCAAGTATAAACACACAAACGCATTTACATTTGATATGTCCATACCCGATATGGTGGTGCAACTTCGCTTGGGGCTGCCAGTGTTTACCGGATACAGCGATATATTGCCCACGCCTGTACTTCTTGAAAAAAGCCATGGTGTGTGGTTGGATTGCTTCAATTCTGACTGGTATGATGCCCCCCTTGTTGATGAACTTATTGACAAAGGTAAAAAAGTCTGTGTTGTCTCTGCTGACTTGCACAAGCGAAGTGTATCAGCCCAGTGGAATACGTTGAAAAAATGTAAGTTTCATTCTGATTGTTTTATGTTATGCACCGACACGCCGGAAGCCGCAACGGAGTTTTTCCATGCCTAAAATTAAAGCTGTCCTCTTTGATATGGATGGTGTGCTTATAGAAGCCAAGGATTGGCACTATGAAGCGTTGAATCAGGCTCTCAGCCTTTTTGGGTATGAAATAAGCCGATACGAGCATCTTACCGCTTACGACGGCTTGCCAACCAGGGTAAAGCTTGAAAAGTTGACTCTTGAAAAGGGTTTGCCCAAGTCATTGCACAGCTTTATCAACGAAATGAAGCAGCAATACACGGTGTCCATGATTCAGACAAAGTGCCGCCCCCGCTTTGCCCACGAATATGCGCTTTCCCGGCTCAAAGCGGAAGGTTACAAGATGGCTGTTGGCTCTAACTCTGTTCGTATGACCCTTGAGCTGATGATGCACAATGCCCGGTTAACTCGATATTTTGAATTTATGCTTTCAAATGAGGATGTTGCCAAGGCAAAGCCATCGCCAGAAATCTATAGCACGGCAATGAAAAGGCTTGGCCTGGATCCTGACGAATGCCTCATCGTTGAAGATAATGAAAACGGTATTAAAGCTGCAATCGGTTCCGGCGGGCACCTCATGCAGGTAGCAACTGTTGATGACGTTACCTATGAAGGAATAAAAAAACGCATCGCGGAAATTGAAAAAGGGGAATCGCCGTGCAAGTAATGTTTCTCATGGGCGGTGCGGGGTTGGCGCAAGATGAAGCATCCTATCCCCTATACCTGACTGAACTGAATGGAACCCTGATTCTGGAACGGCAGGTTGACTATTGCCGTCAGCTTGGCTCATGCCAGTTTTTGTTCTGCCTCAAAACCGTTGATAGCAAAGCATTTCAGGTCGACTCCGTAATCAAACAGCTGGATGAGAAAGCCCTCATTGTTCCTGTACCGGGTAAAACCCGGGGGGCGGTCTGCACGGCTTTGCTTGCAATCAGCCATCTTGATGTGTCTGACGAGTTGCTTTTGCTCGCAGTAAATGACCTTGTAGATGTTCCCTGCGGTGAAATAGTCGACTGGTTCCGGTCAAACAATGCAGACGCCGGTGTTGTCGCTTTTCACTCTGTGCATCCTCGTTATTCATTTGCCAAGGTCGATGCGAGCGGCTCAGTGTGTGAATTTGCGGAAAAGAATCCTATCAGTCGTAATGCCTTGGCCAGCCTTTATTATTTTAAAAAGGCCGGAGATTTCATTGAATGCTCCAAGGAACTGATCCGCAAGGACAATCCGGTGAAAGGCGCTTTTTATGTCAGCCAGGCATTGAACGAAATGATTTTGCTGCAGAAAAAAGTTCTGGTGTATCAGATTCCAAACTCGGCATTTCACCCGTTGAAGACAGAGGCTCAACTGGCCAATTATCTGTATGAATTGCAAGAGGCAAAGATAAGCAAATGAAAACAGCCCGCCTTGAGGATATGGTAAAAGGGTGGTTTGTGGGAAACTTTGAACCAACTTTGTACTCAACAAATGACTGCGAGGTTGCTGTAAAGTCTTACGACAAGGGTGACCGTGAAGGCACTCATTACCACAAAATTGCAACGGAAATCACAGTGATAGTTTCTGGCAGCGTCAGAATGAATGGGATTGTTTACACGGCAGGTGACATTATTGTCATGGAGCCGAACGATGCCACTGATTTTGAATGTCTTGAAGACGGAACAAAGAATGTCGTGGTCAAAATCCCAGGCGCAAATAACGATAAATTTATTGGAACAAATCATGATTAAGAATCTCATAAAATCAATATTTCTGAAAATTAATCCCACATTTAAGAAGGTTTGTCATATTGAAGCATTGCTGGAGGCAGCCCCAAAGCAGGAGCAGTTTTCAGATATAGTGATCATTGATAAAGATATGTATTCGACTCGACATGCATGTTATGATTTTGAAAATGTTGAAAGAACGATAACGAAAGGAGAGAGCGTTCTATTTATTGATATTGGTGCAAATACCGGTCAAAGCGCTCGGCTCGCATATAAATTTTTTTCGGATGTACAAGTTCTCTCTTATGAACCTCTCATGTCATGCTTGCCATCACTGATGGCTGTGAAAACATTATATAGCAATTTTGAATATTTTAATTGTGCTTTAAGTGATAACTGTGATGGAGTTGTCATAAAGGAAATCGCGGGTGAAACAGGACTCAGCTCATCACTAGATATCAGTGATAAGTATACTTACTTTGGGAAGAGTTTTGATGCCTCTGTGAAATCCTCATATCTTGTGCAATCGTCAACATTAACTGAAGAAGTAAAAAAATGGGATACCTACAATAAAGCATATAAAATTTTAAAAATAGACACGCAAGGGACAGAACTCTCTATCCTTAGAAATGGAGAAGAACTTCTTAAGTCAGGTTACTTTGATGTCATCATGATTGAGATTCTTACTGTTGAAAAGTATAAGAACTCTTTTTCATGTATTGAAATGATGAATTTCTTAGACAACTGTGGATTCGTCATTTACAATATTAGCCCGAACTATCGGGAATTTGAGCATGAATCGGTTCGGCCTGACATGATAACTTACGGGCATACCACAGAATTCAATTTTACGCTTATTCATAAGAAGTTACTCGCGAAATAGCTATGAAAAAAATAGCGATACAGCTCTTTGGCCATTTGCGCACATTTGAGCAGACTTTTGCAAGCCTCAAAGAAAAAGTCCTGCTGCCGAATAGCCGTGATGGATATTCGATCGATTTTTTTATCCACACATGGGACGAGCTTGATCATACAACCGTGAATTATCGCAACCCAGACGGAAATTCTCTTGGGGGGGGGACGTTGCTTCCGCAGCACATTCAGCTGGCAACTAATCTCTATACACCCAAAGCACTAGCGGTTGAACCCCAGCGCGATTACCCTGATGTGCTTATGACGGAGAGGGTAGGGGGCGGACGTTTCAAGCGATCAATACGGGGTTGCGTCAACATGGCCTATTCTTTGTATCGATCTTCCGGGTTACGCCGTTCGTATGCTGCGGAGCATGGGGTTGAATACGACTGGGTGATTGTGACCAGACCGGATATTTTTTTTAAAACAGAGTTCCGGCTGGATGCAGTCTTTGGTGCCCACACAAGAGAAGGCTTTGAGATACCTCCCAAAGGCCTTTTTTATGCATTTAATCCTTTTGGGCGTGGTCAAATGATTGAAGAGCCGCAGTTTTTGACAGGTGCGGATCTGCTGTATGTTGCCAAGCCAGAAAATGTCGATGCAGCCACTTCGCTATATCCTGAGTTTGCTGCTAATATAGATGTGGATAATTTTTATTGCATGGAGGTTTGGTGGGGGGATTATTGGCGACGCCAGGGGTTAACTCCCTATCCTCTTAACTACAGGCATGGGCCTGATTTTGATGTCATCAAGACGGCTGACTCACCAATCTTGCGTCAGAATCGGTCTCTATCAATAAAGCATTTCATCAAAACATTTTTATTGTATGTTGTTCCATATGCTCTGGCCAAAAAATTTTTTCATAGCATTGACTAGGTATGACTATGAAAAAAATAGCAATACAGCTTTTTGGGCATTTGCGGACGTATCGTAAGACGTGCAGCAGTCTTAAAAGATTTCTGGTTGATGCGAATGCGAGTGACGGGTATCAAGTCGATATCTTTATGCATTGCTGGGATCAAATTGAAGCTGTAGATCTCACTTGGCATAACGAAAATGCTTCGCATGCTGGACTCATTATATCTGCTACAGAAATGCAACAAGTCCAGCAAATATATAATCCGGTGAGGTTGCAATTTGAAACGCAAACTGATGGCAAACGGGCGCGCCATAGTCAGGAAATGGTTAATAGCCTGCGTTTGAAGTATGAAACCGAGAGTCAGAGTAAATATGACTGGGTGATTGTAACCCGACCTGATATCCTTTTTTTCAAACCATTTCGAATTAATTCATTTTTAAAGAACTATGATGGGGAAGAGCTGGGGCAATGGGGATTGCCTGATGATTTCGTTTTTGCAGCAAATAATCTGTTTACGCGTATGAACATCGCTGACCCAAGGCACGTCTGCGAGTGTGATTTGCTGTGGTTTGGGAAGTCTGAGGCTATGCCTTTTCCCAAGTATGGTGAGGCAAAATCCATATGTCTTGATTATCGTTTGAACAGAGACTTTTCTATTTGTCGCTTTCAATCAAACTGGAAGCGGCTTTTTGAAAAAAAATGGCACGCCTGTAAAGCTATAGCAAAAAAAATCATTGCCAGCATGCGGCAAAGTGCGGGATTGTAGGCGTAATTTAAAGAAATTTTACTTCCTTGTTGCGGAGACAATTTTGTGTGTAGCTTTGATGAAATAGAGATTTCCGTCATAGTTCCTATTTATAATTCTGCCCAGTATCTCGATATCTGCCTAAATTCTCTGATAAACCAGCAGTATACAAAATTTGAAATCATCTGTGTCGATGACTGTGGAACGGATACATCTATGGAAATTGCCCAGCGGTTTGCACGGCAAGATCCCAGAATCAAGATTCTGCACCACGCATCTAACCTGGGCTTGGGGCCGGCCCGAAATACTGGCCTTGAGCATGCAAAAGGGAAGTATGTATTTTTTCTTGATTCAGACGATTTTTTGCACCCAGCCGCGCTTGAGCAGCTCTATAGCACGGCAGAAGCGGATAAAGCTGATGTTGTTATTGCAAAAACAAATGTATTTGCGGATGGTGACGATGATGAATTAAAGCTTCGAGCAGCAGGTCATGCCGCATACTTAAGTTTTACAGCTTTTTCCTGCTTCCAGGTTTCATCTGATAACTGGACAGAATCGATATCCAAGATTTCATGCGTTGCATGGGGAAAGCTTTTTTCGCGAAGTTTTCTTGAAAATAATAATTTGCGTTTTATTCCCCAAAATATTGTTCATGAAGATAATGGGTTCCAGCTTAAGTTTCTTTCTTGTTCCCCATTGGTTTCAGCAATAGAAGCTGAAGCTGTGCATTACAGAATTCGCCATGCATCTTTGATGTCAAAAGCTGAACAAAAAAATAAAAAAATAAAACGGCTTTGTGATTTGCGCGCGGTCTTAAACGATGCTTTTGATTATGTGAAGCTCCATAATAATGCTGCTGTGTATGAACGTTTTGTTAAATCTGTGATGCAGTCTCCTGATTATAAGTGTTTGAGTGAATCGCAGAATCCAGTTGCTATGGTATTCTCTAAAATTCTATCAAACTGTAAACGTATTATTAAGCGTGTAAATACGTGTGTCAGAAAAGTATAACAGATCTCTGAAGTTACCTTGAGCAAGAGCATATGTTTAATTGGGACCTTGAGTTAACTGCCAGAGGCGCGCCCTTGCAGTAGAAACTTGGGTCAAGGAGATTAATTTTTGATAACTCTACCGAAAGTTTCTGTAATCATACCTGTACACAATTCTTCCGAGTTTCTAGCTCCATGCCTTGAGAGTGTACTCGGCCAGACTTTGACGAATATAGAAGTCATTTGTATTGACGATGCTTCTACAGATAATTCACTTGATGTACTTAAGCAATTTGCTGCGCATGATTCTCGCCTTGCCATAATTGCCCTCCAGAATAACGCAGGCCCTGGTGCGGCCAGAAATATCGCAATAGACAGAGCAAAGGGGAAGTATTGCATTTCGTGTGACAGTGATGATGTCTATCCGCCACATGCGCTCGAAAAACTGGTGGCTGCGGCCGAGGCTGAGAATGTGCCGCTATGCGGCGGAAACATCGTTTTCATGGATTATGCGCTGAAGCGAATTCTTGGTGTTGGCGACTGCGTGGCAAGTACGCAATTCTTTGAACGAGCCGTCGTTAACCCTCGGGAGTACCCCCCAGTCCGGCTCGCGGTGTATCATCCGCGTTACCTCATAGAACGGGAGTTTTTGAATACTCACGGCATTCGCTATCCTGCTTTGAAGCGGGGAGAGGACCCGCCCTTTTTGGCGAAGCTGTTTTGCATTGCAGAATCCATGGTAGTTCTGCCAGACGTCGTTTACTTTTATCGTGGCGCGAAGCCTGGAGTAAATAAATTACTTCAGGCAGATGCGCTGAACGACTACATAGAACATATCAAGCTGACGCATGACATTTATCTGAAATATGATGACGTTGCCGGGGCTTGTTTGTTTCTTGCCCTTACTGTTGAGAATATGTGCTGCTTCAGCATTTACTCCAAGTTTACGCAGGCGCAGCGGAAGACAGTGCGGGATATTTTGCTCAGCCGTGTGAAGGTGATGACTCCCCTTATCTTTGAACAGGACTATGCGCCCTATCCCTTGGCAGCTCAAGAGATTGAAGAAAAAGTAGCCATGCTGAAAAAAGGCCCCAATTGCTATTTGGCCTGGATTTTTTTTAAAAAAATTAATGACTTTTGTAGAAGTTTGGCCAGAAAGTTTTTAGGATGCTATTTGGGGAAAAGATAATGCACGTTCTTCAAGTCGCGGCATCACTAAATCCTGACTCTGCTGCCGGGAGGCTTTGCACCGCCCTGAGGCATGAGGGATGTCAGATTTCGACGCTTGCCGCTTTTCCACCGGGCTTTTCTGATGGGCATTATTTTTCAAAGGCAACGCTGGCAAAGTTGCGCTCCCGTGTCGGGCAGGCCGTGTTGCGCCTGTATCCACAGAGGCAGCGCAATATGCCATGGACAACGCCCCTTTGGGGTAATAATTTAACCCACTGGGTTCAAGAATTAAAGCCAGACCTCGTTCATATGCATTGGGCTGCGGCATCCACCATAGATTTTGTCAGTCTTAGAAAAATTTATGTTCCCTTGGTGTGGACGTTCCATGATGTTTGGCCCATTTCTGGTGGATGTCATTGCAATATGGAATGCACAAAATGGCGGGTAGGATGTAACAAATGTCCACTCTTGGGCGCCAGTCTCCCAGGGTTTGATCTGGCCAGACTGCTTTGGAATTATAAACATCAAGCTTACAGACAGGCGAATATTGAGGCCATTTGCCCGAGCCGCTGGCTGGCTGATATGACGGCCGACAGCCCCTTGTGGCGTGGTAAACCGGTTCATCATCTTGGCAATGCCATAGATATGAATCTGTTTGCTCCGGCAAACAAGGCCGAGATGAGACGCTTGTGGGGCATCCCAGAGGACAAGCCTGTCATCCTTTTTGGCGCGACAGTCTCCACAATCCCTTACAAAGGCTTTCACCTGCTGCTACAGGCGCTTGAATGCCTGAAAAAACAGGGTACTGATGCACATCTGGTTGTATTTGGTGAAAATCCTGCAGGTAATGACTTGAATTTTCCAAGCACCAGCGTGGGGTTTGTGCATGATCCCGCCCGCCTGGCTACTCTTTATGCTGCGGCTGACGTTTTTGTAATACCATCGCTGCAAGATAATCTGCCTACAACTGTTTTAGAGTCCTCTGCCTGTGGAACCCCTTGTGTGGCTTTTGATATTGGGGGGATCCCTGATATGGTTATCCATAATAAAAATGGTTATTTGGCCAAGAAGTTTGACGTGGCAGACTTGGCGTATGGCATAAAGCTTATTCTGCAAAATCCGGAATTGGCTCAGCGTTGGGGCAGTAATGCCCGAGAGCATATTTTTTCCAATTACGAAAGCAGCATGATTGCTCGTCAGCATATTGAATTGTATCAGCGGATCATTCGGCGAGGTTAGCTTGAAAAAACTCATTGCCTATTCGCTTTGGGGCGATAACCCCAAATACACCGAGGGCGCGGTTGTCAATGCGCTGCAAACCCCTGAGGTTTATCCCGGATGGATCGCGCGTTTTTACTGTGGCGACTCCGTTCCGGGCGATATTGCAGACCGTCTGCAGCAAACTGGCGCAGAGGTAATTCGGGTGCGCGGCATCAATGACAACCGCGGCATGTTCTGGCGATTTTGGGCTTTGGCAGATGAGGATGTTGAGCGCGTTGTTATGCGCGATACTGATTCCCGGCTGACCCCGCGCGAGAAAGCTGCGGTTGACGAATGGGAACGCAGCGGCCTTGCGGGGCACATAATGCGCGACCACCCATATCATGGCATGCCCGTAATGGGCGGCATGTGGGGCTGCAAGGGGGGATTGTTTCGAGATGTCAAAATAATGATCGAGAGCTTTTCGCCCACGAGCGCGCATAACCAGGATCAGCTTTTTCTCGAACAGGTCATTTATCCTCGTCTGCTTAAAGCCGGGTGTTGCGTCCATGATCCCTTTTTCCGCTACGAAAGCTCTGCCCGTCCATTCCCGACTCCCCGGCAGGGCTACGCCTTTGTTGGCGAAGCGATAGGCAGCGACGGGCAGCGGGAAGACCATTGGCAGATTTTGCGCGAATATGAGCAAAATCCCTGGCGGCGATTGCGGTTTGCCTGCAAACGGCAAATACTTGCCCTGCGATTGCGCCTCCTTGGCAGAATCGGCTGACGCCACCAATAGCACGTCGGATACAATGAGCCTTACGATGAATGAACTCGCGCCGGAACTTTCTATAGTCATTGCCGTATGCAATGCAGCCAAACCCCTGGATGAAACCTTGGGGGGCTTTCCTGTCCGCGCCCCTTTTTGCTATGAAGTTGTTATTCAGGATGCCATGTCGGGTGATGCCACGGAGCAGGTTGTTCAGGAACATGCTCAATTGCCGATCTCTTATGAGAGCGCCAGGGACTGCGGTATTTATGATGCCTGGAACAAGGCCCTCCCCCGTGTGCGCGGCAAGTGGGCCATTTTTTTGGGTGCAGGCGATAGCCTCAATTGGTCTGTTCTGTCGCAGTACGTATCTGAGCTGCGGCTGTTGCCCGACTCCGTGGAGTACTTCGCCACACCAGTGCAGCTTGTTACACCCAGCGGCTCAGCGCTGGAGCTGATGCGCCCATCTGCCAAACCAAGGCGTGATCTGCCACAGGGTATGAGTCTGCCGCATCCGGGGCTGTTTCACCGCAGTACGCTTTTTTCAGTACACAAATTTGATGCCTCTTGTCGTATCGCAGGAGACTACGATTTCTTATGCCGCACTCTGCGTGAGGATAATATACGTCTGGGCTGCATCCCCTTTGCGTCCATGCATACTGGCGGCGTAAGCGGCAACATGGATTCCATGTTTGCCAGCGAGCGGGAGTTGCTGCGGCTTTCAAGAAAATATTTTCCAGGCGCGGTTCAGCTCAAACCTCTGCTGCGGCTCGCGCGTAGCGGCGGCTATTTGGCGGTGCGCAGGCTTTGCGGCGCCCGAGTTGCTGGGTATGTTGCGGATCTGCCTCGCCTGGTTCAAGGCAAGCCCCGGCTGTGGAGTCTGCCCGAGCAAAAAACTCTTGTCAGCTTGCCGCCGATACCTGATCAGCCATCTATTGATCTGCTTATCGCCACTATTGGCCGTAATGAGGAGCTTGACCGGCTGGTTACGTCACTTGAGGGGCAGTCGTACAAAAACTTCCGGATACTTCTGGCAGATCAGAATCCTCCGGGTTATCTGGATAATATGCTTGCCCGCCATTCCGGCTTGCCCATTACTCGCATTGTGCTGCCCCCGCAGGGAGTTTCAGTTGCCCGCAATGCCTTGCTGGAACAAGCCAAGGCAGACATCATAGTTTTTCCCGATGATGATTGCTGGTATGCGCCGGATACCCTTGAACGTGTGTGCGAAACGTTTGCCGCCTATCCTTCTTGCGGGGCTTTGCTGGGCGTGTGGACATCATCGCCCAATGTTTATGCCTCAGGAGTATCCGAGGGGATCGTCAGCCGGGCGGGCTTGTTTCAGCTTGCGGGAACATGCGTACAGTTCTACCGCAGAGAGCCCGTGACTGGCATCCGCTTTGATCCCCTGCTTGGCCCCGGAACCGGCTTGCCCTACGGTTGCGGCGAAGACACCGACTACCTTTTGTACGCGCATGCCCGCACAGAGGTGCGCCGATATGCGAGAATTCGGGTGTTTCATCCTTCGCCGAAAGAACATCAGCCCTCGCCGCAAAAGGTGGCAAGCTATGCAGCCGGGCGCATGTATTTGCTGAAAAAGCATGGTTTTTCATGGCTGTTTATGCTGTTCAATGTGTTGTATCCCCTCTGCGTGGCCCCTCTGGACGCCCTGCGATACGGGACGGCGCAGGGTGCCTATCGGTTGCGCATGTTCGTTGAGCGTCTGCGCAACTGGCGTTAACAGGGCTGGGAATCGCGGTAGTTTTCATACGCAAGGGGAATACCTCCAGAGCCTGCCTGTGCAGCGTTTGATTGTGGAGCGGGATGTTGCTCATTTCTCTCTTTTCAATGCGCTGCCATTAGTGTAATTTTCTTTGTTGCATTGCCTTGGCGCGGCTGCATAATGCAGATCCGTTGAATGTATGCAGGCCGTCCATTCAGTGGACAGTCCAATACTACTCGTTGCCGCCGAGGCCCATAGGGGCTGGGCCGTCTGAAATAACGGAATGGGCCTGAAAAAAAGCATGCTGATTTTCATGTGATTTTTGTTCTTTTCTTGAAAATCAGGTGATCACAGAGTGTTCAAAGGTGTTGCAGCTTTACTGTTCATGCGGCATGTCGGCCCACGCTGCGATGCGGACTTTTTTACTTCACACAAGATTGCGTCTGTGGTTCCTTTAGAAGGAATCCAGTAGTATTGAGGACAATCAGATGGTTTCATTTGAAGACCTGTTGGCAAAAAAATCTTCCGTGGCTGTGGTTGGTCTGGGTTATGTGGGCTTGCCCTTGGCTGTTGCCCTTTCCCATCACTTTGATGTCATTGGCTTTGATATCAACGTGGCGCGGGTAGATGCACTCAACAAGGGGCACGATGCCACCAATGAGGTTGACGATGCTTCCCTTGCCGCCAGCACGGCCCGTTTTACCAGCGATGCAGCCGAGCTTGCCAAGGCGGGAGTGATCATCGTGGCCGTGCCTACCCCGGTAGACAGTCACCGACAGCCCGATCTTACGCCTGTGGTGGGCGCCAGTCGCACGGTTGGACGCCATATGCCCAAGGGCTGCGTGGTGTGCTATGAGTCTACGGTATACCCTGGCGTTACCGAGGACGAATGCATCCCCCTGCTGGAAAAAGAATCCGGCATGCGCTTTCCTGCGGATTTTACCGTGGGGTATTCACCCGAGCGCATCAATCCTGGTGACAAGGTTCACCGGCTTGAAACCATCCGCAAGGTTGTTTCCGGCTCTGACGCCCCCACCGCAGACCTGCTGGTTAAGGTCTATGGCGCGGTGGTGACGGCGGGCATCCACAGGGCTTCGTGCATAAAGGTGGCCGAGGCCGCCAAGGTTATTGAAAACACGCAGCGTGATATCAACATCGCCCTGATGAACGAATTGGCCCTTATTTTCAACCGCATGGGCATCGATACGCTGGAAGTGCTTGAGGCCGCAGGCAGCAAGTGGAACTTCCTGCCGTTCCGTCCGGGGCTTGTGGGTGGGCACTGCATTGGCGTGGACCCCTATTACCTGACCTACAAGGCCGAAGAAATCGGCTGCCACCCCGAGGTTATTCTTGCAGGCCGCCGCATCAACGACGGCATGGGCAAGTATGTGGCTGAAATCTGCGTCAAACGCCTCATCAATGCGGACAAACACGTCAAGGGCGCGCGCGTGGGCCTGCTGGGTTTTACGTTCAAGGAAAATGTGCCAGACATCCGCAATACCCGCGTGGTGGACATCATAGCGGAACTGAAGGAATACGGCATCACGGCTCTGGTGCATGATCCCGAGGCCGATGCTGCGGAAGCCCATCACGAATACGGGCAGACGTTATTGCCCCTGAGCGATCTCAAAAATCTGGATGTTCTTATCCTGGCTGTATCGCACGAGAGTTTCCGCCAGCTTGATCATGCGGCCATACGCGCCATGTTTGCAGGCGATGCGGTTACGCTTATGGATATCAAGGGGTTCTGGAACAAGCAGGAAATGCTTGATGCCGGGTTTGATCTCTGGAGGCTGTAATTTGAACGCGCGCATGCCCTGTCAGCTGGTTACCGGCGGTTCGGGTTTTATCGGGTCCTGTTACGTCCTTCAGGCCCGGCGGCAGGGTGTGCGTGTGGTTAACCTCGACAAGCTGACCTACGCTGGCAATCCTGCGAATCTGGCAACGCTGAATGGCGACCCGGATTACGTCTTTGTGCGCGGCGACATCGGCAATGCCGAGCTGGTTGCCTGGCTGCTGGAAGCCTTCCAGCCCGATGCCATCGTGAATTTTGCTGCGGAAAGCCACGTTGACCGTTCCATTGTTGATCCCGAGGCTTTTGTGCGCACCAATGTGCTGGGTACGGCCACGCTGCTGAGGGTGGCTGCCCAGTGGTGGCGAACTCTGCCTGCGGAGCGCGCTTCAGCCTTTCGTTTTCTGCACGTGTCTACCGATGAGGTCTATGGCGCGTTGCAGCCGGGCGATCCGCCTTTTACAGAAGCGACCCCCTACAGCCCCAACAGCCCATATTCTGCGTCCAAGGCCGCCAGCGACCATATGGCGCGCGCCTTTCACGAAACCTACGGCCTCCCGGTGCTGCTCACCAATTGTTCCAATAATTACGGGCCGCGCCAGTTCCCTGAAAAACTCATTCCCCTGATGATCTGCAATGCCCTTGACGGCAAGCCTTTGCCTGTCTACGGCAAGGGGGCCAATATTCGCGACTGGCTGCATGTAGAGGACCATTGCGCTGCCATAGCCCGCGTGCTTGAAGCGGGCAGGGTGGGGCGTTGTTACAACATCGGCGGGCATGCGGAAAAGACCAACCTTGAGGTTGTGCTGGCCGTGTGCGCCATCCTTGACCAGTTGGTTCCCTCGGTTCGCGGGCCTTATGCCGATCAAATTGCATATGTGGCCGACAGGCCCGGTCATGATTTTCGGTACGCCATAGACTGCAGCAGAATAGAAGCGGAGCTTGGCTGGAAGCCGACCCACAAGTTTGATTCCGGACTGCGTGAAACCGTTCGCTGGTATCTTGAAAATACCGCGTGGGTTGAAAATGTCCGCAGCGGCGCTTACAGAAAATGGATTGCAGCCAACTACGCCCATCGCGCTTGCGGTGGGGCCAACTGAAAGACGGGGGCGGCATGAGCGGCTGGAAAGGAATTGTTCTGGCAGGGGGCTCTGGCTCGCGCCTGTATCCATTGACTCTGAGCGTGAGCAAGCAACTCATGCCCATCTATGACAAACCCATGATTTACTACCCGCTGTCTATTCTGATGATGGCGGGCATTCGGGATATCTGCCTTATTTCCACCCCAGAGCACCTGCCCCTCTATAAGGCTTTGCTGCACGACGGCTCGCAACTGGGCTGCAATTTCAGCTACATCGTGCAACCCCGTCCTGAAGGGCTGGCCCAGGCTTTTTTGTTGGCGGAAGACCACATTGCAGGGCACAACACCTGCCTGATTTTGGGGGATAATGTTTTCTTCGGCCATGGATTGCCAACACTTACACGCGCAGCCATGGCCCGCGAATGCGGAGCGACCATTTTTGGCTACCATGTGCGCGATCCTGAGCGTTACGGCGTAGTGGAATTTGACGATCAGCGGCATGTGGTCAGCATTGAAGAAAAACCAGCCCTCCCCAAATCCAACTTTGCGGTGACAGGCCTGTACTTTTATGACCAAAAGGTGCTGGATCTCGCCCGCGCCGTCCGCCCCTCGGCCCGGGGCGAACTGGAAATCACGGATGTGAACAACGCCTATCTGCAGCAGGGCAATCTGCATGTGGAGCTTATGGGGCGGGGCATTGCCTGGCTTGATACCGGCACGCATGATTCCCTCATGGATGCCGGAGCCTTTGTGCAGGCGGTAGAAAAACGCCAGGGGCTCAAAGTGGCCTGCCTGGAGGAAATAGCCTGGCGCAACGGCTATATTGATGCAGACGCCGTGCGCGCACTGGCAAAACCCATGGCCAAGACCGGCTACGGGAAATATCTTCTTGAACTTGTGGATACGGGGATTGGGCTGTGGAAGTAGTTCAGACGCCGATTGCCGGGGTGCTCTTGATCAAACCCAAGGTATGGGGTGATCAACGCGGTTATTTTGTGGAAACCTGGCAGCAGCAACGCTACGAGGCGGCAGGCATTGATATGCCCTTTGTGCAGGATAACCATTCCATGTCCGCCCGTGGCATTCTGCGCGGCCTGCATTATCAGAAAACACGCCCTCAGGGCAAACTGGTCTATGTTTCGCTGGGCAGCGTATTTGATGTGGCTGTGGATATTCGGCGGGATTCCCTCACGTTCGGCAAGTGGTTTGGTGTAGAGCTTTCGCAGCAAAACCAGTGGCAGATGTGGGTGCAGCCCGGTTTAGCGCATGGCTTTGTCGTGACCAGCGAAATTGCCCATTTTCACTACAAGTGCACAGATTACTACTGCCCTGAGGACGAAGCGGCCATCCGCTGGAACGACCCGACCCTGGGCGTTGTCTGGCCCGTGGACGAACCTCTGCTTTCAGCCAAGGATCAGGCTGCTCCGCTGTGGGCTGAGGCCATGCAGGCCGCAGACCGCTGAACCATTTGCAGATGACTGCGGCATTCCCCCATCAGAGTTTTACCCGCTTGGGTATGTGCCCGCTGCATTTAATCAGGCGGGCATTTCAAGATAGGGATCGCTCTGGGCCAGATAGTTGCCCACATAGTCCGCAATGCCCTGTTCCAGCGATGTAAAGCGCACTGGGCAGTTTGTTTCCTGCATCCAGCTCATATCCGCCTGGGTGAAGTTCTGGTATTTTCCGCGCAAGGCTTCTGGCATGTCCATATATTCAATCTGAGGCTTTTTGCCTAATGCGGCAAATATGGCACAGGCCAGGTCGTTCCAGCTCCGGGCCTTGCCCGTGCCAACATTGAGAATGCCATTGGTTGCCGGGTTTTCAAGCAGCCAGAACATCAACTCCACGCAATCCTTCACGTAGACAAAATCGCGCATCTGGCCGCCATCGGCAAAATCCGGCGTGTTTGATCTGAAAAGCCGCAAACTCCCCGTAGTGCTGATTTCATAAAAGGCCTTGCAGGCCACGCTGCGCATGTCGCCCTTGTGGTATTCATTGGGGCCGTAGACGTTGAAAAACTTGAGGCTGGCCACGCTCTCTGTAAGTTTGTTATCCAGCAGCCACAAATCGAAAAGGTGTTTGGAGTAGCCATACATGTTCAGGGGCTTGAGGCGGCGGGTCGTTTCCGGCCTGTCAGAGAACCCCTGTGAGCCATCCCCGTATGTAGCGGCTGACCCGGCATTGATAAAGCGCGCTCCGTGTTCCAGGGCAAATCTGCACAGCTCCACAGTATAGGCCGTGTTGTTGGCCATCAGAAAGTCTGCGTCCTTTTCTGTGGTGGAAGAACAGGCGCCCATGTGCACGATTGCCTCTACCTTGCCGCCCAGCGTGTTGGCGCGCAGCATTTCCAGAAATTCAGACCTGTGTACATAGCGGGAGTATCGCCGGTTAACGAGATTCTTCCACTTTTCCGTTGAACCGAGGTTATCCACCACCAGTATGTCGGTTATGCCTGCCTGGTTCAGCCGCCAGAGCATGGCGCTGCCGATAAAACCTGCGCCACCAGTGATAATATACATACATACCTCATTGATCCAGCATGTGGGCTCCTTGCGGAGCAAGGCGGAGAGCCCGCGTCTGCGCAATTACGCACGCCAATCATATCCCTGTCGGGCCAGGCGCGTCAAAGCGCGCTCCTGAGCCTGATCCCGGCAGGGCATTCATATGCGGTTGCGCGTATCTTTGCCCCTGCAACATCCCGTTTCGCAAGAAATTTTTTGGCGGAGGGCAATGGCAAGGGGAGAATATTGCAATGCGGCTGTTACTGCTATAAGAAATTAAGTATAATTCCTGCAAGAGAACCAGCGAGGTAGCCATGGTCAAATTTTTCCACACCGCTTTCTGCTGCCTGCTTCTGCTGGTTCTTGCTCCTGCGAATCTGACACTGTGCGCTACGGATTCTTCCACGGCAGCCAGCGCCGACCCCATCACAATTGTCTGCATGAAGGATAACGAGCCGCTGTCTTTTGTTTCAAAAACAGGAGAACCTGTCGGCTTGATGATTGACCTGTGGCGACTGTGGGGCGAAAAAGTTGGCAGACCTGTGAGATTTATCATGGGCGACTGGCAGGATTCTCTTGATGCCCTCCATTCGGGGCGGGCCGACATCCACTTCAGCATGTATATCACTCCCGACAGAGCCCGCTGGGCAAAGTTTGGCCCGGCCATTTCCCCCGGTATGGGGGGGCTTTTGCTTTCAACCTCTGCCGGGCAAAGAATTACGGACCCAAGCCAGTTGGGGGATGCGACCATTGTCGTGCTTGAAGGCTCGTTGCAGGAAGATTACATGCGGGAGCATTTCCCCAGGGTTCAATTGATGGTGGTGCGCAACGGGGCAGAAATGTTCATGTCTGTGGCCAACGGGCTGGCAGACGGCATAGCGAGCAACTTCCCTTCCGCTTATGGCACAATTGACCGGTTGGGGCTTAACAGCTTTTTTATGCCTCAGGCCTTTCCCCTTTTTTCGCGCAACCTTCATCCGGCTGTGCTGCGCAACAGGGACGACCTTGCCCGTTTGATGGACGAAGGGCTTTCGCGCATATCACGCGCTGAAATGGTGGCACTGGAAGAACGGTGGGTTCGTAACCCCGTGCACCGCGTTTGGGGCGACATGCCTCGCTCCCTGCTACTCACCCCAGCTGAGAGGGAGTGGCTGGCAAGCCATCAGACCCTGCGTGTTGCCCTGGAAGATGATTGGCATCCCATTGAATTTATGGATAGCGAGGGCACATACAACGGTATTGGCATGAACCTCATTCAGGTTGTGGGGCGTTATCTTAATGTTGCCATACAGCCTGTTTCTTCCGATGTGCTGAAGGAAACCACAGGCCCCCGCCGTGCGGACGTGGAGCCTTTTCTGGAAGGCACGCCGCCAGAGGGCGGCCCCTGGCTGTTTACCAATCCTTTTTTGCAGCTGCCGCTAGCCGTTGCAACGCTTGACTCCGAGCGTTTGGTCACCAGCCCTGGCGATCTGGCCGGCAAAAGTGTGGCAGTGCATGATCATGCAGGCCTTGCAGGGTATTTGCGCGCCCAGTTGCCGCGATCAAAAATCGTGGAGGTCTCCAGCTTGATAGAGGGCCTTTCCGCGGTGCAGGGCGGGCAGATCGATGCTATGGTGGGCATTGCACTTTCTGTGGAATATGCGGTGGTGAACAAAAACCTGCGCGATCTGCGCGTGGGCCTGCTGCCGCAGTTGCAGTATTCCGCCCGGGTGGCCGTGCGCTCAGACTGGCCGCAGCTTGTCGAAATCTTGAATAAAACACTGGACAACATCCCCCATGAGCAGATGGCCGCAATCATGAAGCGCTGGGCCAATCTGCGGATTGAGCGCGCCATGAACTGGATGCTCGTTTTGCAGATCGGCGGGGTGGCGGCAGTGTTTCTGGGCAGCCTGCTTGCGGTTATTTTGATCTGGAACCGCAAGCTCGCACAGGAATCGGCAGAGCGGCAAAAAGCTCTGGAAGCGGCCAGAGCCAGCGCCTCAGCCCTGTGGCAGCGCAAACAGCAATTGCGCAGCATTGTGGATAACCTGCCAAGCCTCATGATGCTTAAGGATTCGCAAGCCCGCTACATCATGGCGAACAAGTTTTTTGAAACATTCACGGGCTATGCCGAATCCTACGTTGTGGGAAAAAACATAGCCGATCTGCTTTCTCCTGAACTTGCAGAACAGGGGATGAGCTTGGACAAACTGGTTATAGAAACCGGTAAAGTGCATAAAACTGAAGAAGTCCGGTATGATGCCGTTGGCGAACAACATATTCTGGATGTTGTGCGCGTTCCGCTGTTTGAGCCGGACGGTACAGTTTACGGCATGGTCTACATGGGGACAGACGTGACGGAACGCCGGGCCGCAGAACAGGCCCTACGCCGTGCCCAAATGGAAATGTCGCAGATATTCAATGCTGCGGGCAGCGCCATGCGGGTTATTGACCGCAACTTTATAGTCAAGGAAGTCAACGATACCTACGTAAACTGTTTTGGCTACTCGCGTGAAGACATGGTGGGGCACTGGTGCGGTGAATACCCCCGTGGGTCTGACTGCGGCTCTGATTGTGTTGGCAAGCGCATTCTTAACGGCGAGACTCGGGCTGCCATCCGCCAGCAGAGGCGAAAAAAAGACGGTACATGGGTATTTTGCGATCTGGTTGCCACGCCATTTCTTTCGCCGGATGGCGAGCTTCTTGGCATTATTGAAGATTGTCGGGATATTACCGACCTTGTGGAAAGCCAGCAGGCGGCAGAACAGGCCAGCAAAGCCAAGAGCGAATTTCTTGCCAATATGAGCCATGAAATCCGCACCCCCATGAATGCCGTTGTGGGGCTTACCCATTTGACCCTGCGCACGCCTCTTAATGCAACACAGCGTAATTATTTGAAAAATATTGATAGTTCCGCAAAATCCCTTTTGCGGATCATTGACGACATCCTGGATTTCTCCAAGATTGAAGCTGGTCGCATGGACATGGAATATTTGGACTTTAACCTGGAAGAAGTCCTTTTGGGACTATCGAGTCTGGATACAACCAAGTCTGGCGGCAAAAATATTGAGCTTTTGTTGCGTATCGACCGGGAGGTTCCCCTGTTTTTCAAGGGTGATCCTCTGCGGCTGGGGCAGGTACTGGTTAATCTTGTGGGCAATGCCATCAAGTTCACGCCTGCTGGCGAGGTTGTGGTGCGCGTTGCGCTTGAGGAGCAAAAAGACCAGAAGGCGCAGCTGCGTTTTACTGTGGCAGACACGGGCATTGGCATGGGGCAAGAGCAGCTGGACAAGCTGTTTCAGGAATTTACCCAGGGGGATTCATCCACAACACGGCGTTTTGGCGGCAC
The DNA here is from genome assembly GCF_000420465.1 of Desulfovibrio desulfuricans DSM 642. NCBI lineage: Bacteria > Pseudomonadati > Thermodesulfobacteriota > Desulfovibrionia > Desulfovibrionales > Desulfovibrionaceae > Desulfovibrio > Desulfovibrio desulfuricans. The sequence goes on along the minus strand of NZ_ATUZ01000001.1, from coordinate 53,466 downwards.
CGGCCTTGGCCTTTCCATCAGCAAGCGGATTGTGGAGATGATGGGGGGCGATATAGGCGCAGAAAGCGAGCTCGGCAAGGGCAGCACGTTTTACTTTACCGTCAATCTGGACTTGCAGGAAAATCCCCAGAGAAAGCCTGTCCCGGCCATGAAAAACCTTTCCGAGCGCAGGGTGCTTGTGGTGGACGATTCCTTCTCAAGCCGCGAAATTCTCCGGCAAGAGCTGGAAGATATGGGTTTGCGGTCCGGCACGGCTGACTGCGGCGATGCCGCGCTGGAAGAACTGGTGAGCGCCGCAGAAAGCGGCGACCCCTATGATCTGGTGCTGATGGACTGGAAGATGCCAGGCAATAACGGCATTCAGGTGGTGCGGCTGCTGCGCGGATGCCGTGAACTGTCCTATATCCCTACCGTCATCATGGTCACTGCCTATGGGCGGGAAGAAATCATGGAAGAGGCTCAGGCCGAGGGCATCAGCCATTTTCTCATCAAGCCTGTCAGCCCTTCACTGTTGCAACACGCCATCCTGGATGTTTTTGGGCAGCGGGTAGTTGATGAAGATTCATCCGGCCTGCCCCAGGAGTTGCGCATCCCGGCCGAATACAGAGGGCGCAGGGTGCTGCTTGCCGAAGATAACGAGGTTAATCAGCTGGTGGCCAGAGAATTGCTGGAATCAGCTGGCTTTGTTGTGGATATTGCCAGTTCCGGTCTTGAAGCGCTGCAAAAGGCGGAAGGAACAGATTACACCATGGTGTTTATGGATATCCATATGCCTCAGATGGACGGCATCGAAGCTGCAAAACGGCTTCGCGCCCAGGCGCGTTATGCCCACACGCCGATCATTGCTCTCACCGCCGACAGCATGGTGGGCGACAGGGAAAAAAGCCTTGCAGCGGGTATGAACGACCATCTTGCAAAACCCATTGATCCCTACCGCCTGATTGAAGTGGCCGTGCAGTGGCTGGAATGGCGGGCAGATCAGATTGGCCAGGCTGGTGATTCAGGTCAATCCACTCAACCTGACTAAGCCAGAAAAGCTGGAAATAGTCTGTACAAAAGCGATGCGGTCGGCAGGCCGACCGCATCGCAAAAAAGTTCGCCCTCGCAAGAGCAGCAGATAGAGCTACAGCAGTGGCAGCCGCTGCACTATCCAGACTGCCACAGGCGCCAGAGCGGCAGTAAGAATGCCTGCCAGAATCATGGCCAGGCCGCCCATCGCCCCCTGTTCCTGCCCTTCCTGCAAGGCAACGGCTGTCCCCTGAGCATGCGAAATTGTGCCCATGGTCAGGCCGCGTGCAAAGGGATCCTTGATGCGTATGACGTTCAGCCCCCACAAACCCAAAAGGGAGCCGAGCGTACCGGTAGCCACAACAAAGGCCGCAGTCAGGGACGGGATGCCGCCATACATGGATGCCACCTCAACGGCGAAGGGGATGGAAACCCCCTTGGGAAGAATGGAAATTACCACGTCTTCCGGCAGGCCGCCCAGTCTGGCAATAACCCCGGCAGAGAGCATGGCTGCAAAGGCCCCAGTGCACACGCTTGCAAGAATGGGCACGGCATTGCGCAACAGCAGGTGCCGATAGCGGTACAAGGGCAGCGCAAGGCTGACCGTTGCCGGGCCAATAAGCAAGGTCATGACCTGCCGGGCTGGTTCATAGGTTTCATAGGGAACATCGCACAGCACCAGCACTGCAATGACTATGGCGGCGCTGCCAGCCACGATATTGATGAGCGGATGCTTGTACCGCATATACAGGCTGCGCACCAGCGCGTATGCCAGCACGGTGCCCGCCACACACAAAAAAGTGTTTATGATCTGCATGCTGCTTCTTCCTCTTTCTTTTCAGGCGTAGCGCGGCGCAGGGCACGGGCCATAAAGCCCACAATCACCAGCGGCAGGGCTGTACTGCCTACAATAGCAGCCGCAAGCACCCATCCGTAATCATAAAAAACGCTCCCCCATTGCATCAGCCCTACCGCAATGGGCACAAAAAAGAACACGAGATGCTTCAGCAGAAATTCTGCCGCCATGCTGATGTGGCTTTCTTTTACAATGCCGGTGAGCAGCAGAAAAAACAGTACGATTATGCCCAGCACGTTGCCGGGGATGGGGATGCCTGTCAGCCGTGTGAGCTGATCGCATCCCCAGAATATGCCTGTCAGAATTGCGGTCTGCCAAAGCAGTTTCCATGTTGCGCGCATAGGGTATTCCTGATGTTCGGGGTTTCTGCCGCCTCCCGTTGCCGTTGGCAGAAATTTGGCAAGTGAGGGTTTTTCCTGTCAACGACAACGGGCGGCTTGCGGCATACGTTATGAGATGATAGTCATCATGGCAAATGAATAAAAATGAAAGAAACAGTCATAAATGGTGAACAAATGGAAGTCTCAGACCTGCGCACATTCATGGCCGTCATGGAAACCGGCAGCATAAGCCACGCCGCCAAGGCTTTGCACCGGGTGCCCTCGGGCGTTACCGCCCGCATTATGCTGATGGAAGAAGAACTGGGCATCCCGCTGTTTTTACGGGAAAAAAAGCGCTTGCTGCCCACTGCGAGGGGGCAGACGCTTTACACCTATGCCCGCCGGATAACCGCGCTGATGGATGAAGCCGAGCTGTGCGTAAAGGGTATGGAGCCGGGCGGGAGGCTACGCATTGGCGCACTGGAAAGTGCGGCTGCGGCCCGTTTGCCCGAAGTTCTGGCCCGTTTGCACGCGGAATATCCCGGCATAGAGCTTGAGCTTGTGATAGGCACCAGCAGTTCCCTGTACGGGGATATTCTGGAAAACAGGCTGGATGCGGTATTTGTGGTTGATGCGCCCAGTGATGAACGGCTGGAGAGGATGGAGGCCTTTACTGAGCGGCTGGTGCTGATTGCCACCAGGGAGCATCCGCCCATCCATACGCCGGACGACATAGGGCGCAAGGCCGTGTTGGCTTTTCAGGGAGGGTGCGCCTACCGGAACAGGCTGGTGAACTGGTTTCGGGCCTACGGGTGGGAGCCGCAGCATATTGTTGAGCTGGCTTCGTACCACGCCATTGTGGGGGGCGTTATTGCGGGCATGGGGGTTGGAGTGGTTCCGGCATCGGTTCTTGAGCTGTGCCGTACCAACGGCATGCTTTCCGTGCATGCCCTTGAACACCCCCTGTGTGATGCCGTAACCGAGCTTGTGTGGCGCAAGGGCATGGCCTCGGCCAACGTGGCGGCGATCTGTCGCTGCCTCACAAACTGTGAGAAAAAACGGCTGCCATTCCCGCAGGATAGCTGACGCGGACACCCCTCATTTGCCGCCGGGGCTGAGGGGTCAGCGGCAAGGCAGAGTCACCCCTTGGGCATTGCCCCAAATCAGCCTGTAGAACGGCCAATTCTTGCTGTCCACCTGTCTAACTGTCCAGCTAAACTGGCCCGAACCTGTTGTCCGTATCTGTTGGGGCCAGTCGTGGCTTATACCAAAGGCGCGGTTTCAAAAAAGGTATACGTGTCCTTGCCCTTCTGCTTGGCGCGGTACAGGGCTGCATCTGCACTTGCGTACAGTTCGCTGAAGTTGTTGCCATGCAGGGAAAAGAGCGCCACGCCCATGCTTGCGGCGAGGTGGTGCTGCCCCTCGCCTCCATACGTGGTATGGCGGATGCGCTTGCAGAGTTCTTCAAGCTTTGTGGTCAAGGCATCACTGCTTTGCTGGCACGTAAGAACAATAAATTCATCGCCGCCGATGCGGCCCACCAGATCACCGGGTGCAAAGGCCGTCCGCAGGCTCTGGGCAAACTCCTGAATGATCCTGTCGCCCGCAACATGGCCCAACGAGTCGTTGAGTTCCTTGAAGTTGTCTATATCAAGCATGATCATGGCCAGGGCGCCAGCGTTGCACTGATGTTCCGTCAGGCGTCTGTCAATAAGCGCTTCTGTGGTCATTTTGTTGTAAAGACCAGTTAAGCCGTCCTTTTGGGCCATATCCTGGAGGCTGAGTTCCTGTCTTTTGTCGTGGTCAATGTTCTGGCGGCAAATGACAATGTGGATGGAATCATTCTCTGCCCAGCGCAAAATATAGCCGGTTTCCCTAAACCAGATGTACTGGCCGTTGCTCTGCATGCACTGGAAATCGCAACTCAGTTTGTTACGCTGCTCCTGCAGGGCTGTGCGGATGGATTCCGGGCTGAAAGTTTGCAGGTACAGGTTCACGTGTTCGGGCAGAATATGCTTTGCCACAATGGTTTGCAGCATGGTGCTATATGATGTGTTTGGCTTGAGGCCCAACTGCTGCATAAACTTTTTTGTGCCCTCACCGCAGGCAACATCATTGGTTATGTCAAACTCAACAATGCTTTCATAAATTTGCGATGTGGCGTTTTGAAGTATGCCGTGATACTTCAATTCTTCAGCAATAGTGAGGGAAATTATCTTGTTTTTGTATCTACGTATTATTGCTGTTACAATAAAAATGACAATTATCATTGTAAATCCAACAACAATAGCGCCAGTGTAGTATTTTGTTCTGATCTGTCTGATTATTTCAGAGGTATTTTTGTCTGTAATGAGGAAAAGATTAGGGGCGGGAAGATAGCGCGTGACGGCATAGCCATCGGTACCATGACCAGAATACCATGAGTCTGAAATTTCTGTGCTGTTCTTTTTCAGGGTATTTTTTACTGCGGCAAAGGTTTGCGCTGAATAAATATCTTCGGCAGACCCGCCCTGCGCGGAGGAAGATATCTGGATGGCTCCATCGGCGTTCACAAGATAGGATTTAACCGCAAATTGCTGCTCATACTTGATAAGCATGGCCTGGATGGAGGTTACAGTAAAACCAACGCCCACAATGCCTACGGTTTCGTTATTCTTGTTTTTAACAGCGCAGTTTACAAATACTGTAATGGTGTCGTGCGCAGCTTTGTCGTTATCAATATTGAGTGAAAATTCCTGCTTGCTTGCAATAAATTCCCGTACCCATTTGTTCTCTGGATTAGAATAATCAACAATGCGGTCAACACCAGAAAAGTTGTAGTAACGGTCTGTCTGCATGGAGACAAGGAACACAGAGTCATAATTGTATTTTTTTCTGTAAGCGGCGAGGTATTCCCTGATGTTCAGCGTGTACGCCGGGTTTTTCAGGTTTTCCCTTTCCTGCGAGAGGAAATTGATCAAAAAACTGTCGTGCGCCATTGTCAGCGAAATATGTATGGATTGGGCAAAAATGGCGTCAATCTGATACATCATGCCTTCTGAGGCCAGGCGCGTCACGCTTTCCGCTTCCTTTTTCAGGGTGTCCACATTGGAACGGTAGCCTATGACAGAAGTGACGGAAAAGCCGATAACAATAATCAGGCAGATTATGAAATTGGTTCGGAAGGCGTAGTTCTTGTGCATGGAGCGTCCTGAAGCGTGAAGGCAGACATGTCTGCAAGGAGTGATAAGACAGGATCCGGATGTGCCGAAAGTGAATGCGCCGATGCTGGACGGGCAAGGCCTTTGCCCTGGGCGTGGCATGTCCCCCTCCCTGCAACATGGAATGCCGTTTTGTATACCGTATTGCAGAAAGGAAGCCAAGGCATCTACTCGGAAATATGCCGATGGGCATAAGAAAAAACCGCCACGGCACAGCAGCCGTGGCGGCACTTTTACAGCATGTTCATGGGGCCTGCCCCGCAGCCAGCTCTTCGTGAGCCGGCGGGGTGATGCCTTAGCCCAGATCCACGTTGGACTTAAGGTAAAATTCGTCCTCGCGCGCCCAGTAACGCAGGCCGGGATGGTCGCGGAACTGCTCAAGCGCAACATTCTGCGACATGGCATCGGGGCCTTTGAAACGTATCTTGACTTGACGCATGCCATCGTTTGAAGCCGACGACAATACAGAAATAATGCTCATGCCATGCGCCTTGAGCCTGTCGAGCAGTTCGCGCAGGGTGCCCGGCTGATAGGGGACTACAAAGCCCACCTCAACGCCGGGTTGTTCTGCGCCGCTTATGTCGAGCAAGGCCTTGAACACATCCCAGCCAGTGATGATGCCCACCAGTTTTTCCTCGTCGTTCACCACGGGCAGGCAGGCAACGTGCCTGTCGATCATCCTTTTGGCCGCCTGCTCAATCGTGCTTTTGTACGTGATGGTCACCGGGTCGACCACCATGACATCTCTGGCCTTGGTTTCGCTCATGATTTCCAGAAGCTCAATGATTTCGAGCCCCGTGGACTTGTTGGGAGCAAAACTGCGGACATCGGAAGACGAGATGAGCCCAACCACAACATTGTTGGCGTCAACCACAGGGAGTCGGTTTATTTTGTGTTCCTTGAACAGCTTCCGGCACTGGAGCAGGGTTGCGGTCGGCGGAATGGAAATTACCTTGGATTGCATCCAGTCGAGTATCAGCATGGCATCCTCCCTGGGGGTAGTGCGAGGGTTGCCCCTCCCGTCTGGTGGAAATGGAATGGGCGGACTATGCCAGCCCATTCCATGAGGCAAGCGTTGTTATTTGGAACAGCCGCATCCACAGCCCTGCAATTTGTTGCGTATAAACTCGGGCAAAATACCGCGCACAGATTCCATTGTCACCATGCGGCGCATGATGCCCAGTTGATCCTGGAGCGGCAGTTGCTTGGGGCAGACGTTGTCGCAGGCCAGCAGGCCCATGCAGCCAAATACGCCGCTATCATCGCCGATCAGTTCATAATAGTCCGCAGGGGTGCGGTTGTCGCGCGGGTCAATGTAGAAGCGCGCCATGCGGTTGATGGCCGTTGCGCCGATAAAGTCTTCGCGCATGCGGGCCGTGCCGCAGGCCGCCACGCAGCAGCCGCATTCAATGCAGCGGTCAAGTTCGAATATCTGGGTGGCCAGTTCGTTGCCCATGCGCTCTTCCTGCGCCCTGGGGTCAAACTCCTTGGTGGTGTGTATCCACGATTCGATCTTGGCTCCCACATTGCGAAACCACGTGCCCGTATCCACCGAAAGGTCGCCCAGGAGCTTGAACACCGGCAGGGGATGCAGGGTAATGTGGCTTGGCAGGTCGCTTGTCTGCGTGTGGCAGGCCAGGCCGGGCCGCCCGTTGATGACCATGCCGCACGAACCGCAGATGCCGGCGCGGCAGCAAAAGTCGAATTGCAAGGAGGCGTCCTGCGTTTCGCGGATCATGTTCAGCGCGATAAACAGCGTCATGCTGTTGTGTTCTTCAAGCTGGAATGTCTGCATATGGGGATGCGAGAGCGGATCCAGCGGATTGTAACGGAATATTTCAAACGTCAGATTGCGTCCCATATGGCTCTCCTTACCCCTGTTGTGCGTACGGTACGATTTTTTCCGGGCTGATGTCGGCGGTTATGATCTTGCCGCCGCCGTATCCACGGTCGCCGGGGGGCAGAATATAGAACGGCGTTGCCGGTTCGTACTTGAGGGTGGGCAGGGTGTCGCCTTCCTTCCAGTAGGCCAGGGTGCGGTTGAGCCATTCCTTGTCGTTGCGCTCGGGGTAATCCTCGCGAGCGTGCGCGCCACGGCTTTCTGTGCGCATCAGCGCGCCGTAGGCCGTGCACAGGGCCAGCTTGAGCATGCCCGGTACGCGCAGGGCCATGGAAAGCTCGGCGTTGGGGCCGGGGATGTTGCCGCTGGCAAGCCGCATGTTCTTGGTGCGCTCCAGCAGTTCCTGCAACTTGGCAACGCCTGCTTCCAGATCCTTGCCGTTACGGAAAATACCCACATGCTCCATCATGATGCCCTGCATGGCGTTGCGCAGGGTGTAGCAGTCGTCACCGGTACCGCGCAGCAGGGCAGCGATGCGCTCCTTGACCTTGGTGGCAGCGTCCTTCATGGCCTGAGTGGAGAAAACAGTTTCGTAACCTTTGAGGAATTCCACCAGCTTTGCGCCCACAATGCGGCCAGAAACGATGGTCTCGGCCAGCGAGTTGCCGCCAAGGCGGTTGAAGCCGTGCATATCCCAGCAGGCTGCTTCGCCAGCGGAGAAAAGCCCTTCAAGGCCATAGGCGTGCCCATCCTTGTTGATGCGTACGCCGCCCATGCTGTAGTGGTGGGTGGGCCGTACAGGAATAAGCTGGTGGATGGGGTTTACGCCCAGGAAGTGCGTTGAGATGTCGTACACTTCGCGCAGGTTTGTGGTGATATGTTTTTCGCCCAGATGGCGAATATCCAGCCACAAGTGCTCGCCATAGGGGCTTTTTACGCCAAGGCCCTTGCGCATGTGCTCAGTCATGCGGCGCGACACGACGTCGCGCGAGGCAAGCTCCGCCTTTTCCGGCTCATAGTCGGGCATAAAGCGGTATTCGTTCACGTCCAGCAGGGTGCCGCCATCGCCGCGGCAGCCTTCTGTGACCAGAATGTCCGTGGGCACGGTGCCTGTGGGGTGGAACTGCACGGCTTCCATATTGCCCAGAGGCACAACGCCCGTTTCAAGGGCCGTGATCTGGCCGCCGCCGTCGCAGATGATAGCATTGGTGGTGGCCCGGTAAATACGGCCATAACCGCCCGTGGCGATAAGGGTTGCCTTGGCGAAATAGCCCACCAGTTCGCCGGTGCGCAGGTCGCGGGCAACGCAGCCCATGCAGCGCTGTCCATCGTGAATCAGGGCCTCGGCCTGCATGCGGTCGTGCACGTCAACGCCCAGTTGCAGCAGTCGGTTATCAAGGGTGAACAGCACGGCGTGGCCTGTGCCGTCAGATGTATAACAGGTGCGCCATTTGGCCGTGCCGCCAAAGGCGCGGGAGTGGATCAGCCCCTCGTTTTCCTTTTTTTCCGTTGCCTGAAAGGGCTTGCCGCCCTTGTAGTAGGTGTGTTCGCCGGGCACAACGCGGCTCCAGGGAACGCCCATCCAGGCCATTTCGCGCATGGCGATGGGGCCTGTCTCGGCAAACAGGCGGGCCACTTCCTGGTCGCAGCCCCAGTCGGAGCCTTTGACCGTATCGTTGAAGTGCACCTCGGGGCAGTCGCCTTCGCCCATGATGGAGTTGCCCAGCGCCGCCTGCATGCCGCCCATGGCGGCTGACGAGTGCGACCGCTTGGGCGGCACCAGTGAAAGACAGATAACGCTGAAACCCGCCTGCGCCGCTTCCACGGCAACGCGTTCCCCAGCCAGGCCGGCGCCTATGCAAAGAACATCGCTTTCAAAAACTCGCATACGCACCCCCTATCCCAAGAACCACACGCGGGTCAGAGCCGCCGCGCCGAGCAGAAGATAACAGCCCATGACAATCCAGGTCCACTTGCGCCACGCCGGGCGCGTGGCCTTGACGCACACGCCGAACTTGACGGCCAGGCGGTACACGCCAATGCCCGTATGCAGAATGACGCAAGGCAGAAAGAACACGTAGAAGGCCAGCCAGCCCGAGTGCAGGCGCTTGGCGCTGCCCGCCACATTGATGGGCAGGTCTGTCATGACGCTGTAAATGTGGTAGAAAGCGCCAGCCAGAATAACGATGGCCGTAAAAACCTGCACGAGCCACAACCACGTATCCACTTCCTTAAGGCCCTTGCTGTGCTGCACAAACACGCCAAGCTCATTGGCGCGGAAGGGCATTTTGCGAGCCGCAATGTAAAAGTGGAACAGGATCAGCAGCATGATGACGGGGGCCGCCACCTGCGCGAGCATGGTGACTTCAAGCAACCATGCAATGCCGTTGGTCAGTGCGGGGCTGAGGACGACTGTTCCTTCCAGCACAAGATGCACACATACAAACAGCGCCAGTACAGCGCCAGAAGCCGCTTGCCAGAAATCAAGGCGGGTTCGGTCATCGACAGGGGATCTGCTCAAGGCCATACCTACTCCTTCATAAAGATATCAGGCATTACAATACGGCGCTACAAGCCTGCGCCAATACAAGCATTCATCACTCGGCATGCACAGGGGCGGCCGCAAGTCAGGATCGTCTGTACGGGGCCTGCCCTGTCTCGTAGTAGTTGTCGCCCGTGCTGTCGATGACCACAATGGCGGGAAAATCCTCCACTTCCATGGCGGCCACGGCTTCGGGGCCAAGGTCTTCGTAGGCCAGCACCGTATATTTTTTGATGCTGCGGGCGATCAGAGCGCCTGCACCGCCCACGGCGGCAAGGTAGGGCACGCCATGCTTTTTCATGGCTTCCACCACTTCAGGCTTGCGGTATCCCTTGCCAATCATGCCTTTCAGGCCTTGATCAAGCAGGCGGGGGGTATAGGCATCCATTCGGCCCGAGGTGGTTGGCCCGGCAGCGCCGATCACTTCACCGGGTTTGGCAGGGCTTGGCCCCACGTAATAGACCACCGCGCTCTTCAGATCCACGGGCAGGGGTTCGCCTTTGTCCAGTGTATCCACCAGGCGTTTGTGAGCCGCATCCCGCGCGGCAAGAATGGTGCCCGAGATCAGCACCCGGTCGCCCGCGCGCAGTGAGCGCGCAGTGGCTTCGTCAAAAGGAGCGCGTATTTTTTTCATCTGGTTCTCCGACATGGCGGCCTCCTACAGCGTAACTTCGGCGTGGCGCGCCGCGTGGCAGTTGATGTTCACGGCCACAGGCAGGGAGGCAATGTGGGTGGGCGCCCACTCCACATGCACTTTCAGCGCCGTAGTCAGCCCGCCAAGGCCCTGAGGCCCGATGCCGGTCTTGTTGATAAGCTCAAGCAGTTCTTCTTCAAAGGCAGCGTAGCGCGGATCGTGGTTGCGGCTTTCAAGGTCGCGGGCGGCGGCGCGCTTGGCGCAGATGGCGGCCATTTCCATGGTGCCGCCAAGGCCAACGCCCACCACCATGGGCGGACATGAATTGGGCCCTGCTGCCAGCACGGCATCCAGCACCACCTTGCGCACGCCTTCAATGCCGTCAGCGGGCACGAGCATTTTGACCACGCTCTTGTTTTCAGAGCCTGCCCCCTTGGGGGCCAGGCGCAGGCGCAGCGAATCGCCGGGCACAAGACGGGTGTGGATGACTGCAGGGGTGTTGTCGCGCGTATTTTTGCGATCAAACAATGGCTCCGCCACACAGGATTTGCGCAGGTAACCATCCACATAACCTCGGCGCACGCCCTCATTGACGGCGCCTTCAAACGCGCCCCCCACAATGCGCACATCCTGCCCTACATCGGCAAAAACCACGGCAAGGCCGGTATCCTGACAAATGGGGATGCCATCGCTTGCCGCGATTGCCGCATTTTCCAGCAGTTGCTCAAGAATGTTTTTACCCACGGGCGAGGGTTCCGCCTCGTGCGCCCTGCGCATGCCGTCCACCATATCCTGCGGCAGGCGGCAGCAGGCGCGCACTGCAAGGTCGGCAACGGCGCGCGCTATGTCCTCAACATTGATTTCCTTCATGTCTTCCTCTTTATAAGTACGACTGCTGCTGGCCTATCAATGGAAAGGCCAGATCAGCGGGATAAGCAGCCAGCACATAATGAGCGAAATCAACTGCAAAGGCCAGCCAGCCTTGACATAATCCATGAAGCTGTATCTGCCGGGGCCAAGCACGATGGTGTTGGGCGGGGTGGCAATGGGCGTCAGGAAGCAGCATGAGGCCGACATGGCAATGCCCATGGCGATGGGCAGGGGCGAAATGCCGCTGGCAAGGGCGATGGGCAGAGCCAGCGGGGCCATGAGGGCCGCAGTGGCGGTATTGGACATGAAGTTGGTGATGGCGGCGGTGAGGGCGCAGCACACAAACATGAGCATCCACGGGTCATTGACCGTGCTCACCACGGCGTTAGCCACAATGGCGGCTGCGCCGGACTTGTCCATGGCGGCCGACATGGAAAGCATGCCCGCGAACAGAAAAATTGTTGTCCAGTCAACGCTGCGGAAGGCTTCACGCATGGTCATGCAGCCTGAAATGACCATAAGGCAGGCGCCCAAAACGGCGGCGGTGGTCAAGGGCATAAGTTCACTGGCCATCATGGCGACCACAAAGGCAAAAATCAGCACGGAATGCCACATCTTGTGCTCGCGGCGGATCTTGGCGTCAACTTCAATGTCGTCTTCGCTGTCGTCATGCAGTTTTTCCGGCAAAAACTTGTGGCCTATAACTGCGTAATAGAGCAGGCCGACGACCAGCAAGGGCATGCCGATAAGGCCGAATTCAAAAAATCCAAAGGGGCTTTGCCCTGTCTGGGCAAGCATGGAGTTGATAATGCCGTTGGGCGGCGTGCCTACAAGCGTTACCGTGCCGCCCAGTGACGAGGCAAAGGCAACGGGCATAAGCACCTTGCCGGGTGCAAGTTTGGCCTTGATGCACATGCCAAGCACCATGGGCACGGCCACAACTGTGGTGCCGGTGTTGGAAAGCACGGTTGAAAGCAGGCCGATGGCCGCCATGGTGTATACGATGAGTTTAACCGGATTGCCCTTGGAAAGCTTGACGGCCAGGCCGCCCACCTTGTCTGCAAATCCGGTTATAAACGTGGCTTCGCCCACAATGAACATGGCCATGAAGAGCACAACGGTGGGGTCGCCAAAGTAGCCAAAAGCAACCTTGGACGAAACCACATTTGTGAGAGACAGAGCCACCGGCACAAGCAGGGCCGTGATGGGCAGGGGGACAACTTCCGTAAAAAACATCACCGCGGCAACCAGCAGGATGCCCAGGGTGATGTATGCCTTGGTGGGGTCTTCTGGTAGCTTGATGCCAAGACTGGAAGCTGCAAAGGCCTCATGTCCGGCAAAAAGAACAATCGCAAGCAGCATAAACGCCCATAGAGCTGGTCTTTTCATCCGCCAACCTCCTGCATCATGAAATTTACGGCGTCCCTGCTCGGCTTTTCGCGTTTATGGTATACAATGGCAGGGAAAATAAATGGATACCTGAAACAATGCCAGATATGAAAAATCGTGGCAACAATATTATGCTGAATGATTGATCAATCTTTATAATTTATTCAACGTATGCAGCATGAAAGATGGGAAAATTTTTTATATTAAGTAGTATGTAATAAAAATCACAAACATACATATTATGCGGTATGAATATTTATCGGTCATAAATATTGTAGTGGTTTGATCTTCAGGAATTGTCTTTTTGTATAAATTTTATATCGCAATTTTCAATGAAGGTGTGCCTTTTTGTGCAAGACACATATTCAGTGCGAACGAATCTGTATGGAGGCCCAGAGATAAAGCGCGAATGCGCGGATAAAACTTTATCAGCCTTGCCGGGGACATTGAGACTACATCCGCCAGTGTGCAGCGCGTGAGAGAAGTTCCGTCAGAGCGCGCAGAATGCTTATGCGCGGCGATCATCCTGACCGGATATGCTGTTGCATAAAACGGGGGCATATAAAATGAACAGTCAGACAATAAAAAAGGCTGTCCGAAAATATTTTCAGACAGCCCTGATCACTGATATTTGCCTGTTACTGTGGTTGTGCCTTTGCCCCGCAAACGGGTAGACATTGCAGGAGTATCTGCACGGTATCTCACACAGTGTCTGGTTTTAGCGAATAAAGTTTGTGGGATCCCACGGTTCCGGGGTTGGGGTTGCCACGCCAGCGGCCTTGCCAGCGGCGATGCACTTGAGCAGCCACGCCATGTTGTCGCCAAGGGTGCGCATGATCTGCAAGCCTTCCTTGTCCTGCATTACCTGCTCCGGCGTATTGCCGTGTACGGCGTTCCAGTACTGGGAAGAAACCACGGGCATGCGCGCGATGGTAAAGTACTTGTTCAGCCGGTCAAAGGATGCGCTGGCCCCGCCACGGCGGCAGCTCACAACAGCGGAGGCGGGCTTGAAGGCATAGTGGAGGGACTTGCCATAGAACATGCGGTCAAGAAAGGAGCACACGCCGCCATTGGGGCCGGCGTAGTAAACAGGAGAACCCACAACAAAGCCGTCTGCCTCGCGCAGCAGGTCAATGGCCTCGTTAACGTGGTCGGCATTGAACACGCAATGTCCGGTATCCTTGCACTTGCCGCAGCCGATACAGCACTGTATGGGCTTTGTGCCCAACTGGAGCATCTGCGTTTCAAGGCCGTTTTTTTCCAGCTGCGCCGCAACCGTGGACAGGGCGGTAAAGGTACAGCCCTTGGGATGAGGGCTGCCGTTGAGCATGAGTACCTTCATGAAAATCTCCTTTCGGGTGCAAAATGCCCGCCCCGCTGTGAACGGAGCGGCGAGGCCGGTGCCCCGTATGATTTTGTTGGTAAAAAGCCAGCCAGATGTTGACGCGTTGGGAGCGTCAGGCCAGCAGATGCCGGGCTGCGCAGGCTTGGCGAATGTGTTTGCAAGCCTGTGCGTAATTTCGTCCATGATTTTTTGACCTGCCAACAGTACGCAATGCCTTTCACGTGCGCAAGCCACGCAGGGGCCTGCCGCCCCCTTGGGCTGTGTGCCGCCTGTTCGCGGCTCTGCACCAGCCAGGGCTTCAGAAACAGCCATGTCGGCAAGTCAAAATCAGTCTGTCATATCTCTTGCGGCCAGCCGCAAGGCGTCCGGCGAGAGGTTTTTTAGAAAGGTCAGAAAGTCAGGCACATTGTTTGCGCGGCAGGCCATGTAGCACAGGGTATATTCCCTGTGCGTGAGCTGCGAGTGGAAGATGGGCCAGTGTTTGTCCGCGCTGGCAAAGGGCAGACGCAGCGCGCTCCCCACCGCCGGATGGATGGGCAGCCAGAAATCTTCAAGTGGGTGAACATATGTCCCGCGTGTGGAGGGGGGCAGAGCGCCAAGGCCCAGCAGGCGCAGCAGGCTGTCCGCCATGTGGAACAGCAGTTCGCGGCCTGGGTGGTTGACCGTAATGAACATCTGTTCATCACGCCAGCGCTCGCGCAGCAGCGGCGCGCAACGTATGGGGGCATCGGCCTCCTTGGCTTCCTCGCGCGCCAGCGATTCTTCAGCCTGCGCGTTGAGCGCGTCCGCATCGCCCAGCAGCGAGGCTGCGCCGCGCAGATAGAGGGTCAGCGCCTCTTGCGGCGTGACCCTTTGCAGCAGCGTCTCCAGCAGGCTGTCGGCAAAGTTGATGCGTTCATCGCGGGACCAGAAGGGCCAGTAACCCTTGAAAAACAGGTTGGGAATCTCAATGGACTGGCAGTGCTGCGGCAGGCGCGGCAGCATCTGTTCTGTGGAAAGGTCGCCCCATTTGGGTGCAAGGCGCTGGTAGAGAAAAAGCTCGCAGCGTTCAATATCGCTGTCTGCAATACTTTGCCGCGTATAGTTCACATACTGGCGGATATAAAACCGGCTGGCAAAGGCCTGGGTGTTTTCCAGCAGGGGGCGCAGGGCATCGCCCTGGCAGTTGGCGTGCAGAAGACACAGAGCCTTGGTCATGCTGGTTCCGTCTGTCTTGGGTGTGAGGGGGGCCGTATTCTTGGGGTGCGCCAACGTCCATCCCCATCCGCGTCCCTGAATCAGTCGTCTACTTCCATGTAGGTGGCGCTTTGCGCGGCTTTTTCAGACACTGTGACGCTGTAAAGCCGCACTTGCCGGGCCTGAGGATCGTCATGTGTTGCCAGCAGTTCTGCCATGCCCCGCCAGATATGCCGGGCAAGGTTTTCTGACGAAGGATTCATGACGTCAAAGGGCGGCGTTTCGTTGAGCAGGCGGTGGTCGAGCGCGTCAAGCACGGTTTTAAGACCGCTTTTGAGCGTTTTGAAATCAAGCAGCATTTCAGTGTCCGGGGTCAGGCGCTGCCCCTGCACGGTCAGTTCCACCGCAAAATTGTGGCCGTGCATGCGCTCGCACTTGCCCTCGTAATGCCGCAGGGCATGACCAGCAGAAAAATCGTCCCGCACGGTCAGCCGCCAGAAAGCGCCCTTTGTCATGACAGTATCCAGTAGACCACGAAGGCCGAAATAATGACAACAATGATCGCCAGCATGATGCGGGCGTTCTGGTTCCATTCAAAGCCTGGATGTGGATCATCCAGATCAGGGTCGCCAGTGGAGGGCGGCGTGAAGAGGCTTTGCATCCAGGAAAAGAAAGACATGAATTTCCAGTTTGTTACAGGTTATTGATTGTGCTCGCCTGTAAGCATAACAATTGCGCCGGATAAGTCAAAATGCATGACAGAGCGATGGTTTCAGGCAGGGCGCATGCCCTGTGCAGTTGACGAAGCCGCGCAGCCCTGAAACACTTTGGGCATGAAGTGGCGCACAGTACAGATAACCACCGCATCGGGGCAGGCAAACAACGCTGTTGCTCCTGAGATCATTGCGGCCAGCCGGGCAACGGATATTCCGGCTTTTTACGCGCCCTGGTTTATCAACAGGTTGCGCGCCGGATACGCCCGCTGGATCAATCCCTTCAACAATCGGCCCCAGTTTGTGTCCTTTGCCAACACGCGGGTTGTCGTGTTCTGGAGCAAAAATCCGCGGCCTTTGCTGCCCTTGCTGCCGGAGGTGGAGGCGCGGGGACTCGCCTGGTATCTGGAATTTACGCTCAATGATTATGAGGCTGAAGGCTGGGAACCCAATCTGC
This sequence comes from Desulfovibrio desulfuricans DSM 642, assembly GCF_000420465.1. Lineage (NCBI taxonomy): Bacteria > Pseudomonadati > Thermodesulfobacteriota > Desulfovibrionia > Desulfovibrionales > Desulfovibrionaceae > Desulfovibrio > Desulfovibrio desulfuricans. The sequence goes on along the minus strand of NZ_ATUZ01000001.1, from coordinate 37,116 downwards.
CGCCGCTTGCCCAACGTATCGACACCTTTCGCCGTTTTGCGGACGCGACAGGGCCGGAAAGGGTTGTGTGGCGCTTTGACCCCCTGATGCTGGCCGGGCAACTGGCGCAAAATCCTGACGGCTACCATGTGTTGCTGGACAAAATGGCCCGCATCGGCAAAGCCCTGAAAGGCTGTACCCGCAAGCTGGTGTTCAGCTTTGCCGATATTGCCGACTACCGCAAGGTGCGGGAAAATCTGCGCAGGGCGGGCCTTGCCTGGCGTGATTTTACACAGGCGGAGATGCAGGCCGTGGCAGCGGGGGTGGCCGCTCTTGCTGCGGAAATGGGCGTGGAACCCTGCACCTGCGGCGAAAAGGTCGACCTCTCGGCATGGGGCATCAGCCATAACCGCTGCACCGACCCGGAGCTTATCCTCCGGCTCACCAACAGACACCCGGACATGTTGCGCCTCTTTGGTATTGCGCCGCAGCAACAACTGGGCCTGCCCCTGAAAATGCCCTCGGCCGCGAACCTTGCCAGCGCTGCACATGAGTACCCGCGCGACACAGGCCAGCGGGCGGTGTGCCTGTGCGTACCCTGCAAAGATGTGGGCCAGTACGACACCTGCCCCCACGGCTGCGTTTACTGCTACGCCAATACCTCGCCCTCCGTGGCGGCCCGGAATTTCCGGCGGCATGACCCGGAGGGCGAGAGCATTTTTGCAGAACCGGAACGGCCCGCCTGACATCGGGCCTGGCATCGGGCCTGATTCATCTGCCTGATTTTGCGGGGGACGCTGAACCTGCTCGGGCTACTGAAAAAATTTGCTGCGTGCGCGGTCAATGCGTTCACGCAGCGGTGCATCCACAAAAAACAGCTCGCAAGCAAGAGCCAGTTCCTGCGCCCGGTGCATAAAATACGCGGCTGCGGTAATGGAATGCTCACTGACAGTGCCAGCATTTACTTCCAGAAAATTAAAGGACAACTGTACATTCACTATGCCGAAGCGGCGGCAGATCTGGAAAAACTGCTCCACGTCGGCGATCTTGTTATTTTCTTCAAAAATTATGTATTTGATATCAATTTGTTCTGGCGTGATTGCTGCAACAAAATACTTTTCCATCGAAGCCATCACGTCATTCCACCAGTCGCCGCCCTTAACCCGGGCATAGGCTGCGGCATTGCCGGAATCAAGACTGATGTTGATTTTGCCGCCGCCGGTGGAAAGCATTTCGTCAATCCAGACAGAATGCCGCAGCGCATTGGTATGCACGTACTGAAAGTAGTCATGCTCGCGCAGCCAGCGGCCTGTGGCTTCAAAATCAGGCAACAGGGTAGATTCTCCACCGCCCCAGCTTACGGCGCAGTTTTTTTCCAGTGCGTCCTGCTCATACAGGCTCTGTATGGCGGGGAGAATGGCAATGGGGCGCGGGTGCTGTCCAGGCTTCCACAGGTCGCAGTAGACGCAGCGGCAGTTGCAGATGTGTCTGTGGTGATTCAGGGAAAGAACGGCAAATCGCAGCTTGGGCACACAGACAGAATGCGAAAGGGGAACAAGATCTGGGCAGCCCGCGCATACCTTGGGATTCTGCTTCTGCACTTCCTGCGCAACGCTGGCGATATGGCGGGTATATGCCTCCATATCCACCGCGCCGCCTGTAAAAGGAAAACTCGGTACAACGATATTGTGCGTATTGCAGCAGGGTTGCAATGCCCTTTCTTCAAACACAAGTTCCCGAACAAACCTGGAGCAGAATAACACGCGGCCTCCTTCCGGAACCAGATGCCCGGTGCGTCGATCATCTCATGGCGATAACTATGGAGCGGCATTGTCCGCAGAAGCAAAATGCACCGTAACCAGCAAAACCTCGGCGCGGCCCGTAGTACGCAGGGGCGGCCCCCATGTGCCTGTGCCAGCGCTGACGATAGAGTGGAAGTTGCCTTTTGTCAGCAAGCCCAGCGGGTTTTCGTATCTCAGTTCCGTCACAAAGTTAAAGGGCCACAGCTGCCCGTTGTGCGTGTGGCCTGACAGCACGAGCGCAGCGCCTGCATTGCGCGCTTCGTCAAGGGCGGCAGGCTGGTGATCCATGACCACAAGGGGCAGGCCGCGGTACTGTTCTGGCAGGTCGGCCAGAATCTCCTCCATGCTGCCCCGCTGGATGCCCGTAAAACCGGCTTTGCTCAAATCGTCCCTGCCAGCAAGCACAAATCTGTTGTCCACCACGGCCCACTGGTCGCGCAACACCTGCATGCCCACAGCGCGCAGAAAATCCAGACTTTTATCGATGGAACCAGAGATATACTCGTGGTTGCCCGGCACAGCCCAATGCCCAAGACGCGGCTGGGCCACGGCAAGCGCTGCGGCGGTGGCTTGCGCATCCAGTTTTATATGGTCGTCAATGATGTCGCCCACATAGAGGATTGCGTCCGGCTGCTCCGGGGCCAGCAGTTCGATGGCTCTGCCCAGCCGCCCTGCGGTGAGGAGGCGGCCCAGATGTATGTCGGTAATAACGCCCAGTTTCAGTGGCTTGTCCACGTAGGCGCTGGGTACGACGGGGCCTTGCGTACGCACAGTGATGTCGTAGTGCCGAAGCACGGGAAAGGCCGCGTTGAACCAGCTGCCCACCCCCAGCAGCAGGGGCAGGCCCATAACCAGCAGCACTGCGCCCCAGCGTGGTGTGACGGGCGGCATTGCGCCAAATAAACGTGCGCCAAGGCCCCAGATGTCGGCAATCAACACAAGCGCAAAGGCGTAGAAGGCCACGCCCATCCAGAATGCCCCGGCCCGCAGTACCCACACATGGGCAAGGGTATCGCCATGCCCCTTGTAGAGCAGGGGAAAGGCCGCGCCCAGAGCGAGCACAAGGATGCAGAGGATTATGCGCAGCCAGCCCGTGCCGGAAAGCGCGCGCCAAAGCCACCAGGATATCCAGCCGTTGATAATGGCCAGGCCGATGCCTGTTACCAGAAAAAATCGGAACATATGGCTTTATGAAGCCCAGGCGGCAAGAGCTTTATCCAGATCCGGCCCGGGGCGTACTTTCAGAGTGTTGTCGAGGTGCAGGATGCACACGTGCCCATCAAGAAAAACCTGGGCATGCGCTTCCACCGGGCCGGGGAATTTTTCCAGAAGGTTGCGCAGAGCCAGCATGTCTTCGCGCCCAAGGCGGTGCTGCGGTATCTGCACGCATATGGGGGTGTCGCTTTGCCCGCAGGCTTCGGCCAGCGAGCGGGCGGTCTGGCCCAGCAGCTTGATTTCGCGCGGGCCTTCGTCAGCTTCTTCATCCATATCGCCGTTGTCGCCGTTGTCTGCCTGACTGTCGAGGCGCGCCACCAGGCAGATGGGCTGTTCTGAACGTAAAAGATCGCGGCATTCGGCGTAAGTGCGTGGAAAAAATGTCACTTCGGCGTGGCCTGTGAGGTCTTCAATACCCACAAAGGCCATGCGCTCGCCCTTGGACTTTGTCAGCACTTCCTTGACGCTGACCACCAGCGCCGCGCAGCGGATTTCCGCACCGGGGAACAGTTCGCGCGCGTCTTCCAGCGTAGTGAGCCCCAGGCGGCGAATTTCGCGTATGAATGGCTGGAGCGGGTGGCTGGTCAAAAAGAAGCCCAGGGCTTCCTTTTCTGCCCGCAGTTTGTCATCGTCCGCCATTTCGGGCAACGAGGCTTCGGGGCAGTCAAGGCCTATGCCGGGCTGGGGTGCGCTTTCCACAACCGGAGCCATGGAGAGCAGCGAAACCTGATTGGATGTTTTGTCCTTGGCCTTTTTCTGCGCGCGGGCAACCACAATTTCAATGGCAGCCAGCATGGCGGCGCGGGGTACGCCAAAGCAGTCGCACGCGCCGCCTTTGACCAGCGATTCAAGCACGCGCTTGGTAACCTTGCGCAGGTTTACCCGGCAGCACATGTCAAACAGCGAGGCAAATTCGCCGCCTTCGGCCCTGGCTTCCACAATTTCGCGTATGGCTTCATCGCCCACGTTCTTGATGCCGCCAAGGCCAAAGACCACCTTTCCGCCATGAGCCGTAAACTCGCGCAGACTCTGGTTTACAGAGGCCTGCACCACATTGATGCCCATGTCTTTGCAGCACGAGACATACTTGAGCAGTTTGTCCTGATTGCCCATTTCCGAGGTGAGCAGGGCGGCCATGAACTCGACCTTGTAGTGAACCTTGAGGTAGGCCGTGTAGTACGAAATGAGGGCATAGGCGGCGGAGTGCGACTTGTTGAAGCCGTATTCGGCGAACTTTTCCATCAAGTCGAAAATTTCGTTGGCCTTGTCCTTGTCGATGTTGTTCTTTTCCGCGCCGGTAACAAAGTTGACGCGTTCCTTGGCCATGGCTTCGGCTTTCTTTTTGCCCATGGCGCGGCGCAGCAGGTCGGCCCCGCCAAGCGTATAGCTGGCGATGATCTGGGCGATCTGCATGACCTGTTCCTGATAGACGATGACGCCGTAGGTATCGCGCAGGCAGTCGGTGAGCGACTGGTGCGGATACACAACGGGCACCTGCCCGTGCTTGCGCTTGATGAATTCGTCCACCATGCCCGAACCGAGCGGGCCGGGCCGGTACAGGGCCAGCATGGCGATGACGTCTTCAAAGCACGAGGGTTTGAGCATGCGCAGATACTGCCGCATGCCCGAACTTTCCACCTGAAAAACGCCGTCCGTGTCGCCACGGGCGTAAAGCTCGTAGGTTTCGGTATCGGTAAGCGGCAGGTTGTCGAGGTCTGGCGGTTCGTTGCCCTGAAGGTTGATGTTGTCCAGGGTGTCCTGAATCAGGGTCATGGTTTTCAGGCCAAGAAAGTCGAACTTCACAAGCCCGGCTTTTTCCGTCATGGGGCCGTCAAACTGGGTCACAAGTTCGCCGCGTTTGCCCTGATACAGGGGGAGGTATTCCTCCATGGGCTTGTCTGAAACCACAAGCCCGGCGGCGTGGGTGGATGCGTGGCGGGCCAGGCCTTCAAGGCGGCGGGCCGTGTCCAGCAGATGTTTGACCTTGGGGTCGGAGTGGTAAATGTTTTCCAGCTCCGGCTCTGCCTCAAGGGCCTTTTTGATGGTCATCTTGAGGTCGGCGGGCACCAGTTTGGCGATGCGGTCAGTCTCCGCAAAGCTCATGCCCAGGGCGCGGCCCACGTCGCGCACAACGCCCTTGGCCTTCATGGTGCCGAAGGTGGTGATCTGCGCCACCGAGCCTTCTCCGTAGGTTTCCACCATGTGCTTGATGACCTCGACGCGGCGGCGTTCGCAAAAGTCCACGTCGATATCGGGCAGGGAGACGCGTTCGTTGTTCAGAAAGCGTTCAAACAGCAAATTGTAGGGGATGGGGTCAAGGTTGGTGATGCGCAAAGCCCACGCCACCAGCGAACCGGCGGCGGAACCACGCCCAGGCCCCACGGGAACATTGTGGTTTTTTGCCCAGTTGATGAATTCCTGCACGATGAGGAAGTAACCGGGAAAACCCATTTCAAGGATAACACGCAGTTCGTACTGCAAGCGGTCCCGGTAGAGCTGAACATCAATGGTGTCTCTGTCGGGGTGTTTTTCCAGCCGTTTTTCCAGCCCTTCTTCTGCCAGCCGCCGAAATTCGGAATCAAGGCTGGCCCCTTCCGGCAGCTTGTACACAGGGAAGTAGTGGTGGCCGAAGTCCAGCTCCACATTGCACTGCTCGGCAATGCGCATGGTGTTGGCCAGGGCTTCGGGCACGTGGGCAAAGGGTTTTTCCATCTCTTCGATGGACTTGTAGTACAGCTCATGGGTGCCAAAGCGCATGCGCTTGGGGTCGTCCATGGTAGTTTGCGTCTGAATGCAGAGCAGCACTTCGTGGGCTTCGGCATCGTCAGCGGTGAGATAGTGGCAGTCGTTAGTGGCAACCAGCGGCACGCCCGTGGTTTCCGCCAGTTCCAGGAGGGCGTTGTTGGCCTTGGTCTGCTCCGGCAGGCCGTTGGACTGCAACTCAAGATAAAAACGGTCGGGGTAGATATCGGCGTATTCCCGCGTGAGGCTCAGGGCCTTGTCCATGTCGTCCGCAAGAATGGCGCGGGGGATTTCGCCCGCAATGCAGGCCGAAAGGCAGACAAGGCCTTCGGAATACTTGCGCAGCAGGGGTTTATCCACGCGGGGTTTGTAATAAAAACCCTCAAGGTAGCCCTGTGTGACCAGCTTGACCAGATTGTGGTAGCCCGTGGTGTTCTGGGCCAGCAGAATCAGGTGGTTGCGGCGGCGCGCCAAAGGCGAATCCGTGCTTTTATCCTTGTGGTCGTGGCAGACGTAAACCTCGCATCCAAAGATGGGTTTGACGCCGTAATCCTTGCAACCCTGATAAAAATAGGCCGCGCCAAAGAGGTTGCCGTGGTCGGTGATGGCGCAGGCGGGCATGCCGAAATCCTTGGCGCGGGCGCACAGATCCTTGATGCGGATGGCGCCGTCAAGCAGGCTGTATTCGGTATGGCAATGAAGATGGACAAAATCTGACATGAAAACTCCAGAAGCGGAAAAGGCGGGCGTTACCGGCGCAAAGGCCTGACAGGCGTGCGCCTGCGCAGGGTGCGGCAGCGCCAGAGCAGCTTATAGCACAGGCAGGGTGGGCCTTCAAGGCGGGGCCGTGAGGTCAGAAATGTGGGCTTGGCCGCGAGAGGCCGCGAGGGGAGGTTCAACGCCTCAGGCGCGCTGCAAATGCAGCAAAGTCGCAGCACCTGCAAAAATGGGGCGGCGCTTGTGCACCAGCGCATTGCATTGGTGCACAAGCCCCTCAATACCGCCCCTTTGAATAGAACTTGCTTGAGGTGCCCCGTCTGCCGCTGCTGTTCTGCGTGCTTTTGTCAGCGCCATGAGGCCGCGCGCCGCCAGCGTTGCGGGCAGCTCAAGGTTGCGTTCCGCCAGCTTGAAATCAGCTGCCAGGACTACTTCAGCGCTTTCAAGCGCGAGCCGCAGCAGGGCTTCTGCCTGCGCCGCAGGCAGATAAAACAGCGCAAAAGCCATGCGCACACAGGCCAGGGGGGCATGGCTGGCGCTTCGCAATGTCTGCACGTCAGGATTGAGCGGGGCATGCGCGTACGCATCCGGCCACGGCACACGCCGCGCCAGCGCCGCCTGCGGAAAAAATGCAGGGCAGGCAGGCAAAGCATCAAGGCTGGCTGCCGTAGGGGCATGCGTCACTGCGAGTTCTCCAGAATATGCAGCAGGCAGTCGCGGGCTTCGGCCTGCGGAACCGTGCCCGGCATACGGCGCAGCAAGTTTTCCGCATGCCCGTCCTCAAGAAATTTGCGGCGGCTTGAGACAAAGTGCAGATCAAAAAACCATGTCCCCAGCAGCAGGCGAAAATCGTTGACGCAGCGCAGGTCGGCATAGGCCGCCACTCGTTTTTCCTGCACCGCTTTGAGAACCGCCTCGCTGGCGATGGTGGGGTCGTCCGGCTGTTGCAGCACCACAGTGGGATTATACGGGGCTGGGCCGCTCAAGTGCTCGTCCATGATCCGCAGAATGTCCAGTTTGTCCGCATCACGCACCACATTGGTGACCAGAGCGATGTTCTCCGGCGTCTCCTTGGGCAGGGCAAAACGGTTGTGCATGCCCACCGCCGCCATGACCAGCTTGCGCATTTGCGGTGTCTCGCTGACGAGGCGGTGTTCGGCCTTGAGAACCCGCACGCCCATCTGCCCGTGATTGCACGATTCCCTGTCCCTGAACGTGTGATAGCGCAGATACTGCTCGAACCGGCCCACGTCATGGTACAGTGCTGCCAGCAGGCAGGCCCGCGCTGTCTGTGGGTCAAAGCCTTCGCCTTCAACGGTGTGCCGGGCATTTTCCAGCACTTCAAGGGAGTGCCGGAGTTTGAGATCCATGGGCGAGGCATCGCCCTGTTCCAGGGCTGTTTTGGCGGCGGCATATGCAGTAAACCACGCCAGATGCAAGGATATGTCGGCGGATGCTGTGACAGTGCAGTTCATGAGGAATCAAATACGCTCTGGTTTTACGCAATGCAAACGGCTTGACAGGGGCAGGTGGGCTGTGGGGTTATTCACCCGGAGGGGCTGGCGAGAGCAGCTTTTCAGGCACCTCGCCGGGGCCGGGGATGACCAGTGTTTCCGGATTCATGCTGTACCAGGCAAACCACATGGAATACGCGCCGTAAAACTGCGGCATGGACGCGCCCTTCATGTTGCCGTCAAGCGCCACGCCCGTGGCAGGATCCCACTGGCTGCGCGTGGTCAGATCCATGAGCTTGCCGTTCTGGGATATGAACAGGAATGGCTCGGCCCATATCTGGCGGTTAAAAAGACGCACCACCTCAAGGCCCCGGTCATAAACTGCCAGAAGGGCATTGGGCCCCACAAAAAAGTTCACGGCCCCTTTTTTGCGCACATAGCCTATGTCGATAGCCAACAGGTAGCCCTCATACTCAATGCACAGCATGGGCGTTTTGCGGGCAAAACGTTTGTCCATGCGCTCCACTGGATAAATGAGCCTGTCGTTATCGTAGTAGGTTCCCTTGCGCAGGTAGTTGCCGTAGGGATCGCGCCCGTAGGGTTTGTTGCCGTTAGGTTTGGCAAGCACCAAGGCATGGGGAAAGGTGCGCTTTGCAGCGCCCCAGGTTGTCCAGTATACGGGCACCATGGGCAGCCCACGGCCCAGCAGGGGGCCGTCAAAGGCCATGCCTGTTTCCTGTAGCCAGAGACTGCCGGAATTGCGGTCAATCAGAACGCTGTTGGCATCGTAGAGGCGGCCTTCCGTGTCAAAAATGAGATTCAGGCCCCCCATGGAAGAATCGTAGGCCATGAAGGTGCCGGTGGTGGGACAGTAGGTGATGGCATAGGCCTTGTCGTCCACGATTTCGTTGACAACCTGATGCCATACCATGATGCGTTGCGGGTAAACGCGCGCGCCCCCTTGCAACATGGCAATAAACACCACCTCGTCATCGCTGAGGCTCAGGTTTGCATCCTGAATGCGGTCATAGCGCGGGCGGTACAGGGAAGGGATTGAGCCGTATTTGACGCCTGTTTCAATCAGTTTGCCGTTGATGGCGGCAAGCTCCTGCAAGCTGCGCGGTCTGGCCTGGGCATCATTGGCATTCCAGAGCGCTGCGAGCGTGAGCAGCGTGAGGCCCGCCATGATCAGGCAAAGCGTGCGCAATGCGGGCAGGCTGGCTGAAAGCCGCGCAGGGCCAGAGCTTGTCACTGCGCCCCGCCTTTGCCGGTGTGCGCGGGCAGATACTCGCTGAAAACATAATCGCGCAGAGCCTGGGGCCACGGGCGAGGAGACTTGCCAAGAAAGGTGGCCAGCTTGCTGTTGTCCAGCGCGGAAAACACTGGCCTGCGGGCTTTTTGGGGCCATTCCGCCGAATCAATGGGCACAACCCGGCACGGGGCGCCAGCCAGAGAAACAGCCTCGCAAGCCAGATCACACCAGCTTGCCTGCCCGCCGTTTACCGCATGCCAGATGCCTGTGGCCCTTTTTTCCGCCAGAGCGATGCTCCAGTGCGCCAGATCAAGCGTATAGGTGGGAGAACCTGTCTGGTCATGCACCACGTTGATGGAATCGCGGCGCTGGCAGGCGGCAAGGATAGTATCCACAAAATTTTTGCGACCTGGGCCAAAAAGCCATGCCGTGCGTATGACGCACGACCTGTCGGGCAGTGTTTCCAGAACGGCCTTTTCACCTTCAAGCTTGGTGCTGGCGTACACAGAGGCCGGATGGGGCGTGTCTGTTTCTTTCCACGCGGTTTCTCCCGCGCCGGAAAAAATGAAGTCCGTGCTGAACTGCACAAGAAATCCGGCCCCCTGCGCCTTGAGGCAGCGCGCAATGGAGGCGGGCAAGGCGCGGTTGAGCTGGCAGGCTTCGTCCCTGTGGTCTTCGGCATCGTCAACAGCTGTCCAGGCCACAGTGTTGAACACCACATCCGCCTGCGCCTCTGCAATGGCAGTTTGCAGAAACGCCATGTCCAGCAGATTGCCGTTCTCGCGGCCAAGTGTTGCAACTTCCCACTCGCGGGCTTTGAGCACTCGCGTCAGGGCCTGGCCCAGAAGGCCAGTTGCCCCCCCAAGTACCAGAGCTTTTGCCATGCGACCCCCAATGTTTGCCCGCCAGCGCTGTGCTGGCGGTATCCAGGCCATTCTCCGGCACATTATCCTCGCATTGATGCCGGGGTCAATACAATACAGGCAGGTCAACATCAATTTCATACGAAGCCCCTTGGGCATTGCCAGCCGTAAGCGCCCTCCTTGCTTCAAGGTCGCAAGTGACGTACAAAAAACCCCCATGAGACACGCTATTCTTCTGGTCGCCTTTGGCGCAAGCAGCCCGCAGGGGCAGAACGCCCTCAAGGGGTTTGACGCCCTTGTGCGCCAGCGTTATCCCGGTATTCCGGTACGCTGGGCCTATACTTCGCTGCTCTTGCGCGAACGCATGGCGCAGGCCCGCCAGAAGAGCGATTCCGTGTTTAAGGCGGTTTGCCGTCTTGGGCTTGAGCGTTTTGAGGCAGTGGCGGTGCAGCCCTTGCAGACCATACCCGGTCAGGAGCATGGTGATGTGCGCGCTGCAGTTGAAGAAGCCGCCGAGCACGAGCACCTGCTTTGCCGGATTGGCGCGCCCCTGCTGGCCACAACGGACGATGTGCGCGCGACGGCGCGGGCGCTGGTGCGGCATCTGCCCGCCGAGCGCAGCGCGGATGAAGACGTGGTCTTTATGGGACACGGCGCGGAACACGAGGCGGTTGCCCGCTATGTGGATCTGGCCCGCGCCGTGCGCGAGCTTGACAGCCGCGTGCATGTGGGGGCCATGAACGGCGCTGTGACGCTTGAAAGTATTTTGCCCAATCTCGCTTCACGCCGGGTATGGCTTATGCCGCTTTTGTCGGTGGTGGGCCGTCATGCTCTGGAGGACATGGCGGGCGAGAACGGGCACAGTTGGCGCAGTCGCATTGAGGCCCAAGGGCACCAATGCCTGCCCGTGCTCATGGGGACGGCGGAATACGCCGATGTGGCTGAAATATGGCTGCGGCATCTTGAGGATGCCGTGCAATCCCTTGCTGCTGGCTGGGAGAAGAGGTGACGTATGCGCGGATTTTTGGCGGCTATACTGGTTTCAGGTTTGTTGTTGGGGGGGTGCGGCGCTATGGGAACGGGTGATACCGGCCCCAAAGAAAAAGTAAACCTTGCGGCTGGCGTGCAGAACGCCAAGGCCAACGCTTTTAATCCCTACTTGCGTACTTCCTTGCCCAACCTCCGCACGAACGATGCAGAGAGCCAGGCCATGCTGCAAAAAATGGGCGGGCGCGTTACGTCCATCGAGGGCGAGGCCGCCTATCGGCCCCAGTGGAAAAACGAGGTATATCCCGTATTTTTCGGCGAGCCCAAGGCACCTCACGAAGTTCTGGTGCTGCTTGATTTTGCCTCGCCGCAGAGTGAGAAGGTCTGGCATGCCGTGGCTGAGGCCAGCCGTTCGGTTTCGCCCCAGCAGTGCAAGGTGGCGGTTTTTGCCAACAGCAAGGAATACTACGGAACCGACCTCATGGGCATGGGCATCTGGATTTCTTACTCCCGCCCCGGTCAGGGCATGCCCTACATGACCTACGCGCTCTCGCGCTGGAACGAGATCAAGGCTGCCCAAAAGAAAAAAGGACACGTTGTGGCCTTTAACAACGAATACGATGCCACGGCGGAATCCTCTGACTTTCCCATCCACTACAGCTATATGAGCAAGCTGCGGCCTCCGGTGAACCCCGCCGAAGAACTGGCCGTGGGCAAATACTGCTACAATGCGGGCAATGTGAACCTGTATCAGGCCCAGCAGATCGCCCAGTATTTTGGCGTCAAAACCCTGCCTGCCGTGATTGTTGACGGCAACGTGCTGTCGTCCGTTTCTGCCAGCAGCATTCTCAAGGCAATGGAATAGCCCGCCTGACGCAAACATTCAGACCGCCTTTGGCCTTCTGAAACTACACGTATCATGCCACAAAGCCCGCTCGAAAGAGCGGGCTTTGTTTTTACCTTTCACGGACGGCAAAATCCGTTGCAGGGGCAGAAACCGGAATGGAGTGGAATGAAGAGGGCCGCAGGCAGCCACATAGGCACATGGCAGGCACTGGGTGCAGCCCTTGTTCTGGCTTACCATTTCCAGACAGGGCAGACTATAAGCTGCAAGATTATTGGGCCTGCTGCAATTTTTTTGGCTGGGCCGAATTTTTGGGCCGGATGTCTGTGCCTGATTTCTGGGCAAAACGTCCCATTAGTGTACCCGGTGCGCCCGGTCATGTGGTAGCGAGGGACAGAGGGCGCAGCTACAGCAGGTTGTGGTCGAGGCGGTAGATCATTTCAATGGGATTGAGCAGCACAATGCGTCTGCCCGAGCCAACAATAAGCCCTGCATTGCGAAACTGCTGCAAGGTTGCGCTGACGGTGGGCTGGGTGGAGCCGACCATGGAGGCCAGCTGCTCCTGAGGAATGCTCAGCGGGATTTCGCAGGGCTTGTTCCAGCCCTCGGTGGTGCGCAGCGTTTCGTAGGCCAGAGAAATGAGCAGGCTTGCCAGTCGGTTGGCCACGTCGCTGTTCTGGCGGCGCACCAGATCGCCCATCTGGCGCAGCCTTCGCCCAAGCAGGGTAATGACGCTGCGCGCCAGCGGGTAATGCTCCTGAAGCATGCTTTCAAAATCCTGCCGGTTGATGGCGTACAGCACGGATGCGCTGGCCGTCTGCGCGCTGGCCTTGCGCGGGGAAGTGTTCAGCACTTCTGAAATGCCGAATATTTCGCCCTTCATACGCAGCGAGAAGGTCATTTCCTTGCCTGCTCGGTCCATGCAGAAAATACGTATCAGGCCGGATTCTATATAAAAGCAGGAGTCTCCTGCGTCACCTTCAAGAAAGACCATCTCATTCTTGGACAGTTCAAGGCGCTGGGCGTTTTTCAGAAAGGCGCTCTTGGCCTCGTCAATGCCCTTGAAAAAGTCTTCCTTTTCCAGATGCCAGAATGTGTCCATGAATGCCCTTCCCTGTGTGATGCGCCAGCGTCCCGCCGTGCAGGAACAGCGGGACGCTGGCGACTATTTTCAATAATACTCCGCGCTATCAGGCCTTGTCCAGCCTGTTCACGTAACGGTAGGTCTGTTCCTGCCCGTTGATGTCGCGGCATTTCCAGATAATGAAGTTGGAGCCCATGATGGGGCGCAGCGTGGCCTTGAAGTAGCCCAGCTGGTAGGGCATCTTGATTTCAAGCGCGCCCGCGGGGCAGGCCTTGATGCAGGACATGCAGTCCCAGCAGTCGCGGGCGGCCCGCAAGTAGGCCTTGCCCGTGGCGGGATTCAGGGCCATGAGATCGCCGGGGCAGGTTTCTTCGCAATGGGTTTCTTCGCGCCCGTTACAGCCGTTGCATTTGTGCGTGTCGATTTTCGGCGGCATTGTCTTTCTCCTGACTTAGGGCTTGTACCTGTCGCCGGGCAGCAACTGCTCGTAGGGACGGGTAAAGGTTGTCATTTCTCCTGTGGCGGGATCGCGGCGCGACTCCACAAAGCAGTCAAAGTTCTCATCGTCGCGCTGGGGGTAGTCCGAGCGGGTCTGCCAGCCAGCCCAGCGGGTTTCTTTGCGGGCCTTGAGGTGGTGCACAACGGCTTCGGCCACGTCCACGCGGTCCATGGTTTCGTTGGCCTGCATGAGGTCGTGCAGATCCTTGGCTCGCAGGTGCTTGAACTGGCTTTGCAGAATCTTGATGTGCCAAAGTGCGTAATCAAGCTGCTGCTCGTTGACGCGATAAAACTGGCTGGAACCGCCAGCGTATTCATCCATGAGCCTTTGCAGGCGTTCCTTCATTTCCAGCGGGCTTACGCCTTCTTCTTCGCGCGTGAGCAGGGGAGCGTACACACGTTCCTTTTCCTGCGCGATCTGGACGGCATCAAGCTCCGGTGCATCGGTTACGGCCATGTAGGCCAGAGCGCCGCGCGCGGCCAGCTTGCCCTCGGCGCAGCAGCCGCCCACAAACTTGTTGGGGTTGCCGCCTGCGGTTTCGCCCGCTGCAAACAGGCCGGGCAGGGTTGTCATGCGTTCCATGTCGACCCAGTAGCCCCCGCCGGTGTGCCCGCCCATGATGTAGGGATCGGAACCGAAGATTTCGATGGGTTCCTTGGACGGATCTTGCCCACGGCTGGCAAGGAAGAGCACGAAGGAAGGCCGCTCGTTGAGGTAGTCTTCCATCATGGCCTTGGTTTTTTCCGGCGTCATGTTGGTGGTGTCGCAGAAGCAGGGGCCGCGACCAGCCAGCCATTCCTCCATGGGAGCGTTGGCGCGGATGTAGCGCGGGGCCGCATCGCCGCCAAGGCTTTCATAGCGGCTCATGACGCGCTCGCCCAGGGAGTTGATAATGGGCGCGCCATAGCCTACGGAGATGGTATCCACAGGGCCGCAAAAATCCTTGGTGCGCGTGGCGACCCAGCGCTGCTCAAGGCTGCTGAGCTCCGCGCCCTGGCGCAGGCCCATGGCGTAGCCGGAACCAACGCAGTAGGGGCACATCCAGATTTGCGAGCCGCTGTCGGTGGAGTCGGCGGTGTAGGATTTATAAAGCGTGCCCGCGCCGCCGGTGCTCACCACCGTGGCCCGTGCGCGGAACACGTAGAACTTGCCGTCGCGTACACTAAAACCCGTGGCCCCTGTGCAGCGCCCATTGTGCACCAGCAGAGCCGTTGCCGCCACGCGGTTGTACACATCCGCCCCCGTTTCAAGGGCTTTTTCAGCCATGATGGGCTTGAGCTGCTCGCCGTGGATGGAAATATCCCACTTGCCACGGTAGCGGATGTTGCCCTGCTCATCCCTGAGAATGGGCAGGCCCCAGCGCTCCAGGTCTTCAACGCATTCGTTGAGTTCCTGAGCGTTGGAGAGGGCCAGATCTTCGCGCAGAGGGCCGCCGCCCACCTGTGAGCGGCTCCAGCGCACGAGGTCTTCGGGCGTCTTGTTGGGCGGAATATAGGTGTTGATGGCGTCCATACCGGCAGAGCACGCGCCGGAACGCATGATGTCGGCCTTTTCCACAATAACGATCTTGGCTGCGGGGTTGAGACGCGCAGTTTCCGTTGCCACAAAGCAACCGGCATTGCCGCCGCCGATGATCAGCAGATCGGCGTTTACCTCGACGGTTTCAATGTCGTTCAGGCTGGTTGGCCGAAAATCGACCGCATGTGTTGTTTTTATGCGTGCCATAATGTCCTCTCGGGCAAAGGGTTGGGGCGATTAAAAAGGCCAGGCTGCGGCGGGGTTCCACACGGGCATGCCGAGCAGCGCGTACCAGGGGGCCATGACGCAGACGCCGTAGGCGATGGCGATAAGCACGGCCACAGAACCCACCTTGGCGTAGTCGGCGGTAGAGAAAGTTTCTGTGCTGTGGGCAATGACTGCGGCGGTAATCTGGGTGGGCAGCAGGTAGGCGAACGTATCCGTATCGCACACCAGCAGGGTAAAGGCCACGGGGTGCAGACCAAGCTTGGGCGCCATGGCAAATACCACCGGGGCAAGCATGGCCACGGCGGCCACGTTGGAGAGCATGCCAAGGCGGATAATGTGCGTGCCCACCATCATGGTCAGCACTGTCTGCCACCAGTTCATGCCCACAACCATGCTGTGGATGTGGTCGGCAAGCCACTGCGCCACGCCAGCCTGGGTCATGGCGGTGGTCATGGTCATTGCGCCGCCCAGCAGCAAGAATGTGCCCCAGATGGTCTTTTGCTGCACGGCCTTCCACGAGCAGGGCATCACGCCGGGGGCAAACAGCACCATCATGCCCACCAGACCGATAACTCCCAGGGGCTGGCGGTGCAGTTCATAAATAAAACTGCCCTTGCCCGTCACAAACATGAATCCGACCAGCAGAAAAATGCCCAGCAAGGTTTTTTCTGCGGTGCTCATGGGGCCAAGCTCTTTGTAGCTTTTTTCGATGGTGGCGGAGCCGCCAGCAATGGAAACGCAGTTGGTCTTGAAGTAGTAGCGCGTCCACCAGTTGGTCAGCACAAACATGCCCAGATACGGGAACTGCAAGAGCATCCAGTTGAGAAAGTTGATGTTGGTGAAGCCGTTCTTTTCAAAAATACCCACCAGAATCATGTTGGGCAGGTGGGCGGTCATGATGAACATGCCGCAGATCATGGAGCCGTAAACCAGAGACTGGATGACAAGGGCCTTTTTGGCGGCGCGTTCTTCGGGCGTATCACCCAGCAGATTGCAGATACCCTGCACCACGGGCAGCAGGGTGGCGGCGCGGGCGTTGGCCGCAGGCACCAGAAAGCCCAGAACAATATTCACAAAAAACATGCCCCAGATAACCCGGCATACGGACGAAGCCTTGAAGCGGGCCAGAATGCCCAGGGCGATGCGGCGGTCAAGGCCAATGAGCTGCATGACCGCTGCCACCATAAAGGCAAACAGGCACAGCCAGATAACGTGGTCGGTGAATCCGGCAAAGATGATCGCCATGGGCGGTTTGCCGTTGTTCCAGGGCAGAGCCTGGGTGATCAGCAGCATGGTGGGAATGGAAATACCTGTCACGCCTGCGGGCATGGCCTCGCTGACCCACATGATGCTGGCCCACACCACAATACCCAGAACGGCCATGCCGTTGTGCGTCAGCCCGTCAAATGGGGGAATCACATTCCATAGCAGAAAAAATGCAACCCATGCGAGGGCAAAGCCCGTGAAAGCGCGCAGGGGATTTTTGCCCCTATTACGAATATTTTCACAAAGATAGCCCAAAAAAGACCGCCCTGCGGCGGAAGAAACCTGAGTCATATACCTACCCCACGATAAAAGAGTGTCAGTACGCGCGTGGGCACTGACACTAGGTTAGTTTGTTCTTCCATTCCATGTGCTGGATGATAATTCTGAGAAAAATATTTTGGCCTGGCTGTAGGCTTTGCGGCAATTTCTAAGGCTGAAAAATCATCTGGCGGCAGCAATAACTTACTGAATTGCTAAGTAAACACGCCAAAAAATGGAGCAGTCGGCACCATATGACCCGGCTGCTCCATGCCGATTTATTTTTTGCCCTGCGGCAAAAATTTTTTCAGGTGAAAAATGCCCGCGGCGCAAAATTACAGTTTGAAAAACTCCAGGGCCGGGGCCTTGGCGATCATGCCCGCATCTGCCAGCATTTGATAAAAAAGGCTCAAGCCGCGCTGTTCTTCCGCGCCCAGGGTGTAAACAAGGCCCTTGCTGTAGTAGAAGGCCAACTCCTCTCGCGAGAGGGGGCAGCCGTGGGCCGTGAGGTCAAGGATGACGTCCATGTGCTCAAGGCCCCAGTCGCGCCCTTGCCGCAGCAGCGCGCCGGGGTCGCTGGTAAAGAGCTTTGCCTCGGCGGCGGCGCGGCTGACAACCCACAGGCCGAAAATAAAGGGCAGGCCCGTCCAGTCGCGCCACGCCTCAGCCAGATCGAGACGGTGCGGATACTCGGGATGATTGCGCAGGCGCAGGGCTTCATCGCCAATGGCCAGAAAGGCCACGGGCGGTTTTTTGCCGCGCAGGGCCGGGGTCACCTGCCCGGTGGTGAATGTGACGTTGAGCTTGAACCTGTCGCGCATGATGAGGCGCAGCAGGGCCACCGAGGTATGTGTTTCGCCGCTGATGAGGATTTCCTGCTCTTCAAGCTGGTCAAAGGGCACGCGCGAGAGCAGCAGCACGCTCATGACCGGGCCGTGGGAGCCGATGGAGAGGTCTTCCACAAGCTGGTAGCGCTCCGGGCGGCTGGCGTATTCAAAACACGAGCAGGACGAAACGTGCAGTTCGCCGCGCGCCATCATGGTGTTGAGCAGGGCTGGCGGGCCGGAAACAAGCTCGTAATCGTGGGGCAGAATGCCTGCTTCGAGCGGATGATAGATTGGCAGTACGTTGAGATAGCCAATGCGGCCCATGCGCAGTACGGGGGGAGTTTTTTTTTGTTCGGTCATGGGGCGGAGTACCTTTTGCCAGGGGCAAAGCCGATGGGCGAAATTTGAATGTGCGGCCAAAACGCGTTTCCGGGGGCGAACCCCCGGAAACGTGGAATTAACAGTGCGGCGGAAGCCTTACACTTCAGGCTGGGGAACCACGGGCGTATAGTCCATGGTGCGCTGCACAGGGGTAAAGCCCGCCGTGCGGATGACCTTGTGGATGTCGCTGCGGTCCATGCGGAAGGAAACCCCGGCTGCGGCCACCACGTTTTCTTCAATCATCAGCGAGCCGAAGTCGTTGGCGCCGTAGAACAGGGCCAGCTGGGCCACCTGCGGCCCCATGGTCACCCACGAGGCCTGGATGTTGGCGATATTGTCCAGCACGAGACGCGAGACTGCCAGCAGGCGCAGGTAGGCGGGGGCGGGCAGCGGGTCGACGTCGATGCGCGTGTGCGCTGGCTGGAATGTCCAGGGAATAAAGGCCGTGAAGCCGTGGGTGCGGTCCTGCACCTCGCGCACGGCAAAGAGGTGATCCAGCCTGTGGGCGGGTTCTTCCTCATGGCCGAACATCATGGTGGCGGTGGTGCGCAGGCCCAGTTTGTGGGCTTCTTCCATAACGCCGAGCCACTGCTCGGCAGTGCATTTGTTGGGCGAAACCTGGGCGCGCACGCCCGTGTGCAGAATCTCCGCGCCGCCGCCGGGCAGGGAGTGCAGGCCAGCTTCCTTCAGGCGGCGCAGCACTTCCGAAACGGAAAGACCGAATTTTTCGGCCCAGAAGAATATTTCCGGCGGCGAAAAGGCGTGGATGTGCAGTTGCGGCCATGTGGCCCGCATCCAGCGCAGCAGGTCTTCGTACCATTCCAGCGGCAGGTCGGGGTGATGCCCGCCCTGGAGCAGCACCTGGGTGCCGCCGAGAGCAAGAGTCTCCTCGATTTTCTGCGCCATTTCTTCACGGCTGATGACGTAGCCGCCTTCTTGGTCTGGCGCGCGGAAAAAGGCGCAGAAGCGGCAGGCGCACACGCACACGTTGGAATAGTTGATGTTGCGGTCACCCACGTAGGTGACAATGGGCTCAGGGTGCAGGCGCAAACGCATGGCGTGGGCCAGTTGGGCAAGCGTGTGCAGGCTGGCCTTGTAGTACAGGGCTTCGGCGGCGGCGCGGTCAAGGCGCTGACCGCTGGCGGCAAGGGCTGCGGCCTGGCGCACGTCTTCAAATTCTGCGCCCTGTTCGTCAAAGGGGCTGTGCGCGGGGAAAAAGGTACTCACTGGCGCGCCTCCGTGGATTCGTCGTTCAGGGTATTGAAGGTGGCGTTGCGCCGCACCGGGGTAAAGCCCGATTCGCGGATAAGGTGCTCCAGCTCCTCAATGGTCATGCCCTGGGCGGACTGCGAACCCGCCATGTGGCCGATGCGCTCTTCAATGATGGTGCCGTCCAGATCGTCCGCGCCGTACCACAGGGCCACAGGGGCAAGCTTGGGGGCCATCATGATCCAGTAGGCCTTGAGGTGGGGGATGTTGTCGAGCATGAGGCGCGAAACAGCCACCGTGCGCAACTGATCCAGCCCGCGCTGGGGGCCGACCTTGTCTTCCGGCAGCTTGAGGCGGCTGTGATCCGTAAGGAAGGGCAGGGGGATAAAACAGGTAAAGCCGCCACTCTTGTCCTGCTGCTCGCGCAGGCGGCAGAGGTGGTCGATGCGATGCTCGTATGATTCGATATGCCCGAACAGCATGGTGCAGTTGGTGACAATGCCGAGGCTGTGAGCTTCGCCCTGAATGCGCAGCCATGCCTTGGCGTCGGCCTTGTGCGGGCAGATCTGCGGACGCAGTTCTTCATCAAAAATTTCCGCGCCGCCGCCGGGCATCATCACAAGGCCCGCGTTCTGCAGGCGTTTGAGCACCTCAAGGGTGCTGATGCCTTCAAGGCGCGCAAAATGTTCAATCTCTACGGCGGTAAAGGCCTTGACCGGCAGATTGGGGTTAAAGGCCCGCACCGCGCGGATCATGTCTTCAAACCAGGCAAGGGGCCGCGTGGGGTGGCAGCCGCCCACAATGTGCAGCTCGTCCAGATGCAGGGGGGTCGCGTCTGCGGCGCGCAGACGGGCCAGCACGTCGTCGAGGCTCATGGCAAACGCGCCCGGCTCGTCCTCCCTGTCGCGGCGGAAGGCGCAAAAGGTGCAGCCGTTGACGCACACATTGGTATAGTTGATCTGCCGGTTGACCACATAAAAGGCCTTGTGCCCGTGCAGGCGGCATCGCACGTGCAGCGCAAGAGCGCCCACGGCTGTAATATCGGGGCAGTTGAACAGTGTCAGCCCGTCTTCGGGCGAAAGCCGCTCCCCGGAGAGCACCTTTTCGCGGATAGACGAAAGGCCCAGTGCGGCGTAGTATGTTGCGTCTAGCATATCTGAATCCTGTGCATGGATTGGGGGCAAAATGCCGCTCGCAGATTAAGCCCCGCCGCCGCACACTGTCAACGTGAGGAAAAAATGTCTGCCTTGCCGCCGCCAAATCTGTCATTCGGTCTTTCGCCCTGCCCCAACGATACCTATATTTTTCATGCCATGCTGCACGGGCTGGTGCCTGTTCCCGCGCCCATCACCCCGCATATGGCAGATGTGGAAGAACTGAACAATCTTGCCCGGCAAAAGGCGCTGGACGTCACCAAGATGTCGCTTGGCGCAACCACCGAAATCATGCAGGATTATGCCCTGATGTCTTCGGGCGCGGCGCTTGGCTGGGGCTGCGGCCCCCTTGTGGTGGCGCGTAAAAACCTCAAGCCCGAAGACTGGCGCAATGCCACGGTGGCGGTGCCCGGCCTGCTGACCACGGCCAACCTGCTGCTGACCCTGCACGGCGGTTTCCAGGGGCCGCGCAAGGAGATGCTGTTCAGCGACGTTATGTCTGCCGTGAGCAATGGCGAGGCTGATCTTGGCCTGATCATCCACGAGGGGCGCTTTACCTATGCGCGTCAGGGGCTTGTAAAGCTGCTTGATCTGGGGCAGTGGTGGGAGGCGGAGTTTTCTCTGCCGCTGCCGCTGGGGGCCATTGCCGTGCGGCGCGACCTGTCCATACCCCTTGCCCGGCGCGTGCAGAATACCATTACTGCCAGTCTGGCTTACGCCAACGCCCACCCTGATGATTCGCGCGAATTTATCCGTTCACATGCGCAGGAAATGGAAGAAAGCGTCACCAGCGCCCACATCAAGACCTTTGTGACGGATTTCAGCCTTGATCTCGGCCCGGCGGGGCGCGCGGCCATTGAGGCCCTTGTGGGCCGCGCTGCGGATATCATGGGCAAGGCCTTGCCGCCGGAAGGACTCTTTCTGCGCTAACGTATCCGGCTTGCATGTTTGGGCGCACCCGGCCCGTAGCCCTTTTGCCTCCCATGTTTCGCGCGTTGCGGCGCGGACGGAACACGTTTTACCTCGGACTTTTCCGGCTTGCTCTGGCGCTGGCCCTGACGCCCGCCACGGATCACCTGCGAGAACCCTATGTTTGAAAAAATATTCTCTCTTTCCGAGGCCCGCCGTTTTTATGCGGTGGGGCTGCCCATCTTCATTGCCCAGCTTTCGCAAACGGGCATGACCTTTGCCGATACAGCCATGAGCGGGCTTTACAGCGCCCAGGCTCTGGCCGCTGTGGCCGTTGCGGGTTCCATATGGGCCCCTGTGGCCTTGCTTGGCATTGGCTGCCTGCTGGCGCTCTCTCCCCTGAGCGCGCAATTTGTTGGCTCCGGACGGCCTGACCGCGCGGCGCACCTGCTGCGGCAGGGCCTGTGGCTTACCCTGGTCATGAGCGTTGTGCTGGTGGGCTTTTATTATGCCATCTCGTTCCATCTGGAGCTTTTTGGGCTTGAGCCCGCGCTTGCAGACATGGCAGGGGCGTACCTGCGCGCCATCATGTGGGGTTTGCCGGGTTTTCTGCTTTTTGTGAACCTGCGCAGCTTTCTTGAGGGATTTTCCCGCACTCGCCCTGCCATGGTCATAGGTTTGCTCGGGCTGGCGCTCAATGTTCCCTGCAACTACGTATTCATTTACGGCAAGTTCGGTTTGCCGGAGCTTGGCGGCGTGGGCTGCGGCGTGGCCTCTGCCATCAGCTTCTGGTTTATGGGCCTGTGCATGCTGTATTATCTGCGCCGCGACCCGCAATATAAATGCCTGGGGCCGCTGTTTGCGCCCCTGTTCCGTGGCGGCAGCGCAGAAGAGCCGCGCTTTGACGGTACGCTGGTCTTGCGCGTGTTCCGCATTGGCTTTCCCGGTGCGCTGGCCCTGTTTTTTGAAGTTTCGCTCTTTGCCCTCAGCGCTATTTTGCTTGCTCCTTTGGGTACGGTCATGGTGGCAGGGCATCAGATTGCCCTTAACTTTGGGGCGCTGGTGTTCATGGTGCCGCTTTCCATCAGCATGACGGCCACCATACGCGTTGGCCGCTACCTTGGGGCGCAGCAAACCGAGCGCGCTAAAATTGTGGCCCGCACGGCCCTGACCCTGAGCGTTGTTTTTGCGCTGCTCATTGCTACCCTTACAGTGCTGTTCCGGCATAGTATTGTGGCCATTTATACCCAGGATGCGGCAGTGGCCGCCCTGGCCATGCAGCTCCTGCTTTACCAGGCCGCCTATCAGATCGTGGACGGCTTGCAGGTGACGGGCATAGGCATTCTGCGCGGGCATAATGATACGCGGATTATTTCTGTCATCTGCTTTGCAGCCTACTGGATTATCGGGCTGCCCCTGGGTTTTGCCCTGGCGCGTACAAATCTTCTGGTCCCCTCAATGGGTGCGGCGGGCTTTTGGATTGCCTACATCGTGGCCCTGGGATTCGGGGCGGCATGTTACCTCTGGCGGGTGCGGCATCTACACTCGCTTACAACCGAAGACATGCTCCAGCGCGTGAAGCGTTAGAGCGGCATCATCGCGTTATCCCGACTGCGTCAGAACATCTTTTTCTGCGGCCGGGCACCAGTATGAGCGTAAAAAGAGGCGCAGGCGGGCAAAGACCGCCTGCGCCTCTTCAATACTGGCTACGCTGGAGAAGAAATACCGTCAGGCCTTTAGCTGCTATTTGCGGAAGGCCTGCTTCCAGGTAAATTTTACTATGGACATCATGTCCGTGAGGCTGCTCTTGCCGCCAAGCAGGCTCCCGGAACTCTTGCCGCGCGCGAGCGGATCAAGCAACTGCGGGATGGGGGTATTGCCTGAAATGGCTGGCTGCGCGTCTTGTGTGGCGCGGGTGTTCTGCGTTGACTGGGCTGCGCCCTCGTGCTCGCCCCACAAGGGGATGACTGGCGAGGATGCGCCCTGCCCGGCGCGCAGATTGCCTGATCTGGCGGCAGAACCCTGCTGGGAGGGCATGTCCGGTTCGTCCTCGTCGGCAAGGGCAATGCCAACTTGCCCGCGTTGCCGTGCTCCAGCCTGAGGTGCTGTACCTGCGGGCTGAGACGGGTTTGTCTGCACATGGCCCATTTGAGCCTGACCCACCTGCATCAGAGGGTCATTTGCCCATTCTGCGGGCGCACCTTCTGCGTCCCCACGCTCCCTGGCGGCCTGACGGCCTGCACGCCACTGGCGCTCTGCCGCGTCTTCAAGCTTTTTGGCCTCTGCCTCGCGGGTCAGGGTTTCAAGCGTGGTGCGGATTTCTGCGCTCAAGGCTTCGGCATCCGCCCCCAGAGCCTGCTCAAGGCAGGCTTCCATGCTTTTCAGCATGTCGTCCGGGGTATCCGTTGCAAGGCAAATCTGCGCCATGCGCTCACTGATCTGCTCTCTGGGGGTGATTTCGTACCCCTGAGCCAAAATTCCTGCCGCAAAATCAAAGTTGCCCTGGCGTATCTGCTGCAAGGCCTCGGACAAAAACGGGCTTCGCGCCGAGGGATCTTCCTGAAGCATGCGGGCATAAACCGCGCGGGCGCGGTTCCACTGCCGCGCGCGCACAAATGTGGCTGCCGCCAGGGAAAGATAGTGGCGGTAGCGGGCCATGTCGCCCTTGCCCTTCCACGCCGCAGCCATGCCCAGCTCCGCCTTGCCCTGAATAAGCGCGCCGCGCATGGCTCGCTGGAAGGCATTGATGGCGCTGTTCCATTTGCGTTGTTCAAGGCACTGCATGCCCACGCGAAAATAATCTTCGGGCTGGCGAATGGGCTTGAGCAGGATGCCGTAGGTGGCCACGGCTTCGTCAAAGGCTCTGGTGTCGGCAAGGTGGGCGGCTTTTTCCAGATCATCAAGCGAAGAACGCGAGTTGGCCAGAAAATCAAGATGGGCCTTGAGCTGGCTGAAGGAGTAGGGCCTTGATATGAGGGCGCTTGCACCGCAGCCGAGAGTGCGGAGCTGCTCCACCTCGCTGTCGTGGGGCAGAATCAGCAGAATGGGCGTGTCGAGCAGCAGGGGGTGCAGACGCAGGATGGCGCAAAACTGTTCGCCGTCCATATCAGAAAGGCGTTGCGAGCAGATGACCACATCGGGCTTGAAAGAAGGGGGAAATTCGTCAAGGCCAGCCAGCATGCGGGCTGCCGCCACGCCGGAGGTCAGACCTTCAATGCGGTCAACCCCGACTTCGCGCAATGCGCGTCTGTCCAGAGCGGCCATTGATTCGCTTTCGCTGAGAAGAAGAACATGGATCTGCCGTGGGCGGGTCATGCTTGTCCTTGTCGGAATAACCAGTTGAAAAGCTGCCGGCAGGAAGGGCAGGCAGTGGATTCCGTAAATGCACTATACCCGCTGGAGCGGGCTTGCGCAAGAAAACAGGGCCGTGAAATTTGATGAATGCTTGTCGCGAATGGGCGTAACGGCTTGTGCCTCCATAAAAAACACCTTGTCGCTGGTTGTGGCGGCAAGGTGTTTATGTGTCTGATCTGTCAGAACCAGCCTAATTGGCAAAGGGTATAATGCGCGCACGTGGCTGCGCATCCTCGCTGCCGCAGAATTCCGGCGGGCAGGAGAGAATTGCGTGACAGTAGGGGCAGTGCAGCGTGCCATCTGCCCGTTCAAGGCGGATAAGCCCACCCTCGTTTTCATAGCAGCGCGGGCAGAACGGCCCAAGATTTATATCCTTTGCCTTGAGCCAGTAAAGTCCGTTGCGGCGGAACAGGTTGCTGGCAAGCTCAACGACTTCTTCAAGGGTCTTCAGGCGGGTCTGCAACAGGTTGAGCTCATCGTGCAGGGCTATGCTGCGCGATTGCACTTCCATGAGCAGGCGGCGGGCCTGTTCGACATGCCCGGAGGCAAAAAGGTCGTTGATTTCTTTGAATAGTCGATAGTGCAGCATGGTTCGCTTCCCCATTGCTGCTAATAATCGGAGCAAGACGCTATATCTTTAGGGAGCGGAAATCGGCTATTGGCGCGGGCTGAAAAATTTTACCCATGATTTTAGCCAGTTGGTGAGACGTTTTTTATTTAGAATATTTATAGAGTTCTGGAAAAAAACTGAATCTGCCGAGTGCAGGCCTGGCCTCACCCGTCCCGGCATGCCCGCATGGACTGCCGTATTGCCTCTGAAATGCGCTGCCTGTGCGAAAAATGGGAAAAACAGGAGGTTCTCCACCCCACGCGTACAACCATGCAACGCGGATGTGGTAAAGATAAAGAGAAGTGTTGCGGCTGGTTACATCTTGCGGCGTGAAACCGGGTCAAGAGAACGCAGCATCTCGCGGTATCGGGTTTCTTCATCCGCAGAGAGGGAGGGGGGCAGCTCGCCGTGGCGCAGCAGAGCGCCGCCCAGCATATCCGCCTCTTTTTGGGCACCGACGCGGCGCACCATGTCGGTGGCGGCATCAGGAATCGGCGTGGTAACTTCCACGGCAGTGCTTTGTTCTGCCCGTTGCTGTTCTTCGGCAGAAAGGCGCAGTACTTCCTCTTCCACAAGGATGGGTGCCCCTGCGCGCATGGCAAGGGCAATGGCGTCCGAGGGGCGGCAGTCCACACGGGTTCTGCCTTCCGGGCCGGAAAGCACAAGCACCGCGTAGAAGGTGCCCTCGCGCAGGTCGTTGATCTCCACGCGCCGCAGCTCGGCCTTAAAGGCCTTGAGCGTCATGAGAAACAGGTCGTGCGTAAGTGGGCGGGGCAGGCTTTCGTTGTTGAGCACCAAAGAAATGGCCATGGCCTCCATGGCTCCCACCCAGACGGGCAGCACGGCATCGCCGCTGGCTTCGCGCAGCACCACGATGGGTGTTTTGCTCTGCGGGTCGATGGTGAGGCCGAAAACGCGCATTTCTACCATGGTTCCCCCAATCGTTGGGCCATGAGGCTGTGTTTCTTGGCCTCTGTAATGCTCACCCGCACCATGCGGCCCGTGTGATCCACTAGCGGCGGCAGTTCCACATGCACGGGCGCGCCGTAGGGGTCGCGGCCTTGCCAGCTTGGCTCCGGCCCCTGGCCTTCCTTGGGGCTGCGGTTTTCGAGCAGCAGGGTGGTTTCGCTCCCCACCCGCTGCTGCAACCAGCGCGCGCCAAGTTCATCCTGAAGGGCCTGGAGGCGCAACAGCCTGTCTTGGGCCACATCGGCGGGGATTTTGTCGGGGAACAGCGAAGCCCGCGTTCCCGGCCTGTCGGAGTAACAAAAGGAGAAGCTGGACATGAAGTTGCTGGCGCGCATCATCTGCAGCGTGTCCTGAAAATCCTGCTCGCTTTCACCGGGAAAGCCCACAATAAGATCAGTGGAGAGGGCCAGATCGGGCCGGGCGGCGCGCAGGCGCTCCACCAGATCAAGAAAGGCCGCGCTGTCGTAGCGGCGTTTCATGCGGGCCAGCACAGCGTCCGAGCCTGCCTGCATGGGCAGGTGCAGGCGGGAGCAGAGCTGGGGCAGTTCCGCAAAGGCAGCTATATCTTCCGGCCCCATATCCTTGGGGTGCGGGGTAACGTAGCGCAGGCGCTCAAGGCCCGGCAGGGCGGCAACCTTGCGCAGCAGAGCGGCAAAGCTTGTGCCGTCGCCGCTTTTATCCTGCCCGAAGGCGTTGACGTTCTGCCCAAGCAGGGTGATTTCTCTCGCGCCGTTGTCGATCAGCGCCTTGCATTCATCAAGAATGGCCGTACTGCTGCGCGATTTCTGGCGGCCACGGGTAAAGGGCACAATGCAGTAGGCGCAAAAATTGTCGCAGCCCTGCATTATATTGGCATAGGCCACAGAGCCGCTGACCACGCCGGGTTCGGTTGTACCCTCGCGCTCCACATACTGGCTTGTAAAATCAAGCAGGGAGAGGCGCTGGGCGGGATTTTCCAGCAGGCGCTCAATGGCCTGCGGGGCATTGCCTATGCCGTCGCTGCCCGCCACAAGGCGCACCTGGCTTTCTTTTTCAAAGATACTTTCGCCAAGCTGCTGGGCCACGCATCCGGCCACGCACACCAGCACGGCGGGGTTGCCGCCAGAAACCTGACGGATGCGGCCAAGCGTGCTCATGACCTTTTGTTCCGGTTTTTCACGCACGGAACATGTATTGACCACCACCACCTGGGCGTCTTCAAGCGGCGCTTCAAAAAAACCGCGCGCGCCGAGCGCACGTCCCAGCCAGTGGGAGTCGTGCACGTTCATCTGACAGCCAAAAGTGATGATATGGTAGGTCTTTTCAATCATGATCTTGAATTACTGCTCAATGTCCAGGTCCGCATCGTACATGCCATGCGCGCCTTCTTCTTCAAGCGCGGCCACGCGGTCTTCAAGCCAGTCAAGCACGGCGCGGGCCGTGTGGTAGTTGAGCAGCACACGGCTGTGGATGCAGCGGTTCACTTCGCGCGCGTCCATCTCGCCGGGGGTTATTTCGTGGCCGATGGAGCCGTCGGGGGCCACCAGCTGCTCAGAGAAAGCGGGCAGGGCATCGCTTTCGTGATAAAAATTCATTTCGATCTCGCCCTGCGGGTTTATGCCGCCCCAAACGCCGTGGGCTGTTTGCAGTCTTGCGTTTTCATCCATCTGATATTTATAGCGGATCTTTGCGGGGTGGTCACTGGGCTTGTTCATGCGGCATCCTTGTGGTGTGTGGTATCAGGGGCCTGGCCGCAGGCTGAGGCTCCGTTAGCAACGACATCAGCTGTGCGGCAATTGCATATGATAAAAAAGAGGCCCTGCCAAGTAAAGGCAACATGCTGTCCGCGCTGGGGGCGGAATTGTTTTGTATGGATCATGCCCGGTCGGCCCGCTGCAAAAAATTTGGAGCGAAAGAATCAAATGACCGCAAAAAGCAGCGCCAGCCCCGCTCTGCGGCCCATGCAACAGCCTTGCTGCGGCAAACATGCTCTTGACGATGTGCCTTGCATGGATAGAATATCTGCTGCGGCTCATAAGCACGGCCAGGCGCGGCAGCGCGCGGGCTAATCAGGCAATGAGCATCCAAGGAGAACAAGTGAGCGAGGCAAGCAGCAAACCGTATGAAATCCGGCGGCATGAAATGCAGCCCTACTTTGATCTGGAAGCCTTCATGTCCATGAGCAAGGAAACGCGCCTTGGCGGTGCGATTCTTGAACGTCTTGTGGGCCTGTGGGGCGAATGGCTGCCGCAACTGAACGTCTGTGAGATCGCGGCTGGCAAAATTTCGTATCTGGCTGTCTGGCTGCCGGAAGAAGTGGAAAATTTTGTGGATGAAGCCTGGGGCAAATCTGCCTCTGACGGCTTTATGATCAACAACCTTGCCCAGTTTATGTGCATGGCCGCCGTGCAGGAAGCCCTGCCCCAGGTGGAAGACGCCGGTTGTGCGCCTTCGCCGCGCCCCACAGAAACGCTGCGCGAGGCGCTGGCCTCGTTGGGCATTGAATACCGCGAGGCGTTCGGCACCCTTACGCGCCGTTATGCCGTTGTGACGCACTATCCCTTCAAGGGCGGCTGCGAGATTTGCCATCTTCAGGCCCAGTGTCCCAAGGGGCAGGGTCAGACTGAAAGCCCAAGCATTCTTTTGCCGGGGCATGAGGTGGAAGCGGGCGATAACTAAGTGCTGGAACGGGCGGCTGTTTCTGAAAATACCGATTCTGCTCCCCGCTGTTCGCCGCAAAGCGCGGGCAACAGACATGCAGGGCGCAGAATGCTTTTCGGTAACAGCCGCTAACGGCCTTCCATCACAAGGGTGCGGGCTACTCCGGCAGGGGTGCGCACCACAAGTTCCACAGTGCGGGCATTGCGGGCAACCGATTCCACAAGGCAGGTTTCCGTGGCGTCCTTATCGTAGTTGCGCACGTCCACCGTGTCGCCCTTGGAGGGAACACGGTCGGGGATGACCTCGACAAGGTCGGCGGAATCGGCGTCAAAGCCGTCCCAGGCCAGCGCGGGTATGGTCATGCAAAGGCAGCCCAGCAGGGCGGCTCCGAATAGCAGGTGTTTCATGCAAGCATGTGTAAATCCATTTGCCCCTCTTGGCAACTGTGCCGCCCCCGGTGAAGAACTCGCGCCACTGGCGCACCTCGCCCCCCTGTGCGATGGTCACGGCCGCGTGGTGCGGTATCTGCGCCTTTCTGTCACTGACCGCTGCAATCTGCGCTGCGCCTATTGCCGCAGCGAGATAAACCAGAAGTTCATTCCGCACCCCAAGGTGCTGCGCTATGAAGAAATGGTGCGCCTTGTGGGCATGATGGCGGCGCTGGGCGTTTCCAAGGTGCGGCTTACCGGGGGCGAACCCTTTGCCCGCAAGGGCTGCGATGAACTGTTGCATCTGCTACATACGCGGTACCCATCCCTTGATCTGCGCCTGACCACCAACGGCACACTGCTTGAACCGCACATTCCACTGCTGCGCTCTTTGGGCGTGAGCGCCGTAAATCTTTCCCTCGACAGTTTTGACCGCGAAACTTTTGCCAGAGTGACCGGGCGTGACCTGCTGCCCGCTGTTCTCGCCTCGCTGGACGGGCTGCTGCGAGCTGGCATCCGCGTAAAAATCAACGCTGTCGCCATGCGTGGCGTCAATGACGGGCAGATGGACGATTTTGTTCATGCTGTGCGCACCATGCCCGTTGATCTGCGCTTTATCGAATTTATGCCCATGGGCAGCGGCACCCTCTGGGGGCCGGAGACGTTCTGGTCTGCCGCAGACATCCGTGCCGAAGCCGAGCGCCGTGTGCGCCTTGATCCCGTGCAGGACAGCAGCGCGGAGGCTGGCCCCGCCAGGATGTTTGCCGTGCAGGGGGGCAAGGGCCGCATGGGATTTATCACCGCTGTGTCCTGCCATTTCTGCGGCACGTGCAACAGGCTGCGGCTCACCAGCGATGGCAACCTGCGCACATGCCTGTTTGACGACAGGGAATATCACTTGCGGGGGCTTCTGCGTAATCCACGTTTTGATGACGGGCATATGGCCCGCGTGGTGCGTCTGGCCTGCGCGGACAAACCCATTGGGGCCGATCTGCTCAAGGCCCGCAAAAAAGGCTCCGCCGTGGCAGACAAACAGATGGTGGGCATTGGCGGTTGATCTCGGCGATCTGAGCGGAACCTCACGGCTGCGGCTGCCTGTCAGCCTTCACTGACCGGGTGCTTCTGTTGCAGGCTGGCTGGCCCTCAGCCCAGCCGCACAGCAAGATCCACATCGCCATCAAAATCCAGCGTCATGTATCCGTTGGCGGGATCGCGCACGTAGGCCAGGTATTCCGGGCTGTCGGCCGCGTCATCGGCAATCACTAGAGCGCCGGTGCGCAAGCCAGTTTCTGCCAGTTTCAGAATGTCGCAATACAGGGCCTTTGCCCCATCGAGCAGCAGCATGTCTATATGCTGTGGCAGGTTGCTGCCCAGGGTTTGCAGGGCATCGCCAGAGCGAATTTCCACCAGATCGGCCAGCCCGGAGGTTTGCAGATTCTGCTGCGCCCGCGCCACTTTTGAGGGTTCAAACTCGCTTGTAATCAGTTGGCCGCCACCGTTGTCGCGCAGGGCTGCGGCAAGAAACAGGGTGGAAATGCCGAATGAGGTGCCAAATTCCACCACTACTCGCGCATTGCTGCAGCGCGCCAGCATGTACAGAAGTTCGCCGGTTCTGCGGGAAACGGGAATGGCAAAGTTTTTCAGGCTGGCATAAAAACCGGCATATGCGGTTTTGCAGCCCTTTTGCTGTTCCAGCGCTTGGGCGCTCAGGCCTGTCGCTGCACAAATCTCTTCAACCGTGGTTGTTTCCGCCTGGGTAAGCAGGGTATCAAGCAGATTGGCCAGCGGTTGCGTGCTGAGGCTGTTCATGTGTTGCTCCTCGTTATGGTTGCACGCCTGTGCGTGTATGGGTAGAATATGACGAAATATTCACATTTTACCATTCGCATTGCGCCGCACCCATGAACAAGCACCTGGAAACGAAAATTATTCAACGAAAACAACCACGTCAGGCACGGTCTGTCGATGTGGTTGCCGCAATTCTTGAGGCTGCTGCTCGCGTTTTGGCCACTGAGGGAGCGCAGCGTTTTACCACTGCACGCGTGGCCGAACGGGCCGGGGTCAGCATTGGTTCGCTGTACCAGTATTTTCCCAACAAAGCGGCCATACTTTTTCGGCTTCAGTGTGAGGAATGGCGGCAAACAACCAGCCTTTTGCAAACCATTCTGCAAGACGCGGGCATGCCGCCGCTGGATCGGCTGCGTACACTTGTGCACGCCTTTGTGACGTCGGAATGTGAAGAAGCAGCCATGCGCGCGGCCCTGCACGACTCTGCGCCCCTGTACCGGCATGCGCCGGAAACAGCAGAAATCAAGGCCGAGAGCCGCCAGGTTTTTTCAGATTTTGTGGCCGAGGCCTTGCCCCTCGCCACAGAAAGCCAAAGGGCATTGGTCGCGGAGCTGACCTTTGTAACTCTGGCTGCGGCGGGCAAACACTTTTCCTCGCAAGGGCGCAGCCCGCAGGAAAACGAGGCCTGCGCCACCGCCGTGGCAGACATGCTTTGCGCCTATTTCAGCGCCATTGCTCAGGGGCCGCTAGCCTGCCCGCAGGCGGCAGCGCCATACACGGCAAGCGCCATTTGAAACCCATTGCCTTTCAGTCTATGCTTTGGCGGTAGCAACCTTTACTTCTCGCAAGGAATCCATGATCGCCTATCTTGAAGGCCGCCTGGCCGAAATATGGGGCAATGCCTGCCTGATCGTCACCGAGGGGGGCGTGGGGTACGAAGTGGCCTTGCCCGCTCACACACTTGCTAGCCTGCCCGGCAGGGGGGAACCTCTGACGCTGTACACCAGCCTTGCCGTGCGTGAAGACGCGCTGGAGCTTTTTGGTT
Source organism: Desulfovibrio desulfuricans DSM 642 (assembly GCF_000420465.1). Classification (NCBI taxonomy): domain Bacteria; kingdom Pseudomonadati; phylum Thermodesulfobacteriota; class Desulfovibrionia; order Desulfovibrionales; family Desulfovibrionaceae; genus Desulfovibrio; species Desulfovibrio desulfuricans. Next base: position 5,094 of record NZ_ATUZ01000001.1, on the reverse strand, counting down.
TTGCCACCTTTGAAGAACGCCAGACCTTTGAGGTGCTGGTTTCCATCTCCAAGGTGGGCGCGCGCACGGCCCTTGGCATTCTTTCCATTTTTCGGCCTGACGACCTGCGCCGTGTTGTATTTGAGGATGATGTGCTGGCCCTTACCCGCGTTTCGGGCATCGGCAAAAAAACCGCCGAGCATGTTTTTCTTGAGCTGAAATACAAGCTCAAGGTTGAGGACGCCCCGCAGGCGGCTGCGCTGACCACCGGGGTGCGCCCCGGTTCTGTATTCCGCGATGTGCTGGACGGCCTGGGCAATCTTGGCTACGAGCCGGACGAATGCGCGCCCCTGGTCAAAAAACTGCTGCACGAAGAGCCTGATCTGGACGTGACCGGCGCTCTGCGCGCGACCCTTAAGGCCCTTGCCAAGGGGAAGGTCTGATGACCGATCTTGCAAATCCGTGCGTTGCGGAGTGCGCCACAGGCATTGACGAAAGCGTACGCCCGCACAGCCTTGACGACTTTATCGGGCAGAATGAACTGCGCGCCAATCTGCGCGTGTATCTGGGGGCTGCGCGCGAGCGCGGCAAGGCGCTGGATCACACGCTTTTTTACGGCAATCCGGGGCTTGGCAAAACCACGCTGGCGCAGATCATGGCCTCCGAGCTGGGGGTCAATCTTATCTGCACCTCCGGGCCGGTGCTTGAGCGCAGCGGCGACCTTGCCGCAATCCTCACCAATCTGAACAGGCACGACATCCTTTTTGTGGATGAAATCCACCGCATGCCCATTGCCGTGGAAGAAGTGCTGTATCCCGCCATGGAAGATTTCAAGCTCGATCTGGTCATCGGGCAGGGGCCTGCGGCACGCACGGTCAAGATTGATCTTGAGCCCTTCACCCTTGTGGGGGCGACCACGCGCATGGGCTTGATCTCTTCGCCCCTGCGTGACCGATTCGGCATTGTGGCGCGGCTGGAATATTACAGCCCGGACGACCTTGCCCGCGTGGTGCAGCGCACGGCGCGCATTCTGGGCGTGGAGGTTTCCACTGACGGCGCAGTGGAAATTGGCCGCCGTTCGCGCGGCACGCCCCGCATTGCCAACCGCCTGTTGCGCCGGGTGCGCGACTTTGCCCTGGTGCACGGTGACGGGCTGGTGACTGGCGAGCAGGCTTCGGCCGCGCTCAAGCGCATGGACGTGGACGAGCTGGGGCTGGATCAGATGGACCGCAAACTGCTGGAGGTGCTCATCAAGCACTATGACGGCGGCCCGGTGGGCATCAAAACCCTGGCCGTTGCCTGCTCGGAAGAAGTGCGAACCATTGAAGATATTTACGAGCCGTACCTTATCCAGTGCGGCTTTTTAAAGCGCACCCCGCGTGGGCGCATGGCAACAGCCTTGGCCTACAGGCACTTGAAAATGCTGCTTTCTTAGACCAGATTAACTTTGAAATGCTTCACATTTCAAAGTTGTCATTCTGCCCCAAAATGCGATTTTCGGCAGAATCCACGCCATGTTGTGGCGCGCTGCACTCTCGTGCAGCGTTAGAGCATTTAACCTTTTTCAAAGTTGAAAGGCTCTAGGTGTATAATCTGCCCGACCAGTTTTTACACCGAACTGAATGAAAAGGCGGAGAAAGCATGCTCTTGCAAGTAATTGAAGGAAAATTCAGCGTCTGCAAGGTGGAAAACCTGCGCGCCGTCAATTTTCATGTGCCGTGGTTGTTTGTGGGCAAAACTGATGCGGAAATTTCGGTGGTCTGCCTGACTGCGGATGTTCCCCACGCCACACTGGCGCGGGAAGACGGCTGGCGCGCACTGCGCGTAGCGGGGCAGATGGATTTTGGCCTTACCGGTGTGATGGCGGGCTTGTCGACCTCTCTGGCGCAGGCGGGCATCAGCATCTTTGCCGTATCCACCTTTGATACGGACTATATATTGATGAAGGCGGAAAAGCTTGTCCCGGCTATTGAAGCGCTGGAGGCGGGCGGCTACACCGTGGAGCGCGCTGCCGTGTAAAGGCTTGGCAGCCGCAGCTGCCGGATTTCGTTTTTGAGAAGATTTGCCGCCGGTGGCGCAGAGGCGCAGCACGGGACAGGGCAGGACAGAATATAAAAATCGGGGGAAGGGGCTTTGTGGCCTCTTCCCCCGATTTGCTTGCTATACGTCTATCTTGCCAGCGCGGGCCGCGTTGAGCACGGCCATGAGGGCCACGCCCACATCGGCAAAAACGGCTTCCCACAGGCCGGAAAGGCCCACGATGCCCAGCGCCATGAACAATCCCTTGATGCCCAGCGCCATCACTATATTCTGCCACACAATGGTGCGCGTGCGGCGCGCAATGCGCAGCAGCTCTGGCAGGCGTGCGGGGTTGTCGTCCAGAATGACCACATCGGCGGTTTCAATGGCGGCTTCCGCACCAAGACCGCCCATGGCCACGCCCACCCCTGCCGTTGCCAGCACCGGGGCATCGTTGATGCCGTCGCCCACAAAGATGGTGTTCTTCACCGGGCCAAGGGCTTCAAGCGCTCCGGCCTTGTCTTCGGGCAGCAGGCCTGCGCGCAGGGTGTCCAGCTTCAGGCGCTCGGCCACGGGGCGGGCCTGTTCTTCCCTGTCTCCTGTGAGCATGGCGATATTCTGGATGCCGAGGCGGCGCAGTTCCTGAATGGCTTCGGGCGACTGCGGCTTGATACGGTCTGCCACCACCAGCGCGCCCAGCAGTTTGCCGCCCTTGGCGACCTGCACCACGCTGCCGGGCATGCTGACATCCATAGGCGCAATGCCACGTCTTGTGAGCAGGGCGGCATTGCCTGCCAGAAGTTCATGGCCGTCAGCAGCGGCAGCCACGCCCATGCCGGGGATTTCTTCCATGCCTGTGAGTGATGTATCATCGACCATAATGCCTTCCTGCTGCGCAGCGCGCATGACAGAGCGGGCAATGGGGTGGTTGGAGCGGCTCTCCGCCAGCGCGGCGGCGGCCAGGAGATCATTGGGGGCAATACCTTCGGCAGGCAGCACGGCGTTTACTTCAAACACGCCTTCGGTGAGGGTGCCGGTCTTGTCCAGCGCAGCCACGCGGATGTCGCGCAGGTTGTCGAGCACCGCGCCGCCCTTGATAAGGATGCCCCGGCGCGAAGCGGCGCCAATGCCGCCAAAGTAACCCAGCGGAATGGAAATAAGCAGGGCGCATGGGCAGGAAATGACCAGCAGCACCAGAGCGCGGTAAATCCACTGAGAGAAGGGCCCAAGCCCGAACAGGGGAGGCAGCACTGCTACCAGAAAGGCAATGCCCGTCACTGCGGGGGTGTACCAGCGGGCCATGCGGGTGATGAAGCGTTCCGTAGGGGCCTTGCGGGCCACGGCGTTTTCGACCATTTCCAGAATGCGGGCTATGGACGAATCGCCAAAGGCCGTTGTCACTTCAACACGCAGGGCCGCATTAAGATTGATGGTGCCCGCAAGCACCCGACTGCCGGGAGCTATGCGCTGGGGCACTGACTCGCCCGTGAGCGGGGAGGTATCCACCTGCGAATCGCCTTCAAGCACGGTGCCGTCCAACGGGATTTTTTCGCCGGGGCGCACAAGAATGTGACTGCCTGGGCCAAGGGCTTCGGGTTCCACATCGCGGGTAGCGCCGCTATCCAGCATTTCGTGGGCAATGCTGGGCCGTGCGGCCAGCAGGGCCTTGACCGAACGGCGCGAGCGCCCGGCTGCGCGCTCCTGCACAAATTCACCCACGCAGTAAAACAGCATGACGCCCACGGCTTCCGGCAATTGCCCAAGGGCTATGGCCGCGATGGTTGCACCGCCCATCAGTGTAAATTCGTTGAAAAAGTCCTTCCTCAGGATGCTTTGCGCCCCGATGCGCAGCACATCGAAGCCGCACAATACATATGGCAGGGCGTAGAAGATGCCAATGACCAGCCAGCTGGGCATGATCTCGGCAAGGCGTTCATCAGCGACCATACCGATGGCGAAAAGCACGGCCGATATGGCCATGATGGCGATTTCGCGCTTTTCATGGTCATGTCCGTGTTCATTGTCGTGACTGTGATCATGGCAGCAGGCACAGCCGTGATCTTGGTCGCGGTCGCTCGGTTCTTCCGGCGCGCATGAAGCGCAGCATGCCTTCATGGGCAAGGGGCTAAGCTTGGTGGATTCCATTCAAATCTCCTGACTTTATGCGGGGGTGCCAGCGGTTTGCGCGGCCTCGTCTTCTGTGTCGTCTGCCTGGTCGGCTGGGACGGGAATATGCTTCTGCTTGAAGAATTCGTGGATGCTGGTGTTGTGCGAAATACCTGGCAAGGCGGCTGCATCCTGAGCAATCTGCGGGCAGTCGGCCAACTCGCGGGTTGTCAGCGCCAGAGCATCGCGCACACAGTCTGTGGGATTCTGCGGCAGGCGGTAATAAACCCAGCGACCATTCTTAATGCTCTCGATCAAACGCGCCTGCCGCAGGATAAAGAGGTGTTTGGAGGTGGTGGATGCCGCGAGCCCAAGGAGCGTTGTTATCTCGCAAACACACAGGGGCCGCAGGCGCAGGGCCATGAGTATGCGCAGGCGGTTTTCGTCGCCAAGCGCTCGAATAGCGGAAATGTAGCTGAGCATGTGTACTCCGTAGGGATGGTGGAGGTGGATGTCCTTTTCATTTCGTTGTGTGGCGAAATATAAGAAGCGGGGCTTTTGAAGTCAAGCATATTTCGCCAAGTGACGAAATGTTAGTTACGGCATCTATAAAGAAGAGCAGCGAATGCGTGGCATACATGGGCGATTATGGGTATGCCCTTGCTGCGTGCCATGCAGGGGTTGACCTGGTGCCCGAGAGGGCGGTGCACTGAATGGTTATGGATGGGCAGTTGGATGGGAAAAGGCAGAGTGTAGATGTGGCGAGCGGGTGGGGGAAGCGTAGATAAACCCTGAAAACTGGTTCTGGTCGGGCGTTTGATTGAATATTTGTACAAAATTGGGTTTTGTGTTGACACGGGAGGTGTGTTTGCTTAAAGTGCATTTCTCGCGTCACGGGATCGGCACATTGAGTCGCGGCGAAATTCGCCAAGATGCAAAAAAGTGGTTGACTTGTGGTTCGAAGGGGAGCATAAACGCTCCTCGCGATTG